>JASJBG010000034.1 GCA_030066625.1 Woeseiaceae bacterium
CCGGTCTCCTGGTCGCCCATGAACAGAATGCCGGTCGATGCGACCCGATTGCGCGACTTCAGGATGTCGCTGAGCTTCACGATCAGCGCGTCGTGCCGGATGGTATCGCGCGTGAAGAACGCCTCGACGCCGGCTTTCAGGATCGCGTCCTTCTCATCTTCGTTGCCGAAATAGACGACGGCCGGGAACGACGGCGTGCGCAGGAACTGCTTTACCGTGTCGAGACCGTCACGCTCGCCGAGCTTGTTGCCAAGCAGTACGAGGTCGTTGCCGGCTCCGGAGAACTCGTCGGGAAGGTGGCCGGCGGAGATCGGATCGTAGGCCGAGATAATCGCGTCCGGCCAATGTGTCGTGACGTGATGCATCAGCAGCGAGCGAAACTCGGCCTGGCCGTCGATGATCATGACCTTGATGCTCATGGCCGGCAGGCCACCCGTCTACATCCCAATTGCGGACTCGAGCTTCGTGTGCTTTTTCTTCTTCGCCTGCTTGGCGGCATCATTGCGGCGTTTCTCGAGCTCATCCAGGTATTCGTCCGTCACGTCGCCGGTGACATATTCGCCGGAGAAGCACGAGGTATCAAATTCGGTGATCGCTGAGTTGTCGTGCCGCACTGCGCGGATCAAACCGTGCAGATCCTGGTAGATGAGCCGGTCCGCGCCAATCAGCGCCTGGATCTCCTCGACCGTGCGCCCGTTCGCGATCAGCTCGGATGCAGCCGGCATGTCGATCCCGTAGACATTGGGACAACGCACCGGCGGCGCGGCAGATGCGAAATACACCTTGCTTGCGCCGGCCTCGCGAGCCAGTCGGATAATCTGCCGCGATGTCGTGCCGCGGACGATCGAGTCGTCGACCAGCAGCACGTTCTTGTTGCGGAATTCCAGGTCGATCGCGTTGAGCTTCTGGCGAACCGACTTCGTCCGTTCGGCCTGGCCGGGCATGATGAAGGTGCGGCCGATGTAGCGGTTCTTGATGAAGCCCTCGCGGTACTTCACGCCGAGGTGATAGGCAACCTGCAGCGCGGACGTCCGGCTCGTGTCCGGAATCGGAATCACGACGTCGATGTCGTGTTCCGAGAACTCGCGCACGATCTTGCCGGCGAGCTGCTCACCCATCCGCAGGCGCGCTTTGTATACCGAGATATCGTCGAGGATCGAATCCGGCCGCGCGAAATAGACGTACTCGAAAATGCACGGCGTATGCCGGACCTCACCGGAATAGGGACGGCTGTGCAGGCGTCCCGAATTCTCGATGACGACCGCCTCGCCCGGCTGTACGTCGCGCATGCGCTCGAACTGCAGCACATCGAGCGCGACCGACTCCGACGCGACCATGTATTCCATGCCCTCGTCCGTATCCCGCTGACCGAGCACCAGCGGACGGATGCCGTTGGGGTCGCGGAAAGCTACGACGCCAAAGCCGATGATCATCGCGACGACGGCGTAGCCGCCGGTGCAGCGCTTGTGCACGGCCTCGATCGCGTCGAAGATCTGGCTTGCCGACGGCTTGCCGCTGGCGCGTACATGCAGTTCGTGGGCAAAGACGTTGAGCAAGACCTCGGAATCGGAGCTCGTGCTCAGGTGGCGCCGGTCCTCGCGAATCAGGAGCTCCGTCAGTTCGTCGTGATTCGTCAGGTTGCCGTTGTGCGCAAGGCAGATCCCGTACGGCGAGTTGACGTAGAACGGCTGCGCCTCCGACGACTTGGCGCCGCCTGCGGTCGGATAGCGACAGTGCGCGATACCGACATTGCCCGTCAGACGGGTCATGTGCCGCTGCCGGAACACGTCGCGAACGAGGCCATTGGCCCGCCGCTGCTGCAGGCCTTCCTCGCCCCAGGTCACGATGCCGGCGGCGTCCTGGCCGCGGTGCTGCATAACGGTCAGCGCGTCATATAGCGCCTGGTTGACCGGCCTGTGACTCACGATTCCGACGACACCACACATGACTACTTGAACACCTCTGGTAACTCCACGGGCAGCGACTCAGCCTCGCCGTCCGGCGTGATCATGTCGAGACCCTTTGGCGCAAATTCCTCGACCCAGTCTGCGACGACGGCGAAATGCGGGATCAGGTGCGAGTCGGCCCACCACTCATCGTTCGAAAAGCCCGCGAACTCGCCGATGAGCACAAAGATCGCGGCGAACAGTATGCCGCGCAGCGCGCCGAACAGGGACCCGGCCATGCGATCGATGCCGCTCAGTACCGAAACGCGGATGACCTTGGAGAGTCCCCAGCTCGCGAGGCCACCCAGCGACAGGATAATGGTGAAAACGACAATGCGGCCGAGCCAGACGCGCGCCTCCTCGGCGCTGAGCCAGCCCTTCGCGATGCCACCGATGACGGGACCGAAGTACAGCGCACCCCAGATCGCGAACACAAGCGCCCCGATCGAAACACCTTCCTTGACGATGCCTCGGACGAATCCAACGACAATAGAAACGATGATCGCGACCGCGATAATGATGTCGATGAACGGCATTTACAGCTTTGCGCGTTTCCGGCGGGGTCGCTTCGGGGAATGGCGGGATTCTAGCAGATCACGGGTGCGGAACCACCTGTCCGTCGTGGCCGGCGGTTGCCAGCCGCGCGGCCATGGCCTCGGCGGCTTCGCGGTCCTTTTGTGGTCCGATACGGACACGATGCAGCTGCCCTGACGACGTTGACAGCTGGCTCAGGAAGGCTGCGAAACCCTGCGCCCGCAGGTCGGCGGCGAGTCTCTCTGCGTTTTCCTGGCTCGAGAAGCTGCCGAGCTGGACCGCGAACATCCCCGTGCTCGATGCCGGCGCCCGCGCGACCTCGGTCCGCGGGGGAGTGCTTCGTGGCGCGGGCGATGGCGGCTCCTCTACCGGCTCGGCCTCCGGCTCGATGTCCGTCCCCGAGCCGGACTGCGATTCGGGCTCCGCCGCGCGCTCTGCCACGACAGTACGCTGAGGCTCCGGACGGGTTTCGGTGACCGCCGGCGACGGGCGCTGCGGCACCGGCGTCGGTTCCGCAGACGTTGGCACCGGCTCGCTGCGATCGCGATTCAAAACGACGGTCTGGGTCTTCTGTTCGGTCTGCCCCGGCAGCGGAACGCGCTCACTGACGATCTCGTCGTCATCGGGCGGGCCGTCGAGAAATACGGGGACAACGAGGACCACGACCGCTACGAGCACGATCGCGCCGATGATTCGTTCTTTCAAAGCTCTATCCATGCAGACCGCGCCATGTCGACCGCCCGTTTCGAAGCGGCGCCAGTATAGCCCAAGCCGGACCCGTCACGGCGCAAGCGCTTCGAGCGCCGGACCGACGAGGTAGAAGGAACCCGTGACCAGCACACGGTCCGTCTCACCGGTCAGCTCACGGGCCCGCGTCACCGCCGCATCGATCGACTCGGCCTCCAGACAGCCGGTATTGGCCGCGTTGGCGATTCGCCGTGCCAGCTCGTCGACGGCAATGGCCCTCGGGCTGTCGACCTCGACGGCGATCCAGTGGTCAACCTCGGGCACCAGCGGCCGGACAATGCCTTCGACGTCTTTGTCGTCGAGCGTGCCCACTATCGCGACGGTCGAGCCGTCGATGCGGTCCTGGTCCAGCTGCCGGGCGAGGACCTCCGCGGCGGCTGCATTGTGGGCCACGTCGAGCAGCCAGTGCCGATCGCCATCGATATGTTGCATCCTGCCCGCCAGCGACAGGCCGCGGAACGCCCGGTTCACTTTGCGCGTATCCAGGAGCTTCGTCCTGCCCGCAGCCTCGAGCAGCGCAAGCACCCCGGCAGCGTTGCCCACCTGGAACATGCCCTTGAGCGGCGGCGGCGCGAGTGCCTCGAGATTCAGCGTCGGACCCTGCCACGACCAGCCGGACTGCCCTGCCAGCCAGTCGTAGTCCCGGCCTGCGGCAATCAGCTCGGCGCCGGTTTCCGAGGCCGCCTGTTCGATCGATACGGGCCGTTCGTGCGCAGCAAAGACCACCGGTTTGCCGGCCCGCATGATGCCGGCCTTCTCGCGAGCGATCGTCTCGATGTCGTCGCCCAGCCAGTCGCAGTGGTCGAGCGACACGTTGGTGATCAGGCCGGCGTCGGCGGCCACCGCGTTCACCGCGTCGAGCCGGCCGCCCATGCCGATCTCGAGAACGGCAACGTCGACCTCGCGAGCCGCGAAGACGATCAGCGCCGCGATGGTGCCGAATTCGAAGTAGGTGAGCGGAGTATCGCCACGCGCCGCGTCCACGCGCTCGAACGCCGCAACGATCTCGGCGTCGCTGGCCTCCTCGCCACCGACACGGATGCGTTCGTTGTAACGCGATACATGCGGAGAGGTGTAGGTGCCGACAACGCTGCCGTCACTGGCAAGCAGGGCCGCAGCCATCGCGACAGACGAGCCTTTGCCGTTGGTGCCGGCGACATGCAGGACGAGTTCCGGGCGGGGCAGCGCAAGCCGTTCGAGGACGGCCGCCACGCGCTCGAGGCCGAGGTCTATCTCGCGAGGAGAGAAAGTCTCGAGGCGCGCGAGCCAGTCGCCGAGCGTTGCGCCCGCGGAACTCATCGGGGGAACTAGCTTTCTTTGCCGGGACTCGGTCGCCGCTCGAGCTTGGCGAGCAGATCCGCGATCTGTTCGCGCATTTCACGCCGGTCGACGATCATGTCAATCGCGCCGTGATCGAGCAGGAACTCGCTGCGCTGGAAGCCTTCCGGCAGCTTTTCACGCACCGTTTGTTCGATCACGCGCGGACCGGCAAATCCGATCAGTGCGCCGGGCTCCGCGACGTTGACGTCGCCAAGCATCGCGAGGCTTGCCGACACACCGCCGGTCGTCGGGTCGGTCAGCACCGACACGTACGGAACCCTGGCTTCGCCGAGCTTCGCCAGCGCCGCCGACGTCTTCGCCATCTGCAGCAGGGAAAACAACGCCTCCTGCATGCGCGCGCCGCCGCTGGCCGAAAAAGAGATCAGCGGCATGCTGGATTCGGCCGCGTGGTTCGCGGCCCGCGCAAACCGTTCGCCGACTACCGAGCCCATCGATCCGCCCATGAACGAGAACTCGAATGCACAGGCAACGATCGGGCGGCCGAGCAGCGTCCCGGTTACTGCCACTAGGGCGTCTTTCTCGCCGGTCTTCTTCTGCGCCGCGACGATACGCTCACGGTACTTCTTGCTGTCACGGAACTTGAGCGGATCCTCGGGCTCGAGCCCGCCCGCGAGTTCCTGCTGTGAATCAGGATCGAGGAAGTAGTCGAGGCGCTGCCGTGCACCGATGCGCATGTGGTGATTGCACTTCGGGCACACAAGCAGGTTGCGTTCCAGCTCATTGCGATACAGCTGTGCATCACACTTGGCGCACTTGATCCACACACCTTCGGGCACCGAGCGCGTACGCTTCTCGGTGCTGATGCGGGACGGCATTAACTTTTCGAACCAGCTCATGACGGTATGGTAAGTAGATTGTCGGGGTATGTCACTCGAACAAGGGTCAGCCCGTGCGGCGGCGCCGCGATCCCGCCCTGCCGCCGGTCGCGACCCTCCAGGACCTTCCGGCACCAGCCGACAGACTCCTCGCCCATGCCGATCGCGACCAGCGTCCCGGTGATGTTGCGCACCATGTGCTGAAGGAACGCGTTTGCGGTGACCGAAAGCGTCAGCCAGTCGCCCTCGCGCTGCACGGCGATGGCCGTCACCTCGCGGTTCGGCGTCGCGGCCTGGCAGCCGGCGGCCCGAAACGCGGAGAAGTCGTGCTCGCCGACGAGAGCCTGCGCCGCTTTGTTCATCGCGGCTTCGTCGAGCGGCTGGTGAACCCACCAGGCCCGATGCCGGTGCAGCGCGGAACGCACCAGCCGGTTCAGAATCAGGTAACGGTAACTCCGGGCGGTGGCCGAGAAACGCGCGTGGAAATCCTCCGCGACCGGTTGCACCCAGCTGACGCTGATATCGTCGGGCAGGTTGCTGTTGGCGCCGAGCAGCCAGCCGCGTTCGGAGCGCTCGGCAATCGTATCGAAGTGCGCCACCTGGCCCGATGCATGCACGCCCGTGTCCGTGCGCCCGGCGCAGACGACCTCGACGGTCTCGTTGGCGACTTCGGAGAGCGCGTCCTCGACGCACTGCTGGACGCCAATCCCGGACTTCTGGCGCTGCCAGCCGTTATAGGCGGTACCGTCGTACTCGATGCCGATCGCGATACGCATTGGGTCGGGGCGCGCTCAGGGCGCGCGGTAGCGGACTCAGGTCGGCAGCGTATCAAGCAGCTGCTGTGCCTGCTGCCGCTGGCCTTCGTCGCCCTCGTCGAGCACTTCCTCGAGGATGCTGCGGGCACCCGACGGGTCGCCCATGTCGACGTACGCCCGCGCGAGATCGAGCTTGGTGCCAACCTCGGTCATCGTTCGCGCCTCACTCAGATCGTCGGACATATCGTCCGGCGAGAGCGCCTGTGTGATCGAGGTTTCCTCGACGGTCAACGATGGTCGCGGCTGTTCCACGGTGGCATCGTCACGCATCTGCTCGACGGTATCGCCGAGTTCAGAGACCTGCAGCGCCGCCGTGAGGTCGTCGAGATCGAGATCGACGTCAGTGCTCGCCACCGCCGGCAATTCGCCGGTAGCGTCCAGGTCACCGCCCGTAAATGCGTCCGGCGGCAGTGCCTCGGTCTTGGCGAAGTCGAACTCTTCGTCATCGCTGCCCACGCCGGGCGCGAGCATCGTTGCGTCGTCGTCGCCGAGCGAGGTCGTGTCCTCGTCCGCGAAGGTCTCTACGGCGAAGTCGTCGCTCAGCACCTGCGTCTTGCCGGTCGCGTCGAGCAGGCTGGCGTCCTCGGCCGGGTCCATCATCGGGTTCTGGCCGGTCTCGTCCGCCGCGAGTCGCATCTCACCTGTCGACGAGAGTTCGTCGTCCAGGTCGAGAGCCACTGGCGATCCGGTCGCGCTCGTGTCGAAGGCCTCCTGCACGCCCGTGGCATTCGGATCGATGGCCGGATTCTTGCCGGTTGCGACCGATTCGTCGGTCAGTGCTTCGTTGGTGCCGGTGATGTCGAGTCCGTCGTCATCGAGCGTGGCAACCTCGGTCTCGTCGAGGTCGTCGAGGCCGGCGATTTCGGTCTCCTCGAGGCCGTCGAGGTCGAGGCCGAGGTCGTCGAGATCGATTTCGGCCGTCGCGTCCGTCTCAAAAGACGGCAACTCGGACGGCTGCTCGATGGTCGGTGATTCGAGCGTCGCATCGACCGACGGCTGCTCCACGGTCGGCATCTCGGCGGTTACGCTGAAGTCCAGCGTCTCCTCGTCGGCGGTCGCCGACGAATCGTCGGCCGTCGCGCTCTCGTCAAACAGGAAGTCGACCGCGTCGTCGTCCGTGGCTGCCGGCTCGGCGCCAAGGTCGATGATGTCCGCGCCGCCGTCGTCGTCGGTACCGAAGTCCATGTCCAGGGCGCCGGTGTCGTCCGTCGACGCATCAAAGGTCAGGTCGACAGCCTTGGTAGCGCCAGCGACCCCTGCGCCAGCGAAGAGCTCGTGATCGGCCGCGATCTGCTGGCCCATGATCACGATCTTGTCCCAATCGGCACTCTCGCCGCCGGCGACGGCGCCGTGCAGGCGCTCCGCGGCGTCAACAAAGGAGTCGCGGTTGCCCCAGACGAAGTAGATCTCGCAGAGCTTGGTCAGCAGGTCCTGGCGGTCCGGCTCGACCGACAGCGCACCGTTGATCAGGTCGGCCGCCTGGTCGTAGAGACCGTACGCCATGTGGAAGTCAGCTTCGGCGATCGGGTCGGACTGGTCGAGGTTAACCGCAGTTTCGCTCGAGAACGTATCTTCCAGCGATCCGAAATCGGTGTCCTCTACCTCGGCGGCCGCAGGCATCTCCGGCGTCGGCACCTCCATCGTGTCCGGCTCGAGTGTCGCGGCCGCGGATTCCTGTTCCACGACAACGATTGACTCGTCGGGTGACGGTGCGCGCAGCGATTCGGTTCCGGACAGGGTCGCCGAGGCGAGGTCGTCGTCGTCGAGCGGCGCCCCCCAGGACTCATCGTCTTCGCCCTTGTCGCGGCGCAGGAACCAGACTAGGAAACCGATCGCGAGCAAGACTGCGCCAGCGATGATGCCGTAGATGCCCGTGACGTAGCCGAGGATCGTGTCCAGCAGCGACGGCTGCGGCTCGGGTATCGAAATCGTCGTCGACGGATCGCGAACCGTGTCGGTATCGCCTGCGACGGTATCTTCGCCCTCGACGTCGTCGAAGGTCGGGAACAGTTCGCCCTCGGGCACCTCGTCGGTGCCGACGACGTCGTCGATCCCCTCGTCATCCATGAGCTCGTCGTCGAGGAACGGATCGTCAACGTCCGCGACCGACTCGTCGACCGGCGGAATGTACGGCTCGCCGCGAATCTCGGCCAGCTCGCGCTGCAGGTTGGCAAGCTCGTCATTGCGGATGTCGATGAGCGACTGCTCGATCGGCATCTCTTCCGATTCGATCTCGGCGATACGGTCGACGATCTCATCCTCGCGCGACAGCATCGGCTCGGTGCCGATGTCTGTGTCTTCGCCGGTGCCGACGCCGATGGGATCCTCGTCGGGCGGCACGAGCTGCAGGCTCGGCGTCGTGTCCGTGACGACCGGGGTCGTATCGGTGTCGACGATGCCGGCGGTACCACCCCAGGAATCGTGCTGGCGCTGGACCTCGGCCAGTGCGGAGCCGCGATCGATCGTGTAAATCTCTTCGGCGCTCGGCAGCCTGAGCGAGGCGCCGGCGCGCAGTACATTGATGTTGCCACCGAACGCGCCCGGGTTGGCCTCGTAGATGGCGAGCATCGTCTGGTTCATCGACAGGCGGCTGTCCGGGCGCATCGCCATCGCGATACCCCACAGCGTTTCGCCGCGCGCCACGGTGTAATCGCCACCCGACGCCGTGTCGAACGGCGTGTCGTCGGCAACGGGCTGCGGCGGGCTGGTGCTCGGCTGGGTCGGTGCAACAGGATCAGGTGTCGTCGTCGCCGGTGCGGTCCGGACCGGGGTTGGCGCCGGCTGGCGTGACTCTGCGACGGGCGCAGGTGTCGGCGCCGGCGTCCGCTCAATGCGGCCGCTGTCGGTCGGCACGCTGCGCTGCGGTGCCTGCACCGGCGGCTGTGCCGCAACCGGTGGCGCAAACGTCGGCGGGTCGAGGAGCACCGTGTACTCACGCAGCAATCGACCGCGTGACCACGTCGCCTCGACGAGGAAGGTCAGGAACGGCTCCGTCATCGGGGACGGCGAGCGCAGGCGAACAAAGTTGCCTGTGGGTCCGCCGGAACGAACGATCTCGAAGCTAATGTTCTGCAGATAAGCGGGACGGTCGAGACCGTAGCGCTCGAAGGTCTCGGCCGACGCAAGGGCGACGGTCAACCCGTCGAGTTCCTCGGGCGTCGCCGACAGCAATTCGATTTCGGCACGCAGCGGTTCATTGAGTGCCGAATCAAGACGTACTTCGCCGAGCCCAAGGGCCCAGACCTCGCCGCATAGAATTAGTGTAAATGCCAGCGAGAGACGAATAAGACGTCTGAGCATAGTAATGATCTCCAACTCCCCAGGTGCACCGTCTCCTATCGCGCGAAAGCCCGCTGTCCGTAGCGTCTCAGCGCCGGTGCAATTGCTTGCGAAGTGTATCTTATCGATAGTTTTTTGCCAATATTTCAGCAATTTGGACGCTATTTAGAGCCGCGCCCTTACGTATGTTGTCGGCAACGACCCAGAGATTGATTCCACGTGGGTGCGAGATGTCTTCACGCACCCGTCCTACATATACCGGATCATTTCCCGAACTTTCCGTGACGGCCGTCGGATACTGCCCGGTTTGTACGCCATCGAGCAGCTCGATGCCCGGGGCGTTTTCGAGCAGTTTGCACACTTCATCGGCTGAAATCTTGTCGCGCGTCTCGATATGCACCGCTTCTGAGTGGCCGTAGAAGGCCGGGATGCGGACGGCCGTCGGGTTCACGAGAATTTCCTCATCGCCCAGTATCTTGCGCGTTTCCCAGACCATCTTCATTTCTTCTTTCGTGTAGCGATTGTCGAGAAAAACGTCGATATGCGGCACGGCATTGAACGCGATCTGCTTGGCATCGCCCTCGATTTCCAATGGGCGACCGTTCAATAACGTGGTGGTTTGCCGCACGAGTTCCTCGATCGCGCTCTGGCCCGCGCCCGACACGGCCTGGTAGGTCGCAACGTTGATGCGCTCGATGCCGACCGCATCGTAGATAGGCTTCAGCGCGACAACCATCTGGATCGTCGAACAATTAGGGTTTGCGATGATGCCGCGCGCCTTGTGCGCCGCGATCGCTTCCGGGTTCACTTCCGGAACGACGAGCGGAACGTCGTCGTCGTAGCGAAACTGGGATGTGTTGTCGATGACGACACAGCCCGCCTCGACCGCCTTCGGCGCATACTCCGCCGATACGGACGCGCCGGGCGAAAACAGCGCGATGCTCACCTTGCTGAAATCGAAGCTCGCGAGATCCTCGACGTCGAGCGTTCGCTGGCCGAAGTCGACCTGCTTGCCGACGGACCGGGCGCTTGCGAGCGCATAGACCTTGCCGACCGGGAAACGTCTTTCAGCCAGGATCTCCAGCATGGATTTGCCGACGACGCCCGTTGCGCCGACGACCGCGATATCGATCGTTTCTGACATATCAGTTCACGTGCTCAGCTGGGATTGGTCACGTCCGCGTTTTGCGCCCGGTGTCGGAGGTAATGGTCCATCAATACGAGTGCGACCATCGCCTCGGCGATCGGCGTTGCGCGAAGACCGACGCAGGGGTCGTGACGCCCCTTCGTGACGATCTCCGTTTCGCGGCCGGATTTGTCGATCGTCTGGCCGGCGACCGAGATACTGGAGGTCGGCTTCAGCGCAATGCTTGCAAGCAGGTCCTGCCCGGAGGAAATGCCGCCGAGCGTGCCGCCGGCATCATTCTTCATGAAGCCATCGGCCGATATCTCGTCGCGATGCTGGCTGCCGCGCTGCGACACCGCGGCGAAACCCGCACCGATCTCGACACCCTTTACGGCATTGATGCTCATCAGTCCCTTGGCGATGTCCGCCTCGAGTTTGTCGAACACGGGTTCGCCGAGACCGATCGGCATGTTCGACGCGAGTACACTGATCTTGGCGCCAATCGAGTCGCCCTCCTCGCGCAGCGCGTCCATGAAGCTCTCGAGTTCATCGAGCTTGCCCGGGTCGGCCGCGAAGAACGGGTTGTCATCGACGATCGACAGATCGGTGCCGGCGAGTTCAATGGGGCCGAGTTGCGACAGGTAGCCGCGAATTGAAAGCCCCAGCCGTGTCGCCAGGTACTTGCGCGCAATGGCGCCGGCGGCGACGCGCATCGTCGTCTCGCGCGCCGACGAACGGCCGCCGCCGCGATAGTCGCGGATGCCGTACTTGTGTTGATAGGTGAAGTCGGCGTGCCCGGGCCGAAACTTGTCCTTGATGTCGCCGTAGTCCTTCGAGCGCTGGTCTTTGTTGTGAATCACGAGCCCGATCGGAGTTCCGGTCGTCTGACCCTCGAACACACCAGACAGTATCTGCACCTGGTCAGGCTCGTTGCGCTGGGTCGTGTGGCGCGAGCGACCGGGCCGACGTCGATCGAGGTCGGCCTGGATATCCGCCTCCTCGAGCGGCAGCCCGGGCGGACAACCGTCGACGATGCAACCGAGCGCACGCCCGTGGCTTTCGCCAAAGGTCGTGACGACAAAGGACTTGCCGAAACTGTTACCGGACACTTGAGCCTTCTCCGAATGCCGAAACGAGCGCTTCCCGGTTCAACAGGAAGACGCCCTCGCCTCCATGCTCGAACTCCGGCCAGACAAATGCAAGCTCCGGGTAACGGTGCTCGAGTGCCGGCCGGCTGTTGCCGACCTCGCAGACCAGCAAGCCGCCGGGCGCGAGGAAGCGCGCCGCATCATGCAGGATCACGTTCACGGAAGCGAGGCCGTCATCGCCAGCGGCGAGACCGAGCTCCGGTTCGTGGTGAAACTCGGCTGGACGTTCGTCCATGTCAGCGCGATCCACGTACGGCGGATTACTCACGACCAGATCGTACTGCGGCGGTTCGCCGGACTGTTCGAGCCCGGCAAAAAAATCGGACTGGACGAGCTGCGCCCTGTCTTCCAGCCCATGGTCGGCGACATTTATCGCCGCTACGTCGAGAGCCTCCGCGGAGATATCGATCGCATCGACGCGCGCGTCGGGAAACGCGTGCGCCAGCGCAATTGCAATGCAGCCGCTGCCGGTACCCAGATCGGCGATGCGCTGCACCTTGTCGGCGTGAAGCCAGGGTTCGAAGCGTTCGCCGATCAGCTCGGCAATCGGTGAGCGCGGCACGAGCACGCGCTCGTCGACATAGAACCGATGTCCGCAGAACCAGGCCTCGTTGACCAGGTATGCAACGGGGATGCGCTCCTCGATGCGTCGGGTTGCGAGCGCACCGACGTCCGCAACAGCCGCCTCGTCCACCTCGGCCGCGTAGACCTCGGGCGCATCTTCATGCGCGAGCCCGAGGCGCGCGAAAACGAGCCAGGCCGCTTCATCCAGCGCATTGTCGGTTCCGTGGCCGAAACTGAGCTCTGCGGCCGCAAAGCGGTCGGCAATGCGGCGGATCAGCGACTCGACGGTGATTGGGGCGGCTGGTGACATCGGGCACGGCTAGCGGGTTTGCGCCGGCGAATCTATCACGGCCGCCCCCGATGACGTTAGAATTGCACGCCCTCGTTTCAGCACCTCAAGGCGTATGCACCCCAGGAACCTGTTCGTCGCCGTCCTGCTCGGCGTCGCACTCTCAGCCGGCATCTGGATCGCGCTCAGCATCGACAGTGAGCCCGAGCGGCCCCTGACCGCGACAGTATTGCCATCGAAGACCGACGTACCGGCTTTTCAGCTCGTTGACGACCAGGGCGCCGACATCGACGAATCCGTCTTTCGGGGCCAGTGGGACCTCGTGTTCTTCGGTTTCACACACTGCCCCGACATCTGCCCGATAACGCTGCAGGTGCTGGCCTCGGCACGCAGTCAGCTCGCGGACGAGGGCCAGTCGCCGCTGCCGAGGATCGTGCTGGTCAGCGTCGACCCGGAGCGTGACACGCCGGAGAGCCTTGCGCGCTATGTGGGCTCTTTCGGTGACGACACTCTCGGCATAACCGGCGACATCGAGCAGATTCGCCAGCTCACGGACGGCCTCGGCGTCTTCTTCGAGAAACGCGACGCCCAGGGCGACAGCGACTACTACGTTGTCGACCATTCATCCGTTGTCCTTGTCATCGATCCCGACGGTCGCTTCCACGCACTGTTCAGTTCGCCGCACGACATCGAGAACTTCGTCCACGACCTGCCAATTCTGCTGTCGTCATGAATGCGCGAATTGTTTTGCTGGCCGCGCTCGCGGCGCTCGCTGCCTGCGGCACGGACCAGCCCGAGGCGCCGCTCGTCGCGACCAATGTCGACATCCCGCCCGCACGCGGCGGCATGCCGATGCGCGCCGGCTACCTCACGCTGACCAACAACAGTGATGCGCCGATCCGGATATCGCGCGTCGAGAGCCCGCAGTTCGGCAGCGTGGAGCTGCACGAGACCGTCGACGAGGACGGTGTCGCGCGCATGCAGGCCATCGCCGCACTCGTCATCGAGCCCGGCGGCTCGGTGGCGCTGGAACGCGGCGGCAAGCACCTGATGCTCATGCGGCCGACCGCCGATGCCGCGCCCGACCCGGTGACTCTTCATTTGTACGACGACGATCAGCTGTTGATCTCAGTCACGTCGGGGCTCGACTAGTACCGTGTTCGCGCGCGCCTTCGTACTGCTGCAGTACCTGCTGCCACGCCACGCGCTGACCGCACTGGTGTACCGGCTTGCGCGCGTGCGCACGCGGTTCGTCAAGGACGCGCTGATCAAGGGCTTCAACCGGCTTTACGACGTGGATCTCGCCGAGGTCGATGCCCGCGTGCCCGAGGACTTCGCGAGCTTCAATGAGTTTTTCACCCGCCCGCTCAGGGAGGGTGCCCGGCCGATCGACGCCGACCCGGGAACGATCGTCAGCCCGGTCGACGGCACGGTCAGCGCCGCGGGCACGCTGAGCGGCGAAACGCTGCTTCAGGCGAAAGGCATCGACTACTCCCTCGACGACCTGTTCGCCATCGACCTTGCCGATGCCAGGGCATTCGCGGATGGCTCCTTCGCAACGATCTATCTCGCGCCCTACAACTATCATCGCGTGCACATGCCGGTCGATGGTGAACTCGTCGCCGCACACTACGTGCCGGGTGACCTGTTCAGCGTCAACGATGCGACCGCCGCCAACATCCGCGGCCTGTTCGCACGCAATGAGCGACTCAACCTGCACTTCAGGACGGACTTCGGTCCTGCCGCCGTCATCTTCGTCGGCGCGCTCAACGTGGGCAGCATCTCCACCCCCTGGACCGGCGAGATCAGGCCGCGCAAGTCCGGCGTCGTCGAGTCCCTCGAATTCCCCGAACACAGCCGCTTCTGCAAGAAGGGCGACCTGCTCGGCTGGTTCAATCTCGGCTCGACGGTCATCGTCGTGCTGCCGAAGGGCGCCGGCGAATGGTCGGATGAACTCCGCCACGGACACCGCGTACTCAAGGGCCGCCCGATAGGTCGGCTGGCAACGGCGACATGAGCGGCTGGCGGCCGAGTTCCGGCGTCGATACGGCGCGGCGCCGTGCCTTTCTGCTCGGGCGTGCGCGGCGCTATTTCGGCGAGCGCGGCGTCCTCGAGGTCGACACTCCGGCGCTGAGCTCCGCTGCCGTAACGGATCCGAATATCGGCAGCCTGCGCACGGATGACGGCCTCTACCTGCACACCTCGCCCGAATTTCCGATGAAGCGGCTGCTTGCAGCCGGCTATCCGGACATCTATTCCATCTGCCGAGTGTTTCGCGGTGGCGAGAGCGGGCGCCTGCACCTGCCCGAATTCACAATGGTCGAGTGGTATCGGCTGGACTTCGGCCTCGACGACATCATCGCCGACACCGTGCGCTTTATCGCCGCCGTACTGGATCGCGAGAAACTCCAGAACTCTGTGCGCATTCTCGACTATCGCGACGCCTTCCTGCGCACGCTGTACATCGACCCGCTCAAGGCAAGCACCGAGACCCTCATGAGGGCCGCCGCTGCCGACAGCCGGCTCAAAGCGTCGCTCGGCGATCGCCGCGACGCGTGGCTGGACCTGCTGATGGCGACTCGCATTGCACCGGCACTCGACGAGTCGGCGCTTACGGTCATCCGCCACTATCCCGCGTCGCAGGCTGCGCTTGCGCGTTTGTCGCCCGACGACGATTCGGTCGCCGAGCGCTTCGAGGTATTCCTGGGCGCAGTCGAACTCGCCAACGGCTACGTCGAGCTCACCGACGCTCGCGAGCAGGAGCGGCGCATGGACGAGGACTTGAAACTGCGCGCGTCGCTACAACGTCCTGCCGTACCGAAGGACGCGGAGCTTCTGGCCGCACTGAGCGCCGGACTGCCGGATTGCGCGGGCGTCGCCGTGGGCTTCGAACGACTGCATATGATTGCCGACGGCACGGACGACATCCGCAATGTCGTCACCTTCGGCTGATACCAACACGAGGACGTGCCGCCATGGCCGAGACCGACTACGCGCTGCTCGACGCGCAGCTGAATGCCCTGATCGTGGACGAACCGGACGCACTCGCCAACGCTGCGAATTTCGTGGGCCTGCTGATGAACGCATTCGATAACGTGAACTGGCTCGGAATCTACGTTTTGCGCGGCGACGAGCTCGTGCTGGGCCCGTTCCAGGGCCTGCCCGCGTGCGTCCACATTCCCGTCGGCAGCGGAGTCTGCGGTACGGCGGCCGCGACACGCGAGACGCAGCGGGTCGCGGACGTCCACGCCTTTCCCGGGCACATCGCCTGTGACGCGGCGTCACGCTCGGAGATCGTCGTTCCGCTCATCGTCAACGATCAGCTGATCGGGGTTCTCGACATCGACAGTCCGTCACTCGATCGCTTCAGCGCCGAGGACCAGGAAGGCGTCGAGCGGCTGTGCCGCAGCTACTGCGAGGATCTCGCGAAACGCGACGGCTTTATTTGACGCGCGAGACGTATTCCTTCGAGCGCGTGTCGACCTTGATGACCTCGCCCTGATCGACGAACAGGGGCACGCGTACAACCGCGCCCGTCGATAGCGTCGCCGGCTTGACGCCACCGCTCGCCGTATCGCCTTTCACACCCGGGTCCGTTTCGGTGATTTCCAGTTCGACGAAATTCGGCGGCTCGACGATCAGCGGCGAGTTGTTGAACAGCGTGATCTGGCAGACGTCGCCGTCGCTGATCCAGTTCGATGCGTCGCCGACGGCCTTGGCATCGGCGGCGTACTGCTCGAACGTATCCGGCACCATGAAGTGCCAGAACTCTCCATCCGTGTACAGATACTGCATCTCGGTATCCATGACGTCTGCAGCCTCGACCGACTCGCCCGACTTAAAGGTCTTGTCGACGGTCTTGCCGGTCTTGAGGTTGCGAATGCGAACGCGATTGAACGCCTGCCCTTTGCCGGGCTTCACGAACTCGTTCTCGACGATGATGCAGGGATCGTTGTCGATCAGAATACGAAGTCCCGAACGGAACTCATTAGTGCTGTAGCTGGCCATGGATCAATACCGGGTTGCGGGGCCGCTATGATACCGGAGTCGCCGCGCCGCGCCAGCTATACGGCGACCTGGTTCAGGAGCCAGCCGAGCAGGAGTATCTGCGGCACGGTGACGGCCGGCAGCCACAGCGCCGTACGGCGGCCGATGTTGGACCACAGCAGGCCGATCTCGGTGTAGTCGGTGGCGACGCCGGCGAGCAGAAACACGAACGGATTGCCGAGCACGCCGACCCGGTCGTAGATCTCGAAGGCGATCGGCGACGTACCTTCACTGCAGACCTCGAGCACCGTCGCAAATACAAGCGTAACGCCCATGCCCAGCGGATCGGGACCTAGGTATTGCATGAACCAATGCTGCGGCACCCAGGCGGCGATCATTGCGGCCGCAAGAATGCCGATGAGTATCCACCAGAGAACCATGTTGGCGAGCGACACGGCGCCGGCGGTGACCCCGCGAAGCGCATCCTTCGCATCGACATCGCGCAGCGCCTGCCACTCGACATCATCGGCGTCCGCGCGCTCGACAGACGGTTCGATCCAGCCCGCACGGTCGAGAGCCATGAACACGAGGCCTGTTGTCAGCGCAACGAGCATGGCACCGCCAATGATCAGTAGCGCGTGGATCCCGAAGAATCCGAACAGCAGTATCGTCATCGGCAGGTTGGCCCACGGCGATGCGAGCAGGAATGTAATGACCGCCGGGACGCTAGCGCCTTTCTTGTAGAGCTGGATCGCGATCGCGAGGATGCCGTGCGAGCACGCCGACATCAACAGGCCGGCGAACACCGCGTTGATGAGCGTGGACTTGCGGCGCTGGCCGAGCAGACGCACGACGAATCCGGAGGGCACGAAATAATCGATCACGCCACCAAGCAGGAGTCCGAGCAGGACAGCCCACCAGACGATCCCCAGGTATGCGAGGAGGCTCGTATTGAGCGCTCCGAGCGGCTCGAGGAACGACGCCGCCAGGACGGCGAGAAACACGGCGCTGACGATGACCAGGCGCCGGCCCGGCCGGGGAATCTTTTTTGAATCAGTAGCTTCCGCGTGACAGCAGTGTCCGGTGGTCGTCATTGGCTGAACTCGCCCGGGACTGCGGAGACTCGGGAAAACGTCGTCTTCATGCGTGCATTCTGGCCTGAAATTAGAGGCTCGTCACGGTTTTAGGCTTCCGGTAGGGAATCGACGGGAGCCTCGGGATAAACTCCGGACTATTAACAGAATACCGGTGCGACGGAATTGCACCGAGAAGGGGCCAGGGATAGCAGTTTGAGCGGCAGTCACAGCATTTCTATCGCCGTCCTGACAGAGAACCAGGACGACGTACAGCTGATCAACAGCACGCTGCGGGATGCGGGCCACGCCGCACACTGCCACTGGATCAATCACCCCAACAAGCTGTCGGACACGCTGGCAGAGCACCAGGTCGAACTTCTGATCCTGAACTGCGACGCCTACAGCGACACGATCCGCCAGGTCATCAAGCAGAAAGACCTGTTTAACCCCGAAGTCCCGGTCATCGCGCTGAAGGAAGAAGCGAGCGAGATCGCGATTCACGACGCGATGAAGAGCGGCGCCGTCGACCTCGTCTCCTTCGGACTCAAAAAGCGCCTTATCGCCGTCGTGTCGCGCGAGCTGCGTGCGCTGCGCGCGGAGCGTGCGCTCAATTCCACGATCCAGTCGGCCAGCGGCTACCGCCAGCAGGTACGCGACCTGATGCGCACGTCGACGGCGGCCATCGGCCTCGTCCAGGAAGGCATTGTCGTCGACGCCAACGATGCCTGGCTCCAGCTTTTCAAGATCGCCAATCTCGACGAAATGGCCGGCATGCCGCTGATGGACAATTTCGATTCGGAACACCATGCCGCGCTCAAGGGCGCCTTGATTGCGACGGTGGCCGGCAAATGGCAGGCGGACGAAACGCTCGAGGCACGGCTGAACATCGATGGCAGCGACTCGGACATGCTCGCGCTTGGGTTTTCGCGTATCGAGTACGATGGCGCGCCGTGCGTGCAGGTCTGTATACAGAGACCGGACCCGTCGACCCAGGAGCCGACGAAGCTTGTCCACGACGCGCTCAAGCGCGACCCGACCACATTGTTCTTCCACCGCGCCCAGTTCCTCGAGCGCCTCGCCAAGAGACTCCAGGTGAAGCCCAAGGCCGGTCAGCATGTGCTGGCTTACGTCAAGCTCGACAACTTCGGTGAGCTGCGCGACAAGATCGGCATCATCGATTCAGAGGAGCTGCTCGCACAGTTCGCCGAGGTGCTGCGCAAACGGCTGCATCCACGGGATGTCGCCGGCCGCTTCGAGGGTACGTCCGTCATGGTCCTGCTCGAGCGCGGCAGCCCGCGCGACGGTCAGGTCTGGGGCCAGCAGCTCATTGCCAAAATCGGCAAACACACGTTCGAGGTCGGCGAGAAGTCGACTCACCTGAGCTGCACGGTCGGCGTCTGCGGAGTCAGCGACGTGTTCGCCGACCTCGAGGAGCTGCTCGCCGCGACGATGGATGCCTACCGCCAGGGCCGGGCACTCGGTCCGGGCACCTCGCACCTCAACGAGAAGCTCGACGAGAACACCAAGCAGCGCGAGTTCGACGCTATCTGGGTCAAGCACCTGAAGGCGGCGCTGATGGACAACCGCTTCCGCCTCGCGCAGTTGCCGATTGCCGGCCTGCGCAGCGACGCGATCCAGATGTACGACCTGCTCGTACGCATGGTCGATGAGCAGGGCAACTCGGTGCTGCCGTCCGAATTCCTGCCGGCGGCCGAACGCAACAACATGATGAAGAACATCGATCGCTGGATGATCAAGAATGCGATCGCGTTCTGCGAGCAGAACGAAGTCGATCGTGTGTTCGTGCGCCTGTCGCGTCAGTCGGTCGTCGACTCTTCGACGGCAGCCTGGATCGAGCAGGAATCCGATAAGGCCGGTTTCGACTGCAGCCGGTTGGTTGCGCAGGTGCCGGAACGGGACGCGGCGAAGCACATCAAGCAGGCGCAGGCGCTCGTCGGCAAGCTGAAGCGCCTCGGCGTGGGCTTCGCGCTCGAGCACTACGGCGTCGACCAGGAACGCTTCCAGATCCTCGACCTCCTGAAGCCCGACTACATCAAGATCGACGGCGAGCTCATGCACTCGCTCATGACGGACTCGAAGATGCAGGAAAGCGTCCAGAACATCGTGCGCGCGGCCCACGAGCGCAAGATCAAGACGATCGCCGAACGCGTCGAAAACGCGAACGCGATGGCAGTACTGTTCCAGCTCGGTCTGGACTTCATGCAGGGACACTACGTCCACGAGCCCGAGGTCGTTCTCGAAGACACGGACAGCGGCAAGCACCAGACGCTGGCCGAACTCCAGGCCGCACACTCAAGTTAAGTTAAGCCGTCTGCAGACGAAGTGTGACGCAGGTCACACTTCGTGGGCGGAACTGCGCGCTACTTCATCCCCCGTGGCAAAACGTAGAATGCTGTCCTGGAAAGAAAAACCGATTGATCGGTTCCGGGTGCAACGTACGGGGATCAATGACGTGAATGAAACAAGGAAGTCTTTGCTGCCGGCCCTACTGGCGGTAAGCGGTGGAATCGCGGCCTCGCCGGCAAGCGCATTCGAACTCGGCGACATAACGGTCGAGTCCCGACTCGGCCAACCGCTGCGAGCGAGCATTGCCTATGCGCTCGGCCCGAACGAGCAAATCGCCGGCTACTGCATCGCCGTGAGCCCCGGGCTCGCCGCAAACGGCCTGCCCGCCGTCACGCGCGCAGGCGTCAGTGTCGCCAATGGCGTCATTCAGCTGACCGGTACTGCGGCCGTACGCGAGCCGCTCATGTCGGTCCGAGTCGACATCAACTGCCCGTACACGCCGCGCATCAGCCGCGAGTACATGTTGTTCATCGACCCGGCAATTGAGCGTGAGACACCTGCCCCCGTCGCTGTTGCGCGGCCTGCGCCCGCAGCCGCCCGGCCCGTTGCAACAGAGCCTCCCGTCGCGCCTCCGGCGCGCCGCGAACGTCCGCCGGTTGCCGACCTGCCGCCGATCGCTGCAACGGAGCGTTACCGCGTTCAGCCGGGTGACACGCTGTCGGTCATCGCCCAGCGCATCGAGAATCGCCCCGTCGGCCTGTGGGATGCCGTGAACCGGATCTTCGAAGCGAACCCGGACGCGTTCCTCGACAACGACCCGAACCGGCTCAAGGCCGGCACCTGGCTCGTCCTGCCGGACTTCGGCAGCGCTACGGTTGCGGATTCCCAGCCCGTCTTCGATACGGCCGCGCCTGCGCAACCAGTCGCACAGGCCTTGCCGGCTCCGGGCATTTACGAACCACCCGTTGCCGAGCCCGCAGCGCCTGAAACAGCAAGCGAGCCGGCTGAGGTCGAGTCGACGACCGCTGCGGATGCCTACGAAGCCGCAGCGGAGCTCGACGTCGTCGATGACACGTCGGTCCTCGAACCGATTCGGGGTGACAACAGCGTGACCGACACAGCGGAACTCGTACCTGGCGACGTCGTGTTCGACACGGAGATTGAACCAGTTGCGGATACCGGTTCCGCCAATGTTCCCACGGCGGTTGCAGTCGCGCCTGCCACCGAGCAGCCGACCACCGGTTCCCCGAACTGGCTGTGGTGGCTCGGCGGTGCCGGCCTCGCACTGATTGCCGGCCTGCTCGCCTTCGGCCGTCGCCGCGCCGCTCACGAGCCGGAGCCCGTCACGGACGCACCGGTCGAGCACCCGATGCAGCAGGCCGCCGACGTGTCGACGGTCGAGGTCACCGAGATCCACCCGATCGAACCCGTTGTCGACGTCGACTACGAACTCGAGGACGATTCGCCGACCCAGGAAAACCTGGCGCTCGACGCTGACCTGTTCGTTGGCACCGGACTCTCGGACGGCACCGAGGTCGACATCGCGCAGGACTTCGGCTACGCGGCCTCGGCCGAGCTCGATCTGGAGCTGCCCGAGGAGCACGCCACCAGCGAGTCGCCGGAAACCGACGTCATCCCGCCGCCGATGATCGAGCGCAGTTCGATCCTGGAAAGCGAGGTGCTGCCGGACGACGATGAGTACGATATGTCGGTAGTCGTCGACGCGACCAAGATGCCGCAGCCGGACGAGATTACGGAGCGGGACCTGAAGGCTGTCGTTGTTGACGGTACCGACGAGACGCTGATCGCCGACAATTACACGGTCAGCCAGGAAGCCGACTATCACATCCTCGAGCAGGACTACGAAGACGAGATGACGGCGACCCAGGCGCTCAACCTCGAGATCGAGCGCGCCGCCGCCGCACTGGCAGAGCGCATGGAGGAAATCGATCCGACCGACAAGCTGAAGGTCCAGTCGGAGGAGTCGGAAGCCGAGCCTGCCGACGAGGACGACTCCGAGGGGTTAACGACAGAGATGCCGATGGCCACCGTGACGCCGATCGACGCCACGGCGAGTTTGCCTCAAAGCGAAGACGTGGTGGCCGACGATGACGTCGCCGACGACCAGACGACGGAAATGCCGGCACGGCGCGAGAGCGATGACGACACGGCCGAGATGACCATCGAATCCGGCACGATCAACACGAAGGCGCGCTGAGGCTGGGAGCTACTCTTCGGCCGTCTTCGGACCGACGCCCTCCAGCCGTTCTACCTTGCGCCAGCCCTGCGGCAGCATACGGCCGCGCAGCGCGCGCTCGCCGTAGTAGTCGTCACTGTCGTTCCACTTGATCGTCATCATCCGCTTGCCGCTGAAGACGCGCAGGTCCCCATCCTCGGGCACGACGGTCGCGGCGACCATGACCTCTTCGCCACTCTTGTACTTGGGCCCCGGGATGTTGATGAGCTTGTTGCCCTTGCCCTTCGCAAGCTCGGGCAGTTCATCCATCTCGAACATCAGCAGGCGACCGATGGAGCTGACTGCCGCAATCAGGCACTCGGTATCCTGCGGCACGGGCGCCGGCACGACGGCCTTGCCACCGGCAGGCACGCGCAAAACGGACTTGCCGGCCTTGTTGCGTGACACGAGCTCGCCGAGCGTGGCCACAAAGCCGTAGCCCGCGTCGCTCGCAAGCAGGTATTTCTGTGCTTCGTCACCGATCATCGCGCCGCAAAACTGTGCGCCGTCGGGCGGCTTGAAGCGGCTCGACAGCGGCTCACCCTGGCCGCGCGCGGACGGCAGCGTATGCGCCATGACGCTGTATACGCGGCCGGTCGAGTCGATGAACATGGCGAGCTGGTTGCTGCGACCCTGCGCGGACGCCAGGTAGGCGTCGCCGGACTTGTAGCTCAGGGAACTCGCGTCTATCTCATGCCCCTTGGCCGCGCGCGCGTAGCCGCGCTGCGACAGCACCACGGTCACGGGCTCGCTGGCAACGAGCTGGGTTTCGTCCATCGCCTGCGCGGCATCGCGCTCGACGATCTCGGTGCGGCGCTCGTCACCGTAAGCTTCTGCGTCCTCGAGCAGTTCTTTCTTGATCAGCGTCTTCAGGCGCGCAGCGCTCTTCAGCGTCTTCTCGAGATTGTCGCGCTCTTCCTCGAGCTCGGCCTGCTCGCCCTTGATCTTCATCTCCTCGAGCTTGGCGAGATTGCGCAGGCGGAGGTTCAGGATCGCCTCGGCCTGTATGTCGCTGAGCTTGAACGTCTTCATGAGGACGGGCTTCGGCTCGTCCTCGGTCCGGATGATGCG
>JASJBG010000167.1 GCA_030066625.1 Woeseiaceae bacterium
GTGCGCGACGGCGATAGCTGGAGCCAGCAAGCCAAGCTGCTAGCCGATGACGGTGAATCCAACGATGACTTTGGCCAGTCGGTGGATTCACCGTCATCGGCTAGCAGCTTGGCTTGCTGGCTCCAGCTATCGCCGTCGCGCACGAAAACGTATGCGGAGCCTCCGCTGCCCACCGGGCCATAGTCGTCGTGAGGAGCCCCTATCACGGCTACGTCATCGGAAATCGCGACAGAGCAACCAAATCTGTCTCCGCCTGCGCCATCATCGGCAAGCAACCGTGCCTGCAGGCTCCATGCGGTGCCGTTGCGCGCATAGACGTAGGCCGAGCCGCGAGATCGCTCTCCCAGGATCTCGTCGTGCTCTGCGCCGACGACAACGATGTCACCGGTCGTGGCTACCGTGGTTCGACAGCTCTGCTCATCCCAGGTCCAGCCGGCGTCGAGTTTCGCTTGTTGCGTCCAGCTCGCACCGTCGCGCACGAAGACGTAGGCTGCTGACAGTCCAGGCGCCGCGACCACCGCGTAGTTCCCGGCAACATCCACTGAGTTGCCGAAGCCGTCGCGCCTTTCGCCATCGTCAGGGAGGAACTTGGTTATCGCGAAAATTTCCTGAGCCGCAGCAGGTGCGGGTATCAGGGTGAGACTGCCTAGCAGCAGGAAGGCACAGTTGATTCGCATCGAACCGGTCATGAGTGGAGTCTCGACCCCTTCGGAGGGACAGGTCCGCCGATAATATATGCCCTCCAGTCATCCGAACGACTGTGGCATTTCCCTATGTGGGCCGGCAATCGGTTGCCGCAGGGCCGAAAGAGCGCTTCGCGAGCTTGCCGCAAGGCTCCTGAGGATTGATGTGTCGTGGGCGCTCGGCTATTCCAGCCGAAACAGGAATTCCTGCATGCCGTTACTGAGCAGTCGCGCGCGCTCGATCACGAATCCACCCATATTCATGCCCAGGTCCTCGGGCGAATAGCGAGGAGCTGCGACCGCGTTGCCGGCGGCGCTGAGATCCATGAGCTCGCCGTCTGGGGTCGGCACGAAGCAGCCCGGCTCCTCCCTCATATCGCGGTCGCTGTAGGCGATCAAGGCATGGGCGAGGGCGCCCGGCCCTGCACGCTGGCCGATCGCAAGCATGAGTGCCGATAGCGCGTCGAGCGTCAGATAGTTCGGCAGGTCCCAGCAGAAGACGAGGTCGACGACGTCAGCGGAGCATCGGTTCGGTAACAAGGCTTCCCCTGCGCCGACCAGTGCCGGGCCGGGCTCCATCGAGTTCAGACGATCGACGCCGCCGAAGTGCGCGAGGTCCGCAATCTCCACCCGGCAGCGCCCCTGGCCGAGCAGGGCAAGCATCGCCGTCGACGCGACGCCAAGGTCGAGCACGACATGGCGCTCGTCCGGTTCCAGCCGGGCGATGAGATCGTGAAACAACGGCGCGTGGAACGGCGCTCGCGATCCCGGTGCCGCATCGGCGCCTGCCCGGCGCAGGGAAGAAAGCACGACCGTTACGCGGACCTGGCCCGCGGGCTCGAGGCTGCGCCTGCGTCCTTCGCCGTCTCCGTCGGTGCGGGTTTGGCATCGGCAGCAGGGCCGGTCTTCTTCGGTTCCACCGTCTTTTTCGGGCTGCGTGCCGTCGATTTGCCCAGAGCCTGTTCCACGGCGTCCGGATCCATCTCGATCGACCCTTTGAAATGCGCACCTTCCACGATGCTGACCCTGGGCGCGATGATGTTGCCCTGGACCCGGGCGTTGGCATGTACGCTGACGCACTCGGTCGCGTGCAGATCGCCCGTCGTCTCACCGTCGACGGCGATCGACTTCGCGTACACGCCGGCTTTCACCTTGCCACCCCTGCCGATGGTCAGCGCGCTGTTCTTGAGCTTGACGGTGCCGCTCACGTTCCCTTCGATGCGCAGGTCTTCGTCGCCGCGCAGGTCGCCGTTGATCTGGATGGAACTGCCGATGACGGCCACGTCGCCTCCGCGATCGGACGTTTTGGACCTGAAGGATCCAAAGGTCTTCTCTGATTCACTGTGAAACGCATCCTGCGATTCGATGGTGTCGTCGTTCTTTTTGCCTCTCTCGAACATGTCGCTCTCCAACATCGAGTTTTGGGCAGCAAGAACTATCATGTGAACATAATGCGAACAAGTGTCGCCAAATTGCGACTCCGGCGGTTGACGAGCAGAGGCCGGCCATTGCTAAGGTAGACTCCGCCCGTTCGCTTGGGGAGTAAACACAAATGGCTAAGTACTTGGTGGCATTTCTTGCCCTGGCCGCGTTGACGGCCTGTTCAAAACCTGACGACGTTCTTGACGTCGCTGACGTTGCGGTGCCCGATCAACTGACCGGCTGCGTCGCCCGGGATGACGACGGAACCTGCATCAAGGCGGTCTGTGTGGCAGACGACGAAGACGACTGCTCGGACTGGGTCGAAGCCTGCCTGGAGCACGAGCACATCGCTGACGTCCGGAACGGCCACGATACCTGCGAGCGCAGGACGGCCGAATCCGACTGAGCAGATAGGTCGCTCCACCCACCGATAGCGACCAGCCAACGACCGATATTCGGTACACTCGCTCCGACCTTCTGGAGCGAGTCGATGATGAACTATGTTCGTACGCCAGCCATTGTGCTGCTGCTGGTTTGCCTGGGCGTTTCCGGATGCGCGACGACCGGCGACTCCGCGCCGTCGTCGGCCAACGACAACATGGATGCAGTCGTCTGGCAGCAGACTTCGGCTGAATACGCCGCCGTCACGACCGGGATCTACGCGTCAGCGACAACGGCGCTCGAAGCGATCGCGAAGACGGACCGTGCCCGCAGCATGGCCGTCGTGCTGGACGTCGACGAGACGGTTCTCGACAACGTGCCGTACCAGGCCCAACTCGTCCTCGACGACGCGACCTACGAGGGCGAGTCGTGGGACCGATGGGTTGCGCTTCGCGCCGCGCCGGCGACCCCAGGCGTCGTCGACTTCATCCAGGCGAGCCAGTCGCTCGGCGTGCACGTCGTTTTCATCACGAACCGGCGCTGCCGCGCCAGACCGGACTCCACTGGTGACTGCCCGCAGAAGGATGACACGCTCGCCAATCTGCAGGACGTCGGCATCGATACCACCTCGACGACGCTGTTTCTGAGGGGCGAGATTCCACCGGAAGGTTGCGCAGAGCTCCTGACGGCGGCCGAACAAGACGACGGCACGTGGTCATCGGACAAGACTTCGCGCCGCGAATGCGTACGGCTCGATCACGACATCGTCATGCTGTTCGGCGACCAGTTCGGTGACTTCAAGGAAGTGGAGGGCGGTTGGTCGGGCAGGGACCTCGCGGCGGAGTTCAGCGAGTACTGGGGCAAGACCTGGTTCATGCTGCCGAACCCGACCTACGGCGGTTGGAAGCCTCGGACGTCCGACGAGAAGCGTGCGCTGATTCGCGGGGTGGACTGAGCGCCTAGATGTAGAGCGCGTCGACACCGGGCTCCGCGTCTCGAATCCGGTCTGAAAAACCGACATAAAAGAACGATATGTTGTCGCCTTCATCACCAAGCAGGCGCCCCCGCACTTTGCCGAAGGTCATAATCGCGATCCTGAAGTCTGGTTCTCCGACAACCAGAACCGGTTGCTGCTGCTCATCGCTCCAATAAAAGACGCCTCCGTGTTGCACGAAACCGACGTGCAGAACGTAGGATCCCATCAGCTTGACGAGGGCGTTTATCTGATCGGGCGGCATATCGTTCGAGAAGTCAGACGCTTCTCTTAGCATCTCATCGATGACATCCAGGCTTGCGGGGCTATAGTCGAGCCTCCCTCCCGATCTTTCCTCAAACTGCGAAACAGCGAGTTCGGCCTTTTCCTTTATCTGGTTCGCCAGATCCTCCATCTGCTGTCCTCCCTAATCTCGGACCGCTACACAGGCGCCAGCGGACGATCGCATTCATAACTACGTTTCGACTTGAAACAATTCCCGATCGCGATTCGCGGTACGGTAAGGATATGGATTCTCTCTCGCAAGCCGTTCTCGGCGCCAGTGTTGCCGGTGTCTGTGCGCCGTCCGGGCATCGTGGAAAGGCAATGCTCCTCGGCGCGGCGCTCGGCACGCTGCCTGATCTCGACGTGTTCATCGACTTCGGCGGCGCGGTCGAGAACTTCACCTACCACAGGGGCTTTAGTCACTCCTTGCTCGTGCTGACTCCCGCATCCGTTTTGATATGGCTTCTGCTACGACGTTGGTGGTCGCCGGTCAGCGACGGTCCGTATCGATGGCTTGCGGCCATAGGTCTCGCACTTTTGACGCATCCGCTGCTCGATGCGCACACGGCCTACGGTACTCAATTGCTCTGGCCACTCGACGTGCCGCCGGTGTCGTGGGCGACGCTGTTCATCATCGATCCTCTGTACACGCTGCCGCTACTGGTCGGGGTACTGCTAACGGCGTTTCGCCGACAGGCAGGCGGCATCGCGCTGCGGGCGGGCCTGGCCATCAGCACGCTGTACGTTGGCTGGTCGTGGGTGGCGCAGTCTGCCGTTATGCACAACGTCGACGACGCCGTGGCGGCAATGCAGCTCGAGGATCCACAGGTGTTTGCGACGCCGACGCCTTTCAACACGCTGCTTTGGCGTGTCGTCGTCATTTCGGACGACACGTTTCTCGAAGGTTTCGACTCCCTGATGGTCGATGAAGGCACGATGCGATTTGCCAGCCACGGCTCCGGTATCAACGCACTAGAAGAGGCGAGCGATATCTGGGCAGTTGAGCGGCTCCGCTGGTTCGCGCGGGGCTTCGTCAAGGCTCGTATTGATAGCGACAGGCTGATCGTTAGCGACCTGCGGATGGGGCAGGAGCCGAACTACGTCTTCAGTCACGTCGTCGCGACGCGCGGCAATCCGCATTGGAAAGAAGTACCAACCGAACTGCTGTCAGTGTCGTTCGGTGACCGGCTTGCGGTCGATATCTGGAACCGAATCTGGAGTGACGGCGGCTAGCCGTCGAGACTACTGGGTAGTCTTGCTGAGAAAGTCCTGGAACGCTGACTGTATAGCGGACGGCGAGAATGGACGTTTGCAGTAGGCACCGTCGTCGGTGTCGTCCCTGGCGTCGGTGAGAAACATCGGCACTGTCGAAGGATGACGTTTCTTGTAGTTTTCCCACCACGACGTCGCGGTCTGGCTGTCCTTGTTGACCACCACGATCTCGCAAGCGCCCGCATGGTTCGGATCGCGTAGCTCGTAGTCGCCAACCAGGTCCGGGGCGCTATCCATCATGCTCTTTAGCAAAGCGACTTCATGACCCTGGAGACCAAAATAGGTGATCCCGAGTTTTTCTCGCCGGTTTTTCCCAAAGTTCAGCATGCAGGGCGCTCGGTGGTCAGGAGGTGCTGCTATTTCATCACCAACGTCACAGTTTAGGAGGTGCAACGTCGGCTCATGCGTCCCTCGAACGTGTGATCTCGCTCACATAATGAGGCGGTTAAATACACGTGCCGCCGTGAGAACAGCGTCTGAGGCGCACGGATAAGAATGCGGGTCGGGCTGTCACCTAGACTGCGGCAGCACTACGACAACCGCGGCCATGGCTCTGGAGCGGTTCTTTTCGGAGGCCCAAGGATGAGCAACGACGTACTGATCCCCATCGCGATATTTGTATTGGCTTTCCTCGTGGACCGGTTGATCGGACGGTACCGCATGGCGCGCGAGGCGCGTCGCGAGGAAGAACGAAAACGTCTGCTGCAGCGCGAGCGCCTGCTTTCGCGGCTTCGGGGTCGGGATGAGGGGCAGGAATAATCGGCGAGGGCCCGGATCGCCGCGCGGCTACGGATGGTAAGAAACGAACGCTTTTTGCGTTGCGATGGGTTGGGAGGCCGAAAACACCTCTGCTTATCAGACCGTTAGAGAAGCGCTGGAATCCCAAGTTCTTATAGGGTCGGGATTTGCGCTGTACAATCGCGTAGCGACGG
Organism: Woeseiaceae bacterium; assembly: GCA_030066625.1. GTDB lineage: Bacteria > Pseudomonadota > Gammaproteobacteria > Steroidobacterales > Woeseiaceae > UBA1847. The sequence continues at coordinate 5,949 of JASJBG010000167.1, forward strand.
CTCGTCTTGGAGCCATAAGCGCGCCGGTCGAGTGTCGGATTCGGCCAACGAAAGAGCGGACGGACTATGCGCTACAAGAGACTATCAACCTGGATCTCGATTTTCGTCGCGATCGTGTTCTGGTTCTTCGAATCCGCGGTGCATTTCTTCGGATACGGCGAGCCAACATTCGAGGTTTTCCCGTCCGAGGTTGATGAGATATGGATGAGAAGCGTCATCGTCGTACTGATAGTGACGGTCGGTATCCTGGCGGACCGTCAAAACAAGTCTGACAGACTGGATGTCTACCGAGGCATGCTGGGGGCCACGCATCACATCCTGAACAACTTTTTACAAAAGATGATGCAGATTCGTCATGAGGCAGAACAGAGCGAGGACTTCGATAAGGATGTGCTAGATCTTTTTGATCAGATTATCGATGACACGACCGCACAGATAGAACAGCTCGACAATATCTCTAACCCCAGTAAGTCGGCCATTGAGGATCGGTATCTTCCCAAGTAGGAGCAGCTCGTTAATCCACCTGAACTGACAGAGAAGAGCGACGGCCGTATCCCGCTAGGGCTTCTTGTCGTTATCACGGCCTGCTGGTTCCTGGGGCAAATGGGCTACTACGCACAGGCGCAGCTGTTCGGCCCGGTCATGGAGCGCTACGGCCTCGACGAAGCGGCCGTCGG
>JASJBG010000168.1 GCA_030066625.1 Woeseiaceae bacterium
GCACCTGACCGACAAGCTGCCGCACAATTTCCTGAACGTCGGCATTATCCGGATCCTGTTTCCGAGCGCGCGCATCGTGCACTGTCGGCGGGACGCGCGCGATACCTGTTTCTCGATCTACAAGAACCTGTTCGGCACCCACCCGTACACCTTCGACCTGGAGGAGCTCGGTCGTTACTACAACGAGTACCGGGCACTCATGGCGCACTGGGACGAGATCTTGCCGGGAGCCATGCACAGCGTCGACTATGAAACCATGATCGCGGACCAGGAGGCGACGACGCGGGGCCTGCTCGAAGCCTGCGGGCTCGACTGGGACCCGAACTGCCTTGAGTTCTTTCGCCACGACAGGTCTATTCCGACCATCAGTGCGACGCAGGTCCAGCAGCCGATCTACGGATCCTCGGTCGCGGCGTGGGAAAACTACGCCGATATGCTCGAGCCGCTGCTTGCCGTGCTCGACGATTGACCGAACGGCCGATTTTCAGGCTACACTAGCGGCCCGAACCGAATACCAACAAGCCCATCCCAGGGGATTTCCATGATCAGGATTCTTGCCGCCGCGGCTGCGGCCGTCGCTATCGTCTCGCCGCTCAATGCGAGCGAACTCAGTGAGGCCGTCCAGAAGGACTACGACGATTACCTTTGGCCGCTGTTCGACCATTTTCATCGGAACCCTGAATTGTCGCTCGTCGAGACCGAGACCGCGGCGCGCATGGCCGCCGAACTCGCGAGCGCCGGCTTCGATGTCACCGAAAACGTGGGTGGCACGGGTGTGGTTGCCGTACTAGAAAACGGCGCTGGCCCGACGGTCATGATGCGTGCCGACATGGACGGACTGCCGGTGGAGGAAAAGTCCGGTCTCGAGAACGCATCGCGTAAGCAGCAGGAGGACCCGATCACCGGCAATCTCGTGTACACGATGCATGCCTGCGGGCACGACGTTCACATTACGAGCCTGGTTGGCACGGCCCGGCAGATGGCCGCGCGTACCGACGAGTGGAGCGGCAAGCTGATCCTGCTGGTGCAGCCTGCCGAGGAGCGAGTCCTCGGTGCCCGCATGATGAAGGAAGACGATCTCTGGGAGCGTTTCGGCGAGCCGGACTACGCGCTCGCATTCCACGTTTCGGCCGGCGACGTAGCGGGCGTCATAAACGTGTCCGAAGGTAGCCCCTACGCCGGCGCCGACACCGTCGACATCATCATCTACGGCGTCGGCTCGCACGGGGCGCATCCGCATCGCGGCAAAGACCCGATCGTGCTCGGCAGCCAGATCGTGCTGGCGCTGCAGACGCTCGTCGCGCGCGAGCTGTCGCCGAGAGCGCCGGGTGTCGTCACGGTGGGTTCGTTCCATTCCGGGACCAAGCACAACATCATTTCCGATCGCGCCCACCTGCAACTTACGGTCCGCAACACGAGCGAGGAAACGCGTGAGCTGTTGCTGAACGGGATCAAGCGAATCGCCGAGAACATGGGCCGCGTCGCGGGCCTGCCGGATGAAAAGCTGCCCGAGGTCATCATCTCGGAAGAGAGCGTGCCGCCGACGACCAACGACGCCACGCTCGCCCGACGCCTGAAGTCGGCATGGAACGCAGAGATCGGTGCCGAGCGTGTGGTCGACATTCCGACGACCGGCATGGGCGCCGAGGACTTCCCGCTGCTGACGGTGAACCCCGACATCCCCAGCGTTTACTGGGCAATCGGTGGAACACCGAAGGAAGATTTCGAACGCGAGGCCGCCGGCGGTGAACCCGTGCCGAGCCATCACTCGCCGCTGTTCAAGATCTCGCCGGAGCCGGCGGTGACGGCAGGCGTCGAATCGACGGTCGTGGCGCTGCTGGAGCTGATGGCGCCGTAGGAACGGCTTGCAGCCGCGAGAGGGCGCCCTTTCGGGATATCGCCGACCGTTCAGGCGTCGTCGACGTCGAAGTCCTCGAGCGTTTCGCCGCCCGCGCTCTTTAAGAGAATCTCGACCTTCTGCTCGGCCTCTTTGAGCGCCGACTGGGCACCGCGCGTCAGCTTGATGCCTTCCTCGAACTTCTTCATTGCCTTTTCGAGCGGCAGGTCGCCGGCCTCGAGCTCTTCGACGAGCGCTTCGAGGTCGGTCAGCGCCTTTTCGAGATTGACGGTTTTCTTCGCGCTCATGGGCGTTTCTTTCCTGCCTGAAGCCGTTGTATGGCGGTCACATTGCGCCGCTACGCTACCGGATGTTCGGTGCCGCTTCAACGCGTTGACAGAACTTCGACACCGGCATAGAGTAGCTTTTCTTAGACTTTGTCTAAATAGGAATGAATCTCATTGAGGGGAGCCAAGCATGTCACTGAAAGGCAGCAAAACCGAAGACAATCTCAAAGACGCGTTTGCCGGAGAAAGCCAGGCTAACCGCCGCTACCTTTACTTCGCGGCCAAGGCTGACGTCGAAGGCTACAACGACGTCGCCGCCGTTTTCCGCTCGACGGCCGAAGGCGAAACCGGCCATGCGCACGGCCATCTCGAATACCTCGAGGAAGTTGGTGACCCGGCGACCGGCCTGCCGATCGGCTCGACCTCGGCCAACCTCGAAGCCGCTATCGCCGGCGAAACCCACGAGTACACGGACATGTACCCGGGCATGGCGAAGACGGCACGCGACGAGGGCTTTGACGAGATCGCTGACTGGTTCGAAACGCTGGCCAAGGCCGAGCGGTCGCACGCGAATCGCTTCCAGAAAGCACTCGACACCCTCGACGACTGACGCAGTCGATGAAAGCCGGGCCGAAAGGCCCGGCTTTTTTGCTTATGACCACTCCAGGCGACAAACGCGAGGGCAGTCTCGAAGCGCCCACGCGCCACCCTATTGACTGGCGATCCGACGAGTTCTACGACGAGGGCGCTCTGTTCAACGAGTTGGAGCGCGTATTCGACATCTGCCATGGATGCCGGCGCTGCTTCAATCTCTGCCATTCGTTCCCCACCCTGTTCGACGCGATTGACGAGTCCGACACGATGGAGCTCGACGGCGTCGAGCGGAAGGCTTACTGGGACGTCGTCGACCACTGTTATCTCTGCGACATGTGCTACATGTCGAAATGCCCCTACGTGCCGCCGCACGAATGGAATATCGACTTCCCGCACCTGATGCTGCGCGCCAAGGCCAAGCGGTTTCGCGACGAAGGCGCGTCTTTCCGCGACAAGATACTGGCAGCCACCGATACGGTCGGTAACCTCGCCGGCATCCCGGTGGTATCGCAGATCGTCAACGCGACCAACCGCTCCACGCTCGGCCGCAAGGCAATCGAAAGTACGCTCGGCGTTCACCACAAGGCGCCGGTACCCGACTACCATTCGAACACCGCGCGCAAGCGGTTGAAGCGGATCGTCAATGCGACGGGCGAGGGCGCCGAGGCCACCGAAAATACGCGCGGCAAAGTCGTGCTCTATACGACCTGTTACGGTAATCGCAATCGCCCGGACATCGACGAAGATCTCGTCGCTGTGTTCGAGCACAACGGCATTCCCGTGGCGCTCGCCGACAAGGAAGCGTGCTGCGGCATGGCCAACCTCGAGCTGGGCAATCTCGAGGAGGTGGAGAAGTCGAAGGAGATCAACATCCCCGTTCTCGCGAGCTGGGTCGACAAAGGCTTCGACATCGTCGCACCGATCCCGAGCTGTACGCTCATGTACAAGCAGGAACTGCCGCTGCTGTTCCCGGATGACCCGGACGTCATCAAAGTCCGGGATGCGATGTACGACCCGTTCGAGTACCTGATGCTCCGGCATCGCGACGGCAAGCTGAACACGGAGTTCAAGAACGCGCTCGGCAAGGTGTCCTACCAGGTCGCCTGCCACCTGCGTGTGCAAAACATCGGCCTGAAGACGCGCGACCTGCTCCAGCTCGTGCCCGACACGAGCGTCGAGGCGATCGAGCGCTGCTCGGGCCACGACGGTACCTATGCCGTCAAGAAGGAATTCCACGACATTTCGAAGAAGATCGCGCGCCCGGTCGTCAATCGCGTCAAGAAGGCGGAGGCCGAGCACTTCGTCAGCGATTGCCCAATGGCCGCAGACCAGATCGCGCAGGACCTCGACGATCACGAGTCCGGCAACCCGATGAGCCTTTTGAGGAACGCCTACGGCATATGAACACGATTATGAGCGCATCCAAACTCACCCGCGACGACCTGATGAGCCTCGAGCAGTACTCCGAGGAGCGCAAGGCATTTCGCAGCAAGGTACTCGACCACAAGCGCAATCGCCGGGTCGACCTCGGTACCAACGCGGCGCTGTATTTCGAGGACCGGCTGACGATGCAGTACCAGGTCCAGGAGATGCTGCGCATCGAGCGCATCTTCGAGGCAGCAGGCATTAACGAGGAGCTCGAGGCTTACAATCCGCTGATTCCCGACGGCAGTAACTGGAAAGCCACCTTCATGGTCGAGTTCCCCGAGGTCGAGGAACGCCGCGCGATGCTCAAGCAGCTCATCGGTGTCGAGGACAAGGTCTACATGCAGGTGGATGGACATGATCGCGTGTATGCGATCGCGGACGAAGACCTGGAACGTTCCGACGGCGAAAAAACCTCGGCCGTTCACTTCCTGCGTTTCGAACTCGACGCCGATATGGTCGCGGCGCTCAAGTCCGGCGCGGCAATCGCGGCCGGCATCGATCATCCAAACTATGTCGTCGAAATCTCGCCGCTGGCCGACAACATCCGCGGCTCGCTGATTGGCGACCTGAGCTAGTTCGAAAGCTTCCCGATCTCCCGCGTTTGTTGCGGGTGCAAAGCCTGTGCAATGCGGCTAGAATCCTGCCGTGCATTCGCTTGGCAGGCCTGAATGAGCAAAAAATACGACGCTGCGGACATTGAAGTCCTGAGCGGGCTCGAGCCCGTGCGCCGCCGTCCGGGCATGTACACGGAGACGTCGCGCCCCAACCATCTCGCCCACGAAGTCATCGACAACTCGGTCGACGAGGCGCTCGCCGGACACTGCAAGAAAATCGAAGTGACCGTTTACGCCGACGGCTCGCTCGAAGTCTCCGACGACGGTCGCGGCATGCCGGTCGACAAACACCCGAAAGAGAAGATCCCGGGTGTCGAGCTCATCCTCACGCGGCTGCACGCCGGCGGCAAGTTTTCCAACAAGAACTACCAGTATTCGGGCGGCCTGCACGGCGTCGGCGTGTCGGTCGTCAATGCGCTGTCGAAGAACCTCGAAGTCTGGATTCGCCGCGGCGGCAAGGAATACAACATGAGCTTCGCCTCTGGCCGTAAGCGCGGCAAGCTCGAGGAAGTCGGCAAGGTCGGTAAGGCGAATACGGGCACGACGATTCGTTTCTGGCCGGATCCCAAGTACTTCGACTCGGCGAAATTCTCGCTTTCGCGCCTCAAACATGCCCTCAAGGCGAAGGCGGTGCTGTGCCCGGGCCTCACCGTTCGCCTCAAGGTCGAGAAGCCCAAGGAGCGCCACGAGTGGCTGTACACGGGCGGTCTCGAGGAGTACCTGGTCGAGGCGATCGGCGGCGCCGAGCTGCTGCCGGCAGAGCCGTTCTCGGGCAGCATGCAGGGCAACGACGAGGCGGTCGACTGGGCGCTCACCTGGAACACGCAGGGCTCGGCAGACGTCACCGAAAGCTACGTCAACCTGATCCCGACGGCGCAGGGCGGTACCCACGTCAACGGGCTCAGGACCGGCCTCACCAACGCGCTCCGCGAATTCTGCGACTTCCGCAACCTGCTGCCGCGCGGCGTGTCGCTCGTGCCCGAGGACGTCTGGGACGGCCTCAATTTCGTCCTGTCCGCCAAGCTCGAGGATCCGCAGTTCTCGGGCCAGACCAAGGAGCGGCTGTCGTCGCGCGAATCGGCCGCCTTCGTAACGGGCGTCATCAAGGACAACTTCGCGATCTGGCTGAACCAGCATCCCGAGACCGGCGATGCCATCGCACAGCTCGCAATCACCAAGGCGCAGAAGCGCCTGAAGGCCGCGAAGAAGGTCGTTCGCAAAAAGGTCACAACCGGACCCGCGTTGCCGGGCAAGCTCGCAGACTGCACGTCGCAGGAGCCGGAGCTCTGCGAACTGTTCCTCGTCGAAGGCGATTCGGCCGGTGGTTCCGCGAAACAGGCGCGCGATCGAACGACGCAGGCAATCATGCCGTTAAGGGGCAAGATCCTGAACACGTGGGAGGTCGACTCGGCGGAGATCCTCGGCTCGCAGGAAGTGCACGACATCAGCGTCGCGCTCGGCGTCGATCCGGGTACGGCCGACATCGACAATCTGCGCTATCACAAAGTGTGCATCCTCGCGGACGCGGACTCCGACGGGCTGCACATCGCGACGCTGCTGTGTGCCCTGTTCCTGCGCCACTTCCGCGAACTCGTGCTGGCCGGCCACGTTTACGTCGCGATGCCGCCGCTGTATCGCATCGATGTCGGCAAGGAAGTGTTTTACGCGCTCGACGAAGGCGAGCGACAGGGTGTGCTCGACCGTATCGAGGCGGAGAAGAAACGCGGCAAAGTCTCGGTGACGCGCTTCAAGGGGCTCGGCGAAATGAATCCCGAGCAGCTTCGTGAAACGACGATGAACCGCGACACGCGGCGGCTCGTGCAGCTCACGGTCAGCGGCCGCGACAAGACCGA
>JASJBG010000035.1 GCA_030066625.1 Woeseiaceae bacterium
CACCAGGAAACACTGACCGACGAAGTCGAGGCTGTGCCGCCGAAGGCACGCGTTTACTAGGAGTGTTGGGAATTGGCTGAGTTCAGACTGCCGGCAAACTCGCGTATCCGCAAAGGACAGCACTACGCGGCCGCGAACGGGTCCGACAAGGTTCGGCGCTTCGCCGTCTACCGCTACGACCCGGACAGTGACGAGAACCCGCGCGTCGATACCTACGACGTCGACATGTCGACCTGCGGGCCGATGGTTCTCGACGCACTCATCAAGATCAAGAACGAAATCGATCCGACGCTGACCTTCCGCCGGTCCTGCCGCGAAGGCATCTGCGGCAGCTGCGCGATGAATATCGACGGCGGCAATACGCTCGCCTGCATCAGTGCGATCGAGGATGTCAGCGGCGACGTCAAGATTTACCCGCTGCCGCACATGCCGGTCGTCAAGGATCTGGTGCCGGACCTGACCAACTTCTACGCACAGTACGCGTCGATCAAGCCGTGGCTGCAGACGCGTACGCCGCCGCCGCCGGATCGCGAACGCCTGCAGTCAAAAGAGGACCAGGAGCTGATCGACGAGCCGTCGGCTTGCATCCTGTGCGCGTGTTGCTCGACGAGCTGCCCGAGCTACTGGTGGAACAGCGACCGCTATCTCGGCCCGGCCGCGCTGCTCGCGGCCTACCGCTGGCTCGTGGACAGCCGCGACGAGGCGACGGGTGAACGACTCGACCACCTCGAGGACCCGTTCCGCCTTTATCGCTGCCACACGATCATGAACTGCACTCAGACCTGTCCGAAAGGCCTGAACCCGGCCAAGGCGATCGCCGAAACCAAGAAAATGCTCGCCGAACGGCGACACTAGGTTTCCTGCGATGTCTGAGGGTCGCCTGCGGTGGCAGTGTAGGCGCGGCATGCGCGAGCTCGACCGGCTGCTCGAGACCTACCTGGACCGCTGCTACGCTGCGGCACCGGACGGCGAAAAGGCCGCATTCGAGGCCGTTTTGGCGCTTTCCGATCCCGAGCTCGTCGACTATCTGTTGAAGCGTCAGCGTCCGGCGGAGTCGTCGATTGCAGGGGTCATCGAGCGCATACTCGAGCAGGATATCGCCACGGGCTGAGCTGCGCGCGACGGTGCTTGGTATCGGTGCCGCGAGCCTGGCTATTGCCGTCCCGATCATCGCCTTGTTGCCGCTCGATGCCCCGATTCGCCTGCTCCTCGGCGTGCTGTGGTTCGTGGCGGAGGGCACCTGCCTCTGGCGCCTCGCCCGGATCTACCGGCGGGTGCGCTCGTACACGCTGTTGCCCGACGGTCGGGTCCTCGTCGAGGACGAGGGCGGTTATGTCGCTACGGCCCGCTTCGCAGCGGGCAGCACGATTACCCGCAGGCTCGTGTGGCTCAGGGTCCGGCCGCTCTCCGGCCGCCCCTGGGGCGAGCTGCTGGCGGCGCCCGACGCCTTTGGGGGCAGGCCGGGAGAGCAGCCCGGGCGCGCCGAAATCGAGGCGTGGCGCCGGTTTCAGGTCATTTGCCGGTATGTGTCCGCATGCTAACATCCGGCCTTGGGGAGTCGTCAGCGGGGTGCTTTGGGCGGCCCGGCCGGGGCCAGCCGTGACGGCGTCACAAAAAACAATGAATTTGGCAAAAAACTCAGAACTTTCAACGGTCCGGTCGGTCTATTGCGGCATTGAGCGGCTATGCCGCAGGGCTCGTCGGGCGCGTCCGGATGTCGAATGAATCGACGGATACAACACTCGTCAGACGGGTTCAGAAGGGGGACAAAGGTGCGTTCGACATGCTGGTGCTCAAGTATCAGCACAAGATCGTCAACCTCGTCATGCGATACGTACGCGATCCGGAGCTGGCGCTGGATATCACCCAGGAGGCTTTCATCAAGGCCTACCGGGCGTTACCACGCTTCCGAGGTGACAGCGCGTTCTACACGTGGCTGTACCGGATTGCAGTGAACACCGCCAAGAACCACCTGGCGGCGCAGCGACGACGACCCATGGATATCGAGCTCGACCTGCAGGATCCGGAGCAGTACGACCTGCACGCAAAGCTCAAGGAAACCGACACGCCCGAAGGCGTGTCAATGAGCAGGGAATTGAAGGAGACCGTCGAAAAGGCAATACAGGCGCTCCCGGAGGATCTGCGTACGGCGATCATCCTTCGCGAGCTCGACGGCATGAGTTACGAGGAAATCGCGCAAACGATGGAATGCCCGGTCGGCACGGTGCGATCGAGGATTTTCAGGGCGCGAGACGCTATTTCAAAAAAGGTCGGCGGGCTGATCCGCTGATGAAAAAAGACTAGGGATTCAATCGGGCCTTTAGCCCGGGTGTGGTGCGAAATGAATGAAGCAATAAAAATGCAGCTGTCCGCATTCGTCGACGGGGAACTGCCGGAGAACGAGGCCGAGCTGCTCCTGCGTCGACTGAGCCAGGATGCGGAACTCCGCCAGCAGATTTCCGAGTACCTTGCGATCGGTCGCGTCATGCGCGGTGAGCCACAGGTGTCCGGCATCGATACGCTCAGGGACCGGATCGCGGTCGCACTGGAGGACCCGGATTACCCGCTGGAGATGGGCGACGACGTGAGCCCGCCGCGGAATCGCATGATCCGGCCGCTCACCGGTATCGCGGTCGCCGCGAGCGTCGCGTTGATCGCCGTGTTCGGCCTGGGCCAGGTCGGCATTGACGAGACGACCGTGGAACCCACCGGCGTTGCCGTGACGGAGCCAAACGTCGACGACGTCCTGGAAGAGATGCGTCGCACACACGAACTGACGGCTTCGCCCGAAGCCATCGATACCCGGCTGACGGGATTCGACGTGCCCGAGGCGGCGGCGAGTACCGAGCCGGAAGACGAAGAGGACGACGTCGACGACGCCGAAGACCCGGCGATCGACACCCCGGCGGAGTGATCCGAGTGGCAAGCAACCCGGCCGCATCGCTGCGACTCGCACTGTGTGGCCTGGCCCTCGTCGTGCCCGCACTAAGCGCCGCTGCCGAATCGCCCGGCGAATGGCTGCAGCGGATGTCGAATGCTGTGCAGACCACGGACTATGAAGGCACCGTCATTCGCCTGTCGAACGGCAGGGTCGAGGCGCTCAAGGTCGTACACGCGGTGTCCGACGGCGTCGTTCGCGAGCGCCTGATCGCCCAGGAAGGCAGCGGCCTCGAGATCATTCGCAACGGTAACGAGGTGCACTGCATCCTGCCAGAGCAGCAGTCGGTGCTGGTCGAGGAGTGGAACGACCAGAGCACGCTGTTCTCGACGTTGCCGTCGAACAGCGTCCGTTTCGGCTCCGAATATGACGTATCCATCGTTCGCGAGGATCGGGTCGCCGGCCGCAAGACCGTGCTGATTGCGATCAGGCCACACGACGAGTATCGATTCGGACACCGGATCTGGCTGGACACGGCGACGGGATTCCCGCTGCAGACGCGCCTGATCGACGAGGCCGGCGCCGCGCTGCAGGAGGTCAAGTTCGCCGACATCAGTCTCGGCCGCGAAATCCTCGCCAGTGCGCTCAAACCTTCCTACAGCACCGAGAATTTCACCTGGTTTACACAGCCGGGGCGCAAGGTGACGCCCATCGTTGACAGCGACTGGCAAAACGACCGCCTGCCGACCGGCTTTCGCATGCTTTCCGCACAGCAGGAGGTGCTGCCTGACAGCAAGCAGGCCGTCGTGCACCTGTTGTACAGCGACGGTCTTGCCAGCGTGTCCGTTTTCATCGCCGAGCACGACGGCAAATCCTACACCGAGCGTTCCAGTATCGGGCCGTCCAACTCCTACAGCACCGTGATCGGCGCCTTCCGCGTCACGGCCGTCGGCAACGTACCGGCGCAGACCGTCGAGCAGATTGCCTCGTCCATGGTGCTCCGCTGAACGTGGCACAGGACACGCCGCGCGGACAGGTACTCTCGATACAGTCCGGCAGCCACGGTCAGAGCGCGCTCGTCAAAGTCTCCGTCGAGAGCGTTTGCCCGCGCTGCGCCGAGGGCAGGGGCTGTGGCGCCGGGCTGTTCGGCGCCAGCGAGCGGACCCGCCGCGTCGAGGCCGGAATACCCGCGGGGCTCGACGTTCGGGCCGGCGATACCGTGAGCCTCCGTCTCGACCCGGACAACGTGCTCGCCGCTGCCGTTATTGTCTACGGCTGGCCGCTTGCCGGCGCGGCGGCTGGCGCACTTGTTGCGTTCGTCGTCGGCGCCGGGGATACGGCGGCTGCGTTGTCGGCCCTCGGCGGCCTCGCCGCCGGCGGCTTCCTGGCGCGCGCGCGGCTCAAGACCCGGCGCTGCCTCGAACGTTTCACGCCCGTCGTGGTCGCGCGCGAAACGGGTGTACCCGAGCCGGGCTGAGTGGTCGTCCTGGACGTATTCAGCCGGCAGGGCTGCCACCTGTGCGAGGTGCTGATCGAAGAGCTGCTGCCGCTGGTCAGGGGCCGCGCCGAGGTCCGGGTGCACGATATCGACAGCCGCGAGGACTGGCGCGAGGCCTACGACGTTCGCGTGCCCGTCGTCGAGTTCAATGGCCAGCTCCTGTGCCAGTACCATCTCGATGCCGAGGCCGTGAATCGTGCACTTTCAGACGTCGCGGACCCGGCATAAACCGGTATACTGCGCCGGTTCTACGCCCCCGCCCCGCCTATGCAGAACATACGCAATTTCTCGATCATCGCGCATATCGACCACGGCAAGTCGACGCTCGCCGACCGCTTCATCCAGCATTGCGGCGGCCTGTCGGACCGTGAGATGGCGGAGCAGGTCCTCGATTCCATGGACCTCGAGCGCGAGCGCGGCATAACGATCAAAGCGCAGAGCGTGTCGCTCAACTACACGGCGCAGTCCGGTGAGGTGTATCAGCTGAACTTCATCGATACGCCGGGGCATGTGGACTTCTCCTACGAGGTCTCACGCTCGCTGGCGGCATGCGAAGGCGCGCTTCTGGTCGTCGACGCGGCGCAGGGCGTCGAGGCGCAGAGCGTCGCAAACTGCGTCACCGCAATCGACCAGGGCCTCGAGGTACTGCCCGTCCTGAACAAGATCGATCTGCCCGCGGCCGAGCCGGAACGCGTCATAGCGGAGATCGAGGACGTCATCGGCATCGACGCGTCGGAATCGGTCATGGTGAGCGCCAAGACAGGCAAGGGCGTGCCCGAACTGCTCGAGGCGCTGGTCGAAAAGATCCCGCCGCCGGAGGGAGACCCGGACGGGCCGCTGCAGGCGCTGATCATCGATTCGTGGTTCGACAACTACGTGGGCGTCGTCTCGCTGGTCCGGGTGGTGAACGGCACACTGCCGAAGCGCGCCAAGTTCACGGTGATGTCGACCGGCGATACTTACAACGCCGATCGTGTCGGCAGCTTTACGCCGAAGATGGAGGACCGGGACACGCTTGCGACCGGCGAGGTCGGATTCGTCATTGCCGGCATCAAGGACATCTACGGCGCGCCGGTCGGCGACACGCTGACGCTTACCAAAAACCCCTGTGCCGAACCGCTACCCGGGTTCAAGCAGGTGCAGCCGCGCGTGTTCGCCGGCCTGTTCCCGATCAGTTCGGACGACTATGAGAACTTCCGCGAGGCGCTGCAGAAGCTTCGCCTGAATGATGCGGCGCTGCACTTCGAACCCGAGTCGTCGGCCGCGCTCGGCTTCGGTTTCCGCTGTGGCTTCCTCGGGATGCTGCACATGGAGATCGTGCAGGAGCGGCTGGAGCGTGAATACAACCTCGAACTGATTACGACGGCGCCGACCGTCGTGTTCGAGATCGTCGACAATTCCGGCGACGTGCTGATGGTCGACAACCCGTCCAAGCTGCCGCCGAGCAACGAGATCGCGGAGCTGCGCGAGCCGATCATCACGGCAAACATACTCGTGCCCGAGGACCACGTCGGCAGCGTCATCAAGCTCTGCATAGAGAAACGCGGCGTACAGAAGCACATGCGCTACCTGGGCAGCCAGGTATCCCTCGAGTACGAGATGCCGCTGGCCGAGGTCGTGCTCGATTTCTTCGATCGCCTGAAGTCGGTCAGCCGCGGTTTCGCATCCTTCGATTACCATTTCGAACGTTTCGAGCCGGCCAATCTCGTTCGCCTTGACGTGTTGATCAACAAGGAGCGCGTCGACGCACTCTCGATCATCGTGCATCGTTCGAACGCTCAGTCTCGCGGCCGCGACCTCGTCGACCGGATGCGCGAACTGATCCCGCGACAGATGTTCGACGTCGCTATCCAGGCAGCCATCGGTGGGCAGATCATTGCGCGAAGCACGGTCAAGGCATTGCGAAAGAACGTCACGGCGAAGTGTTACGGTGGCGACGTGTCGCGCAAGCGCAAGCTGTTGGAGAAGCAGAAGGCCGGCAAGCGCCGCATGAAGCAGGTCGGCTCCGTGGAGATTCCGCAGGAGGCGTTTCTCGCCGTCCTGCGCGTGGACAAGTAGGAAGAGGTCGTCTTGAGTTTCAATCTTGCTTTGATTCTGACCGTGTTGACCGGATTCACGGGTGTCGTGCTCCTGATCAACAAGTTCGTCTGGGAACGGGCGGACCGTTGGAAAAAGGTGTCGCCCGCGCGCCAGACACTGGTCGAGTACAGCCAGTCGTTTTTTCCGGTACTGCTGTTCGTACTCGTTGTCCGGTCGTTCGTCTTCGAACCGTTCCGTATCCCGTCCGGGTCGATGGAACCGACGTTGCTTACAGGCGACTTCATCTTCGTCAAGAAATACTCGTACGGCCTGCGGCTGCCCGTGACCGAGACCAAAGTCATCGAGACGGGCGAACCCGAGCGCGGCGACGTCGTCGTCTTCCGGCTGCCAAACGATCCCAACAAGAACTACATCAAGCGCGTGGTTGGACTGCCGGGCGATGTCGTGGTCTACGATCGCCACCGCCTGACGGTCAACGGCCAGGTCATGCAGGTCGAGCCGCCGATCGATCCGCTGAGCCGGCGGGGTTCGATCCACGAGGAGCAGCTGTTCAGCCGCCGCCACAAGATCAAGGTCCTGTTCCCGGAATCGCGCCGCAACGGCGAGTACAGGGTCCCCGAGGGACACTACTTCATGATGGGCGACAATCGTGACAACTCGACGGACAGCCGCTTTCCGGCCGAAGTCGGGGTGGTGCCCGAGAGCCACCTCGTGGGCGAGGCCGTGCGCGTCTGGCTGCACATGGACGGCCTAAGCTGGCCGGACTGGGACCGAATTGGTCTAAAGATCGAATAATGTGCTGTGAGTCACTGATTCGTCTCCGAAAATTGCCATAATCTGGGATTCGAAGACACCAACGAACGGCAAGATGGCAATGGCAGTGCGCAGACAACAGCAGGGCATGACGACGCTAGGAATACTGATCCTCGTGTCGTTCGTCGGCCTGTTCGCTTTCGCGTTCATCCGCCTGACCCCGGTGTACCTGAACTACATGAAGGTGGCCGGCGTGGTCGACAGCGTGCAGGAAGAGCTGGATGGCAAGGGAGCGGGACGCACGGAGATCAGGAGCGCGGTCGCGCGCCGCTTCGATGTCGAAAGCGTCGGCATGATCGATGCTCGCGACGTCAAGGTTTCCGCCGTCGACGGCGGCTTCGAAGTTAGCGCCACCTACGACCATTCGGCGCCGTTCATCGCCAATATCTCCTTCACGGTGCACTTCGACAAGCGGGCACTGATCCGTCGCTGATACACTGCACGTGCTCCGACTGGAGAGCGTGACCTTCGAGCGATTCCTTGAACAAGAGAGAGCGTTGGCTCAGCGAGACGCTTGACTATCGATTCCGCGATTCGCGGCTGTTCGAACTGGCCCTGACGCACCGGAGTTCTTCCGGGGCGAGCAATGAGCGCCTGGAGTTCCTGGGCGACGCCGTGCTCGATTTCGTCGTTTCCGATCATGTCTACCGCGCGATGCCGGATGCCGACGAGGGCGACCTGAGCCGCCTGCGGGCATCGCTGGTCAAGGACACCTCACTCGCCGAACTTGCGCGCGACCTCGGCCTCGGGGAGCACCTCATCCTCGGTTCGGGCGAGCAAAAGACCGGCGGCCATCGCCGTGAGTCGATTCTCGCCGATGCGCTCGAAGCGGTGTTCGGAGCCGTATACCTCGACGCCGGTTACGACGCGGCGCGAGCGGTCGTCGAACTCGCCTTCGGCACCCGATTCGACGAACTCCCGGATCCGCGCGAACTGCGGGATCCGAAGACCCGTTTGCAGGAATGGCTGCAGGCCCGCGGCCGCGGATTGCCCGACTACGAACTCGTCAACGTGTCCGGCAAGGCGCACCGGCAGACCTTCGAAGTGCGCTGCACTGTGACGGACTCCGAGCTGGCGACCGACGGCGATGGCTCGTCGCGGCGTAATGCCGAACAGCAGGCGGCCGAGCGCATGCTCGTGCTGCTGGCGAAGGGCGAATCATGAGCGAGTTCCGCTGCGGATTCGTCGCCGTCGTCGGCCGGCCGAACGTCGGCAAGTCGACACTGATCAACGCGCTGATGGGGCAGAAGATCAGCATCGTCACGGCCAAGCCTCAGACCACCCGGCACCGTATCCTCGCCGTGCATACGAGTGAGACCAGCCAGATCGTTTTCGTCGACACGCCGGGCATTCATCGCAGTGCCGGCAAGGCCATGAACCGGCTGATGAACCGCACCGCGGCCAGCGCGCTGGCCGATGCCGATCTTGTGCTTTTCGTCGTCGAGGCCGGGCGCTTCACGCCGGAAGACGAGGATGTGTTGAAGCGCGTCCGTTCGAGCGGCGTGCCCGCGATCGCGCTCTTCAACAAGACCGATACCGTACATCCGAAAGAAAAGCTGCTCGCGTCGATCGCGGAGCTCTCGGAGCGCCACGACTTCGTCGAGATCATCCCGATTTCCGCGATGAAGGGTGACAACCTCGAGACGCTCAAGGCGGCGATCCCCCCGCACCTGCCTGAGTCGCCGCCGCTGTTCCCGGAGGAAATGCGAACGGACAAGAGCCGCGAGTTCCAGGCCGCGGAAGTGATCCGTGAAAAGCTCACGCTGATGCTGCACCAGGAGCTGCCCTACGGGCTGACGGTGCAGATAGAGCGTTACGCCGAGGAGGAGGGCGGGCTCGCCATCAACGCGATCATCTGGGTCGAGCGCGACAGTCAGAAAGGCATCGTCGTCGGCAAAGGTGGCAGCCGGCTCAAGCAGGTGGGCCGCCAGGCGCGTCTCGAGCTCAAGGAGCGCCTGGCAAAGCCCGTGCACCTCGAACTCTGGGTCAAGGTCAAGCAGAACTGGGCGGACAGCGAGAAGGACCTGCAGTCGCTGGGGTTTGATCCGGTCTGATGGCCTCGCAGCGCTCAGAACTCGAGCCGGCATTCCTGCTGCATTATCGGCCGTTTCGCGACTCCAGCCTGCTGCTCGACGTGCTGAGCCGCGATCACGGCAAGTTGGCGCTCGTCGCGCGTGGCGCGCGACAGGCGAAGTCGCGCCTCAAGGGAGTGCTGCGACCGTTCCTGCCGCTCAGGCTGTCGTGGCTGCTGCGGTCCGACCTCGGCACGCTCACGGGTGCCGAACTCGACGGGCCACCGCTGACGCTGACCGGCGACTCGCTCTTGTCCGGGTACTACCTGAACGAGTTGCTACTGAACTTCCTGCATCGCCACGATCCCCAGCCCGAGGTTTTCGCGGCCTACGCCGAGACCATCGGGCGGCTCGCGGCCGCGGACGATCCGGCGCCCGTCCTGAGGGTCTTCGAGATCGAGCTCCTCAGGCTGATGGGCTATGCACTCAATCTTGACCACGACGCAACCACCGGCGCTGCGCTGACCGGAGATGTGCGCTACGAGTTCAGGCCCGAGCAGGGACCCGTCGAGGTCAGTCGGTCGGAAGGCTCTATGGTGTTTTCCGGCGATGAGCTCATCGCGATTCGCGAGCTGCGCTTCGACGAGCCGGCCGCCCTTCGCAGCGCGGGCCGACTGCTGCGCGCAGTCGTCAGCCATCATCTCGGCGGCAGGGAACTCAAAAGCCGCAAAGTTCTCGTCGACCTGCATCGCGGTCGCGCTAAAATAGCCGGCCGCCCGTAACCGGGCCGTTATCTGAAGAGAGCCAGCGCGTGCAGGACAGTCCGATACACCTCGGCGTGAACATCGATCACGTCGCCACCTTGCGCCAGGTCCGCGGTACCAGTTACCCGCGGCCCGTAGACGCCGTGATCATGGTCGAGCAGGCTGGCGCGGACAGCATCACGGTGCATCTGCGCGAGGACCGCCGGCATATCCAGGATCACGATCTCGTCGAGATCGGCGAGACCCTGCGTACCCACATGAACCTCGAGTGCGCCGTCACCGAGGAGATGCTCGGCATCGCCGCCGCGACCGCGCCACGCGACGTGTGCCTCGTGCCGGAGAAGCGCGAAGAGTTGACGACCGAGGGTGGCCTCGACGTCGCAGGACAGGTCGATCGCGTCAGGGATGCCGTTGCCCAGCTCACCGAGGCGGGCATTCGCGTATCGCTGTTCATCGATCCGGACGAGCGCCAGTTGGAAGCGGCCGTTGCGGTCGGCGCACCGGTTGTCGAGCTGCATACGGGCGCCTACGCCGAGGTCGACGGCGACGCCGCAAGCGCCGAACTCACGCGGATCGCCGATGCCGCTCGCCGCGGCGCCGGTCTCGGCCTGGTCATTAACGCCGGTCACGGACTGCACTACCAGAACGTTGCCGCGATCGCCCGGCTGCCGGAGATCGTCGAGCTGAACATCGGCCATGCGATCGTGGCGCGTGCCGTATTCGACGGCCTCACGGTCGCTGTAAGCGAGATGAAGCGCCTGATGGTCGAGGCCCGAGAGGCGGCAGCGGCGTGATCTTCGGTGTCGGTACCGACGTTGTCGAGCTCGCGCGCATCCAGGCGACCTACGACCGCTTCGGCGATCACTTCGTCAACCGCCTGCTGATGCCGGAGGAGCTCGATCTGTTCCGGCGCTCCAGGCAGCCAACCCGGTTCCTGGCGATGCGTTTTGCAGGCAAGGAGGCGACGGTCAAGGCGATGGGTACAGGCTTCGCCCACGGTGTCTGGATACGCGACGTCGGCATCACCAGCAATCCGTGGGGGCGCCCCCTCGTCATCTGGTCGGAGCGCGGCCAGCGCGTCTGTGACCGCCTGGGCATCGGCCACGGCCACGTCAGCCTCACCGACGACGCCGGGCTCGTCATCGCGTTCGCCGTCGTCGAACACGCCCCGAAGGAGTAGGGTCGCTACATGAACTGCTTTTCGTTCGATATCGAGACCGTGCCCGATGTGGAATTTGGCCGGCTCAACCTCGGTATGGATGGCATCGACGACGAGAAAGTCGCGACCGCCATGACATTCCTCAGGCAGCAGGCCACCGGCAACGATTTCCTGCCGCTGCACCAGCACCGGATCGTTGCGATCTCCGTCGCGCTCCGACAGGGCGATACGTTCCGCGTCTGGAGCCTCGGCGACGAGGATGCCGGGGAGGCCGAACTGGTAAGGCGGTTCTTTGACGGCATCGATCGCTATACGCCCGATCTCGTGTCGTGGAACGGTGGCGGATTCGATCTGCCGGTACTGCACTACCGCGCGCTCAAGCACGGCATCCAGGCACCTCGCTACTGGGAGACCGGCGAGCACGACCGGGAATTCCGCTTCAACAACTACTTGAGCCGCTACCACTGGCGACACATCGACCTCATGGATGTGCTGGCGAACCACAACCTGCGCGCGGCGGCCAAGCTCGATGAGATAGCGACGATGCTGGGTTTCCCGGGCAAGCTCGGCATGAGCGGTGCGAAAGTCTGGGACACGTACCTCGCCGGCGGCCTGAAGGACATCCGCAACTACTGCGAGACGGACGTCCTCAACACCTGGCTGGTCTACCTGCGCTTCGAGTTCATGCGCGGCAATCTCGATATCCGCGACCTCGAGCGCGAGATCGGCGTCGTGCGCTCGTCGCTCGAGGCGATGGACGAGCCGCATCTGAACGAATTCCTGGCGGCCTGGCCGGCCGGCTGAGTATGGCGCGGTCAAAACGCCGGGAGCCTGAGACGGGCTCGATCGACGCTGTGACGCACGACGGTCGCGGCATCGTTGCGGGCGACGGCAAGAAGGTCTTCGTGGCCGGCGCGCTGGCCGGCGAGACGGTGCGCTTCGTGCGCCGCAAGCGGCGCCGCAACTTCGATGAGGCCGAGCTCCTGGAGATCATCGAGCCCTCGCCAGAGCGGGTCGAGGCGCGCTGCGCGGCGTTCGGCCGCTGCGGCGGCTGTGCCCTGCAGCATGTGAGCGTCGAACAGCAGCGCGACATCAAGGCGCAGACGCTCAGGGACAATTTCGAGCGCATCGGCCAGGTGACGCCCGCCGCCTGGCTCGAGCCGATGACGGGTGAGCCCTGGCACTATCGGCGCCGGGCGAGACTCGCCGTCAAGGATGTGCCCGGGAAGGGGCGGGTCCTCGTGGGTTTCCGCGAGCGTCACGCGCCGTTCATTACCGACATGCAGCGCTGCGAGGTCGTCGCCAAACCCGTCGACGACCTCATCGTGCCGCTCTCCGAACTCGTCGGCGCCCTGTCGATAAGGAGCCGGTTGCCGCAGGTCGAGGTCGCCGTGGCCGACAATGCCGTCGCTCTCGTGTTCCGCGTCCTCGACCCACCGTCACCGACGGACCTCGACGCATTCCGCGCGTTCGGGGCTCGCCACGACGTCCAGGTCTGGTTGCAGCCAGGGGGGCTCGACTCCGTCGAGATTGCCTGGCCGGAGTCCGACCCGGAGCCGCTCCGCTATTCGCTGGCCGACTTCGGAATCGACATCGAGTTCCGACCGACCGACTTCGTGCAGGTCAACGCTGATATCAACCGACGCATGGTGCAATTTGCTGTCGACCAGCTCGACGTGAACCGGGACGATCGCGTGTTGGACCTGTTCTGCGGCATTGGCAACTTTTCGCTGCCGCTGGCGCGCTCGGCCGGCCACGTACTCGGCATCGAGGGGGAGGCCGGTCTCGTCGAACGCGCTGCCGCCAACGCGGCTGCGAACGGGCTCGACAACGTCGAGTTTCGGCGTGCGGACCTTGCCGCTATCGAGGGCAACGAGGCATGGCTCCGGGAGTCCTGGGACCGGCTGCTGCTGGACCCGGCGCGCTCCGGCGCAGCAGAAGTTGTTGCCCACGTGCGCAAAATCGCTCCGCGGCGTATCGTGTACGTGTCCTGCCACCCCGGAACGCTGGCGCGCGATGCCGGCGCGCTCGTCAACGAGCATGGCTACAGGCTTGAGGCGGCAGGCATCATCGATATGTTCCCGCACACGGCACATGTCGAATCTATTGCAATATTTGATAAATAAAACATATAGTTATCAAGTTTTATTAAAGTATAGTCTCGATGTCTCTCGGCCCCGTGATGCTCGATATCGACGGTACTGGCCTTACCCCGGCCGACCGTGACCTGTTGCGCGAGCCGGCTGTGGGCGGGGTAATCCTGTTCACGCGCAACTACGAGTCCGTCGAGCAAATCACCGATCTCGTTGCCGAGATCCGCGCGCTAAGGCGCCCCCCATTGCTCATCGCCGTCGACCACGAGGGTGGCCGCGTGCAGCGATTCCGGGAGGGCTTCTCGCGCATACCGCCGATGCGGGCAATCGGACAGCTCTATCGCAGCGACCCGCAAGCGACCGAGAAGCTCGCACGCCAGGCCGGTTGGCTGATCGGCGCGGAACTGCGCGCGGCGGGCATCGATCTCGCGTTCGCGCCCTGCGTGGATCTCGACTGGGGCGTCAGCGAGATCATCGGCGACCGTTCGTTTCATGGTAAGCCGGACGTCGTCGCGGACCTGTCGCTCGAATTCGCCCGCGGCATGCGCAGTGCCGGCATGGCCGCGGTTGCCAAGCACTTCCCGGGCCACGGTGCCGTGGTCGCTGATTCACACCTGAAGCTGCCCGTCGACCGTCGCGAGTACGGCGATATTCTCGACGACATGCGGCCCTACGAGCGGCTCGTATCGGGCGGCGCCATCGCCGGCGTCATGACCGCGCACATCGTCTATCCCGAGATCGATGCGCTGCCCGCGAGCTTTTCCGAGTACTGGATCCAGCGGGAACTGCGCGGGCGGCTCGGTTTTGACGGCGCCATCTTCGCGGACGACCTCAGCATGAAGGCGACCGGCGAATACGGTCGTATGCCGGAGCGTGCGAAGCTGGCGCTCGCGGCGGGCTGTGACATGGTACCGATCTGCAACGACCGATCTCGTGCGCAGCGAGCTGTCGCCGCGCTTGCCGACTATTCCAATCCGCTGTCGCTGGTGCGACTCGCGCGCCTGCACGGCACGGGCCACTTGCTGCGAGAGACGCTGCTGGCGAGCGACGAATGGCAGGCTGCCAACGCGGCGATCGTACAGCTTGGCGACCGCCCGGAGCTCAGGCTCGATGCCTGAGCGAACGGCGCTGATTCTCGGGTCCGGATTCACGGATCTCGTCGCGGCCAGTGACGCGCTCGTGGCGGAGACCGACTACGGGGTACCTTCATCGGCCGTTCACCGCGTGAGCCTGTCCGGGCAAGCGGTGCTCGCGCTGGCACGCCACGGCGACGCGCACTCGCTGCCGCCGCATCGTATCAACTACCGCGCCAACATTGCAGCCCTGCGCGACGCCGGCGCCACGGCCATCATCGCGCTCAATACCGTGGGCGTGATCGGCCGAATTCGGGCGCCCGGCCAGATCGCCGTGCCGGACCAGGTCGTCGATTACACGTGGGGCCGGGAGCATACCTTCTTCACCGGCAACGGCGCCGGAGTCGAGCATCTCGAGTTCACGGAGCCGTTCGCGACGGCAATTCGCCGCCGCGTTCTCGCCGCCGCCGCGGCGGCCGGCGTCGATTGCCTCGACGGCGGCGTCTATGCGGCGACGCAGGGGCCGAGGCTCGAGACCGCGGCCGAGGTTGATCGGCTCGAGCGCGACGGCGCCGACTATATCGGCATGACGGCGATGCCGGAAGCGGCGCTGGCTGCCGAAGCGGGCATCGACTACGTTTGCGTCGCGCTCATCGTCAACCGCGCCGCCGGCCGCGGCGACCAGCCGATACACGCCGATCTCGAGGCCAGCTCGGCAACGGCGCGCGGCACCGCGATGCGTCTCCTCGAGCAGTACTACGCCGACAACGAGCAATCGACCTGATGGAACAGCTGCCCGCCGGGATTCTCGAACAGGCACTGGCCGCAACGGCCGAGCCGCTCATGATCGTGCGCCTCGATCACACGGACTGGCCCGTGCTTCTCGCAAACCCGGCGTTCGAGTCCATTGGCGGCAGCGATACGATCGGACAGCCGTTCGCGGACGTTATCGAGGGTCTCGTCGGCCGCGAACTGGCCCTCGAGATATCCGAAAGTGTCCGCGCGCAGGAAGAGACGAGTTTTCCGGTGGAGGTGGGTAACCGCGAGTTCCTGCTTTCGTTCAAGCCGCTCGAAACCGACGAAGGTCGCTACGTGGCGGCCTACTGGCGCAGCGCGTCGGCGGCGTCACCGGTGGCGGATGCGGATACCCGCCATGCGTTGCTCAAGGCAAAGCGCCAGCTGCGTGACCTGAGCCGCGACGACACGGTAACCGGTCTGCTGAACGCGCGCGCATTTCGTGAGGTCCTGGAGCACGACTGGGCGGTGGCCGCGCGCGAGCGCGCGACACTCGCGCTCGTCATCTTCTCGCTCGACGAGTTCGACGCTTATGTCGAGGTCTTCGGTCGGCATGCCTCGGATTCGTGTTTGCGCCGGGTCGGCCAGACGATACGGCGGTCCCTGCGCCGAGCCAGTGACGTGGTCGCAAGGATCGACGATTCACGGCTCGTCGTTTTGTCGCATGCATCGGAGCAGGTCAGCGTCACCGAGTTTGCCGAGCGCATCGCGATGGCCGTGCGTGAACTCGGTATGCATCATCCGCGCTCGTCGCTTGGCCGCTTCGTGACGGTGTCCTATGTCGTCAATGCGGTCGAGGCCGGCAAGGGCGGCTCCGCGGCAGCGTTCCTCGACGAGCTACTGGCCGTCGACGGCGGGTAGCAGCACGCTGGTGTCGTCGCCGGGCGGCAGGCCATCCGGCATCTCGGGCTCCTCGTAGCGTTCGACTTTCGCGACGACACCGAACTTCGGGTGATCGAAGTAACGCACGTCACCGCTCTTCATGATCCGGTCTTCCTCGATCTGGAAACGAAGTGGCAGTACCTGCAGGCGCACACCCTCGGCAGGAACATACTCCGTGCCGAACGCGAGCGCTGTTTCCTCGTAGCTAAGGGCGGGCACCTGCTGGTCGATGCCCGGTGTCGTGAAGCCTTCATCGGTAAAGCGTTCCTCGAGCAGCTCGGACTCCTCGTCGGTTTGTTCCTCGGCGTCGAGCGCGAGATCGACGACGAGATGCAGGAAACGGCTCAGGTAGAGTGTGAAGGAGCCGTCCAGGCCCTCGGTCGGCACGCCGAGTTCGGCGAGCGTCAGCGCCGGTGTTTCCTCGAGCGGCAGGGTCGTTTGCGTCCAGCCCACGTGGAGCAGCGGCTGGTAGGCGTCCAGCCGGTCGAGCCTGTCGAGCGTATCCAGCATCGTGAGCTCTTCCTCGGTCAGCAGCACGTACTGGAAGGGGTCCTCTTCTTCCTCGAGCAGTTCCTCATCGGTTGTTTCGTCGTCGCCCGTCGCATCGGGCAACGCGGGCTCGGACTCGATTCGTGTGGGTACCGAGTCGTCCGGAATCGGGCCCTCCAGCGGCAGCCCGTCTTCGTCGACCGCGAGGTCGTCTTCCGGCAGCGGTTCCGGTTCGATCTCGACGACCTCCGGAATGAAGAGCTCGGTGCCCACCGAAACGTCCTCGGCGTACGCGAATACGATCAGCTCGACCGTGTAGCGTCGAATCTCTTCGGCCTCGGCGTCGATCAGTTCGGCGTCGGTCAGGAGTTCCTGGCCGAAAGCCAGGAGCGGCAGCATGAACGCCGTCGCGAGTAATGCCGGTCGATGCATCACTGGTTGCCTTTCAATTGCCCAAGCAGTGTCTCTATCGTAGCGAATCGCTTGTCGGGATCGGCCAGGTCCTTGCGGAAGTTCAGCCGATGCGAGCCCTTGAGCTGATACGTACGACTGTCATTTTGCACCAATTTGACGAGCGCCACAGGGTCGATTCGGCTATCGGCGCCGAATACGAGGTAGCCACCGGCATCGGCGGCGTCGATCTTCTCGATGCCGAGGCCCGCCGCGGCCTTTTTGATGGCGGCGATGCGCAGCAGGTTCTTCGCGGCTTCCGGCAGCAACCCGAAGCGATCGATCATCTCAACCTGCAGTTCCCGCAAGTCCTCGGCCGTCTCGGTCGCCGAGATCCGCTTGTACAGGATCAGCCTGAGGTGGACGTCCGGCACATAGTCGTCGGGCAGCAGGGCAGGGACATGCAGGTTGATGTCCACACCGGCATTGAGCGGCGCGTCGAGATCGGGTTCCTCGCCCGCGCGCAGCGACTCGACGGCGCGCGCCAGCATATCCATGTACAGCGAGAATCCGATCTCCTGGATCTGGCCGCTCTGGTCGTCACCGAGCAGTTCGCCGGCACCGCGGATCTCGAGGTCGTGCGTCGCGAGCGTGAAACCCGCGCCCAGGTCTTCGAGCGAGTCGATAGCCTCGAGCCGTTTGACGGCGTCGGCCGTCATGACGGCCTTCGGCGGCGCGACGAGGTAGGCATAAGCGCGATGGTGCGAACGGCCGACGCGGCCGCGCAGCTGGTGAAGCTGCGCCAGTCCGAAGCGGTCGGCGCGATTGATGATGATCGTGTTCGCGGTTGGTACGTCGATGCCGCTCTCGACGATCGTCGTGCACAGCAGGACGTTGAAGCGCCGGTGATAGAAGTCGAACATGACCTGTTCGAGTTCCCGTTCCGGCATTTGTCCGTGACCGATGCGAATTGATGCCTCCGGCACCAGCTTCTCGATCTTCTGTTCGACCTGGCCAATGTCCTCGACGCGATTGTGAATAAAGTACACCTGTCCGCCGCGCTTGATCTCGCGCAGGCAGGCCTCGCGGATCAGAACGTCGTTCCACTCGCTGACGAAGGTCTTTACGGCGAGCCGTTCGGCGGGCGGTGTCGTAATCAGCGACATGTCGCGCAGTCCGCCGAGCGCCATGTTCAACGTGCGCGGTATGGGCGTCGCGGTCAGCGTCAGCACGTCAATCTCGCTGCGCAGCGACTTGATCGCCTCTTTGTGCCGGACGCCGAAACGATGTTCCTCGTCGATGATGACGAGGCCGACGTTCGCAAAGTCCTTCGTGTGCTGCAGCAGCCGATGCGTGCCGATGACGACGTCGACGGCACCGGATTTCATACCGGCAACGATCTCGCGAACCTGTTTCGCGGTCTGGAAGCGTGACAGGACTTCGACGCGGACCGGCCAGTCGGCGAATCTATCCTTGAAATTCTCGCCATGCTGCCGCGCGAGCAGCGTCGTCGGCACGAGAATGGCAACCTGTTTGCCGCCGTGCACGGCTGCAAACGTCGCGCGCAGCGCGACCTCGGTCTTGCCGAAGCCGACGTCGCCACAGACGACGCGATCCATCGGTTGGCCGGATCCCAGGTCCGCGAGCACGTCGTCGATCGTGTTGGCCTGGTCCTCGGTAAGGTCGAACGGGAAGCCGCTCTCGAACGCACGATATTCGGCCTCGGACCAGCGGAAGGAGTGTCCGGGCCGTGCGGCCCGGCGAGCGTATGTGTCGAGGAGTTCCGCGGCCGTGTCGCGCGCGCGTTTTGCCGCACGCTGGCGAGCCTTGGCCCACTGATCGCTGCCCAGGCGGTGCAGCGGCGCGTTCTCCGGCGAAGCACCCGTATAGCGGCTGATCAGCTCGAGCGCGTGCACGGGCACGTACAGCTTGTCACCGTCGGCATATTCGATGTGCAGGAACTCGGCTTCGATGCCACCCGCCTCGAGCGTCGTCAGGCCAAGGTATCGGCCGACGCCGTACTCGGCGTGAATTACGGGCGAACCGGCTTCGAGGTCGCTGAGCTGGCGAATAATCGTCTCGGGATCACGGTCCGACTTGCGACGCCGCTTCTTTTGCCGGACGCGGTCGCCGAACAGCTGCTGCTCGGCGATGATCGCGAGACCGCTGTCCGGCAGCAGGACGCCGTTCTCGAGCGGCGCGATGGCGATGCCGATGCGCGCCTCCGCGTTCAGGAATCCCGCCCAGCCTTCGACCCGCGCGAGGTCGAGGCCCCGTCCCGACAGCAATTCGTAGAGCTGCTCGCGGCGTCCGGCCGACTCGGTCGTGAACAGCACACGGCCCTCGAAACCGCCGAGGAAGCGCATCAGGCCGCTCGCCGGATCGTCATAGCGCGCCTCGATCCGGATCGCCGGCGGCAGTCGCGTCGGCAGGTTCGTGTTGCCCTTGGTCTCGGCGAGCGACTGCGCCGAGTAGCGCGTCTGCGGATGCGCATCGAGCCTGCCCAGCAGGTCATCCAGCGGCAGAAAGGTCTCGGTGGGCCCGAGGATCGGCCGCTCCGGGTCGAGCCGCGAGAGTTCGTAGCGCTCCTCGATTTCGCGCCAGCTCGTCTCGAGCAGCGCGGCGAGGCCCTCCGGCATGACGATGGCACAGCCGTCCGGCAGGTAGTCCGCGAGACTCGCCGTCTCGTCAAAAAACAGCGGCAGGTAGTACTCGATGCCGCCGTGGGCGATGCCGTCCGAGACTTCGCGGTAGACCCGCGACTTGCCCGGCTGGCCCTCGAAACGCTCGCGGTAGCGTGCGCGGAAGTCGCGGACGTCCGCCGCGTCCATCGGGATCTCGCGCGCCGGCAGCAGGCGAATCTGCTCGATCGCCTCGCCCGAAAGCTGCGTGTCCGGCGAGAACGCGCGCAGCGATTCGATTTCGTCGTCGAAGAAGTCGATACGTATCGGCGCATCGGCGCCCATCGGGAAGACGTCGATCAGCGAACCGCGGACGGCGAACTCGCCGTGCTCGGTCACCTGCGGCACCCGGTAGTAGCCGGCCGCGACGAGCGAATCGACGAAGGGTTCGCGCTGCAGCTGCTGAGCGGTCCGGAGGGCGAGCGAGCGAGCGGCTACATAGCCGGTCGGCGGCAGCCGCTGCAACAGCGCGGGCGCGGAGGCGACCACGATGCCGCGCTCGAGCGAGGACAGTTCGGCGAGCACCGACAAGCGCTGCGAAATGATGTCCTGGTGCGGGGAAAAGCTGTCCCATGGCAGCGTCTCCCATTCGACGAAATGCAGCACGTCGAACTCGCCGTCGGCGAAAAAGCGGGCCTCCGCTTCGAGCTGGTCGGCATGCCGCGGATCATCGGCCAGCAGCAGCACCGGCGCGCCCTGTTCGCGCGCGAACTCGACGGCGGCGAGCGCCGTGCTCGCGCCGATCAAACGGCCCCAGCCCGCACGGGGTGCGCTGGCGAGGTTGGCGGGAATCAGGACGGCGGCTTCGGACACGGAGGGGCGTCACTTTGGAACGGGCCGGAATTATATGCAAAAACGCCCGGGCAGAGGCTCTGCCTGGGCGTTGGATTTGTCGCCTATTGTAACTGGCTGGATGCTAGCGTTTCAGCACCGAATGAATGACCCGGTCGTACTCGAAGAACACCACGAAGTCCTGGTACTCCCAGCGCGTGATCGGCGGCTCGCCGACCGGTGCCTGGACCGAAACCGGTGAGCCATACTTGGATTCGACGCTGGCCTGGGTCATACCGCGGGTCGGGCGGCCGTCGTCCTGGCGCGCTGCCTGCGTGCCTTCCATCTCGAGCGTCTGTGCGCCGGCGACGGGCACGAAACCCGCGATGAGGCCGGCGACGAGGCCCGTCGCGGTGAGTGCGGTCGTTACACGTGTCTTGAACGTCATCGTCTCAACTCCACCTGCCTGCCGGCGACTATAGCACCGCTCGAGAGGCCGAAAAACCATTGGATTTACAAGTTTTTACACTGTTACGGCGGACAACGCGCGAGAACCGCGTCACACTTTGAAGGGGCCTTGGCAGAGCCGAACGAAGCGCGGAATGTGTGGTTTAATGCGTGCCGTGATCAATCCTGTCGAACTGTTTGTCGGCCTGCGCTACCTGCGAGCCAAGCGACGTACCCGCTTCGTTTCGTTCATCACCCTGATTTCGCTGCTCGGCATCGCGCTGGGCGTCGCGGCCCTGATCGTGATCCTGTCGGTGATGAACGGTTTCGAGGGCGAGTTGCGCAATCGGCTGCTCAGCATGTCGGCGCACGGCTTCGTCAGCCGTGCCGACGGCCGCAATGATGACTGGCAGGAACTCGCCGCCGAGGTGGCCGCCGAGCCGGGCGTGGCCGCGGCAGCGCCCTACGTGAGCATGGAGGGCATGATCCAGTCGGGCAGGGACCTGGAACCGGTCATCGTACACGGCGTTGATCCGGCCTGGGAGGCCGGCCTGTCCGGTGACCTGATCAACCTCGTGGAAGGCCGGCTCGAGAGCCTGACCGCGGGCAGCCGCGGCGTCATTCTCGGCCGCTTGCTCGCCTTCGACATCGGCGCACGTCTCGGTGACGGCATCGTGCTGCTGATTCCCCGGCCGGTCGGCGACGGCACGATGGAGCCGGTGCTCGAGCGCTTTATCGTCATGGGTGTTTTCGAGGCCGGTCTGCAGGATCACGATGCGCGCCTCGCGCTCGTCGGCCTCGACGATGCCGCGGCGATCATGGGACTGGACGACGGCGTGACGGCGATCCGCTTTCGGGCCGACGACGTGATGGCGGCGCCGGCGATTGCGGCAAAGATTGCCGGCCGGCTCGACGGTGTCGAGACGAGCGACTGGACGATCGAGAACGCGAGCTACTTCCGCGCAATCCGGCTCGAGAAGATGATGATGTCGCTGATCCTGTCGCTGATCATCGGCGTGGCCGCGTTCAACATCGTCGCGAGCCTCGTCATGGTCGTTACAGACAAGACGACCGACATAGCCGTGCTGCGGACGCTCGGCATGGGGCCGAACGGTGTCGTCCGCGTGTTCTTCGTGCAGGGCGCGATGATCGGCTGGGCCGGTGTGCTGATCGGGATCGTGCTCGGCACTCTGCTCGCGATATTCGTGCCGGATATCGCGCCGGCGCTCGAGCGCCTGTTCGGCTTCCAGATCATGCCGGGGGACGTCTACTACGTAACCCAGATTCCGTCCGAACTACGCTGGAAGCACGTGGTAATCATCTCCGTTGCCGCGTTTGTCCTGACCTCGTTGGCGACGCTGTACCCGGCGCGCCGCGCCGCGCTCGTCGAGCCCGCGGTCGCCCTCCGGTACGAATAGAATGGCGCGCTTCGAATACTGGGTCGGCAACCGCTACGTGCGTTCGAAGAGCGCCAACAGCTTCGTTTCGCTGATCTCGGCGATTTCGATGCTCGGCATTGCGATCGCCGTTGCCGTGCTCATCGTCGTGCTGTCGGTCGTGAACGGCTTCGAACGTGAACTGAAAGACCGGCTGCTCGCGATGACCTCACACGCGTCGATCGAGGGTGTGGAGGGGCGTATCGAGGACTGGCAGTCGCTCAAGCGTGTGGCGCTCGACAATCCGCGGGTTTCCGGTGCCGCACCCTACGTCAATGGACAGGCGCTGCTCGTGTTCGAGGAGTCACTGAGCGGTGCCGAACTGCGCGGTATCGACCCGGTCCAGGAGGCCGGCGTATCCGACGTCGCGGCACTGATGACGGAGGGCAGCCTCGATACGCTCATGGAAGGCAGCTTCAACATTGTCCTCGGCGTAGAGCTCGCGAAGGAGCTCGGCGTCGCGCTGGGCGAGAAGGTCACCGTAACGCTGGCCGAAGGGCGCGTGACGCCGGCCGGTGTCGTGCCGCGGACCCGTCGATTCACGGTCAGCGGGATTTACCGTGTCGGCATGTACGAATTCGATCGACGGCTGGCGTTCATCAGCATCGGCGATGCGCAGCGCCTGTACCGGCAGCGTGATTCAGTGTCGGGCGTGCGCCTTGCCGTGACGGAGATCTTCGAGGCCCCGGCAATCGTCCGCGAAGTGGCGCTCGAGAACGGCGTACTGGTCCTGGTGAGCGACTGGACGCGCCGCAACGTCAACTTCTTTCGTTCGATCCAGATCACGAAGTCGATCCTGTTCGTGATCCTGCTCATGGTCGTCGCCGTGGCGGCGTTCAACATCGTTTCGACGCTGGT
>JASJBG010000036.1 GCA_030066625.1 Woeseiaceae bacterium
ACGTAGCCGGTGATGATATACCAGTACAGCGGCGTGCCGCTGATGATGCGATAGGCGCCCAGAGAGAGGCCAACGGCGACGCCGATCGCCACCGCGATGCGCAGGCCCCAGACGCCGATGCTGCCAGCGGATACTTCGTTGGCCTTGATCGCCACTGCAAGCAAGGCCGGCTCGGCGACCGTGGTCGCAAAACCAATCGCGAAGGCAAACAGGTAGACCCAGCGGTAGTCCCACCAGCCAAACGCCATGTTGGCGGCGGCGTCGGTCCCGGCGATAAACGTGGGATCCGTCAACTGCTGGGCCATCAGGCGGCCGAGCGGAAACAGCGCCAGTTCGAGACCCTCGAGGAAGAAGGCCAGGCCGAACAGGACCAGGATGAATCCGGTGATGATCTTCTTCAGGTTCGGAATCGGCCGTCTCAGGATGAAGATCTGAAAGCCGAAGATGATGACGACGATCGGCGTGACGTCGCGCACCGTAGCGAGCAGCACACCAAGGAATTCGGTCAGTAAGTGCATCACTGCTGAATCACCATCCCGTAGCCCATTACGAAAATCATCGGCGTCAGCGACGCAAACGCGATGAGGCCGAAGCCGTCGGTCATTGGATTGCGACCTTTGATGGAACTGGCGAGGCCGACACCGAGCGCCGTGACCAGCGGCACCGTGATCGTAGATGTCGTCACGCCGCCGGAGTCGTAAGCGATCCCGATAATTTCACGCGGCGCGAAGATGGTCATGACGACCACGCCTATGTAGCCAACAACGATTAGATACTGAATCGGCCAGCCCATGATGATCCGGAACACGCCGACGACGATCGCCATTCCGACCGACAGCGCGACCGTGATCCGCAGCCCGAGCGCGTACGAGTCCTGGGCGTCCTGACCTGAGTCGATCATCTTCTGGTCTGCGGCGATCATGGCCGCTTCGTTGGCGACCGCAATCAGCGCGGGCTCCGCGATGGTCGTTCCGAAACCGAGAGCGAAGGCGAAGCACAAGAGCCAGAACAGGTTGCCCTTGCGGGCAAACTCGTAGGCCATGGTCTCACCGATCGGGAACAGACCGAGATTAAGGCCCTTGATGAACAGCGTCAGCCCAACGACGACGAAGCCGATACCGAGCGCGATCTCGCCGAAATTCGGAATTGGTTGCCGAAGCACCACGAGCTGGAAAAAGCCGATGACGAGTATGATAGGTAGCAGGTCGCGGACGCTGTCGAGCAGCTCTGCCAGGATCGGTCCGAGTGCTGCTTTCATCTGGCCCCCGGGCCCTGGCCCTCGCCGAGCGCGACGATGCCGCTCGCGAGCAGGATGAATAGCTTCAGGAGTTCGAGCGTCGAGTACGCCCCGTGCAGGAACGACGGCGGCGGTTCGATACCGGCCAGCACCATGTCCGTGCGCTCGGACAAGAGCGGCAGCAGCCACGCGCTCTGGGCGATGACGATCAGGGCCAGCACGGCCGCGACGCCCCACCAGCGCGCCGCGCGGCCGGACGCCCGCACGACGATGAGAAAGAGGATGAGCGCTACCAGTTCGGCCTTGTTCAGGGCGGTGAAGACGACCCGGCTGACGTCGAGTGCGACAGGGCGGGTAACGCTGCCGGCGGAGAACCGCGCCGGCGTGGCGATCAGCGAGATACCGACGGTCATGCCGAACCACGCGAACGAGATCCACGCCGGGTTTGTGATGGCGCGGCGGACGTTGGCAAGTATGCTTCTCATTCGTATTTCTGCGGGCTCCGGCAGGTCTTGTATTCCGTTCCGGCGCAGCGCAAGCTGCGCGTCTCTATTGTCCGCCGATGACTGTAAAGTGAGCGACCGCGAATCACAACTTGCCGGCAGCGTACTGATGATCCGGCCCGTTCGTTTCCAGAGCAATCCGCTGACGGCCGCGTCCAACCGTTTCCAGGGCAAGACGTCGGCATCGGCGGCCGAGCAGCAGGATGCGGCGCTGGCCGAGTTCGAGCAGCTCGTCGCCGCACTGCGGGATGTCGGGGTTTGTGTGGAAGTGGTGGACGACACGCCGGAGCCGCACACGCCCGATGCCGTGTTCCCGAACAACTGGGTCAGTTTTCACGCTGACGGCCGCGCCGTCGTATACCCGATGGAAGCCGAGAACCGCCGCACGGAGCGCCGTCGCGACGTCATCGAGCTGTTGGACCGGGAGCGCGGCTATCACCTGAGCGACATCGTCGACCTGAGCGAGCACGAGGCACGGGACCACTTCCTCGAGGGCACCGGCAGCCTGGTACTCGATCGCGTCAATCGCATCGCCTATGCCTGCCTGTCATCGCGGACCGATCTCGATCCGCTCGGCGATTTCGCGCAGCGCATGGACTACGAGATCGTCGCCTTCGACGCAGTTGATCGCGATGGCGCGCCGATCTATCACACCAACGTGCTGATGAGCATCGGCGAAGCGCTGGCCATCATCTGTGCCGAGGCTATTGCGGACGAGGGTCAGCGTGCTGCCGTCATGGAGAGCCTCCGCGAATCCGGTCATGACATTCTCGAGCTCAGCTACGACCAGCTCAAGGCGTTCGCCGGCAACATGCTCGAGCTTCGCGCGGCCGACGGTTCGAGGGTCGTTGCCATGTCGGGCCAGGCGTGGGCGTCGCTGGACGACGCGCAGCGGGCGATGCTGGAGGCCAATGGCAGGATCGTGGCGGTGCCGATTGATACCATAGAGGCATCGTCGGGCGGCAGCGTACGCTGCATGCTTGCAGAGATTCACCTGCCCAAAGCTTGAACGAGACTGCCTGACCGAAATCGGATGACAGAGCCGCACCACTACAGCATCAAGCCGATCCAGCCGGCCGCCCATCTCTTCGAGGTACGTCTCACCGTGGCCGCGCCGGATGCGTCCGGACAGCGATTCCGGATGCCTGCCTGGATACCGGGCAGCTACATGATTCGCGACTACGCGCGCAACGTCGTCAGCATTCGCGCCGAGAGCGACGGCCTCGACGTGCCGCTCGAAAAACTCGACAAGAGCACGTGGCGTGCCGAGCCGGTCGATCGACCGCTGACGCTCGTCGCCGAGATCTATGCCTACGATGACAGCGTGCGCGGCGCTCACCTCGATACGACGCATGCGTACTTCAATGGGCCGTGCGTATTCTTCGCGGTCGTCGACCAGGAGGATGCGGATTGCACGGTCGACATCGAGGCGCCGGACAAGCCGGTCGGTCAAGACTGGCGCGTTGCGACGTCGATGCGCCGCGACGGTGCGGAAGCCTACGGCTTCGGTCGCTACCGCGCCGCCGACTACGCCGAGCTCATCGATCATCCTGTCGAGATCGGTGAGCTCACGATCGGTGAGTTCGAGGCAAGCGGTATACCGCACGCGATCGCCATTCGCGGGCGCGTGAACTGCGACATGGCGCGGCTTTGTCACGACCTGGAGACGCTTTGCGAACAGCACCTCGGTTTCCTGGGTCCGCCAGAGGACCTCGACCGGTACCTGTTCCTGCTCAACGCCCCCGGCCGCGGCTACGGCGGCCTCGAGCACCGCTGGTCGTCCAGTCTCGTATGTGCACGCGATGCGCTGCCGAGAAAGGGACAGCAGGACGTCGATGACGGCTACCGGGTACTGCTCGGACTGGTCAGTCACGAATACTTCCATCTCTGGAACGTGAAGCGCATGAAGCCCGCGGTGTTCTCGCCCTACGATCTGTCGAGCGAGACGCATACCCAGCTTTTGTGGGTATTCGAAGGCATCACGTCCTACTACGATGACCTCGCACTGCTGCGCAGCGGCCTTATCACCGAGGCGAGCTACCTCGAGCTGGTTGGCAAGGTCGTGACCAGGGTTCTTCGCAGTCCGGGTCGGCTGCAGCAGAGCGTCGCGGCGTCGAGCTTCGATGCATGGACGAAGTTCTACAAGAAGGACGCCAACTCGATCAACGCGATCATCAGCTACTACGCGAAGGGTGCGCTGATCGCGTTGACGCTCGATCTCAAGATTCGTGCCGAAACCGACAACGCGGCGTCCCTCGACGACGTCATGCACGAATGCTGGAGGCGCTACGGAACGTCGAGCGAAGGGATGTCGGAAGACGGCTTCGAGTCGGCCTGCAAGGAAGTCTCCGGGCTCGACCTGGAGGACTTCTTCGATGCCGCCGTCCGCGGCACCGGCGAGCTGCCGCTGGAGGCGATGCTGCGCACCCACGGCGTCGAGACGAACCTGCGCGCGGCCGTTGACGGACGCGATGCGGGCGGCAAGAAACGCAAGGCGGACGATATCCCGAAGGTCTGGCTCGGCGTGACGCTCGGCGGCGCCGACGGCAAGCTCGTATTCGACCAGGTCTTAAGCGGGGGCACCGCCGAGAAA
This sequence comes from Woeseiaceae bacterium, assembly GCA_030066625.1. Classification (GTDB taxonomy): domain Bacteria; phylum Pseudomonadota; class Gammaproteobacteria; order Steroidobacterales; family Woeseiaceae; genus UBA1847. Next base: position 4,334 of record JASJBG010000036.1, read on the forward strand.
GCCGGTGTTGCACCGGGCGACGTTGCGGTTGCGCTCGACGGCCTCGCGCTGACGTCAGCCAACATCGGCAAACGCCTGCGGGCCTGCCGGGTCAACGATCGCATGGACCTGGTCGTGTTTCGTGGCGACGAACTCCTGACGCTCAAGCTGCGTTTCCAGGCGGCGCCGGAGGACACGTGCTGGCTGACCATTTCTGACGACGTCTCGATGGACGTCGAAACGCGCCGGGCTGCCTGGCTCGCCGGCTAACAATGTTCGCCATGTCCAACCCCCGCGTGCGCCTGTACGTTGGCGCCGCCCTGATCAGCCTGTCGCCGGTCTGGGTCAAGCTCGTCGAGGTGTCGCCGACGACGAGCGGCTTCTACCGCGCCGCGATCGGCGGCGTCGCGATGGTCATTTACCTGGGCGTCATGCGCAAGTCGCTCAAGCTGCCGCGCTGGGTGTTCGGCATGCTGGTCGTCGCGTCGGTGTTCTTCGCGCTCGACCTGTGGTTCTGGCATCGCAGCATCAACTACATCGGCCCGGGCCTGTCGACGCTGCTCGCCAACTTCCAGGTCTTCATCATGATGGCGGTCGGCATCGTGGTCCTGAAGCAGCCGCCGCGGCCGGCACAGCTCATAGCCGTGCCGCTCGCACTGCTCGGGCTCGCGCTGATCGTCGGCCTCGACTGGGGCAGCCTGCCGGACGACTACCGCCTCGGCGTGATCTTCGGACTGCTCACCGCCGTTTCCTACGCCGGCTACCTGCTGTCGATGCGCCAGCTTCGAACCTCGGCGACCGACTCGATGCCGACTCGCGAGATTGCGATCATGTCGCTGCTCGTCGCCGCCTTCCTCGGCGTCTCGGCGATTGCGGAGGGCGATTCGCTGGTCATCGGCACATGGACCGACGTCGGCTGGCTGCTCGGTTACGGCCTGCTGTCGCATACGCTCGGCATGATGCTCATTGCCAGCAGCCTGCCGAAGGTTTCGACCACCGAGGCAGGCCTGGCATTGCTGCTGCAGCCGACGCTGAGCTTCGTCTGGGACGTCGTGTTCTTCGCACGGCCGATGACGCCGACTGAACTCGTCGGTGCGAGTATCGCGTTGGTTGCAATCTGGCTTGGTTCGCGGCCGGTCCGGCAGACAAGCCGCTAGGCCAGCCGCAGCGCTCCCGGCCTGAGCTCGATCTCGAAACGACTGACCGGCGCCTGTACCTCGCCGTCGAGGTGCGAGAGCAGGTCCGATTCGCAGTCGATCTCGAGTGCCGTAGCTGGCTGATGCGAGATCTCGGGCAGGTGGACGTGCGTGCCGTTCATCAGTTTTGGCAACAGCGTAACGATCCTGCGCCGGGTAACGGGTGCGGCTATCAGCAGCTCGAGCTGACCGTCGTCGTTCCTGGCCATCGGCGCGATGTGGAACATGCCGCCGATCCACGGCCCGTTGCTGACGCTGGCGAGCGTCAGCGGACCGTCCCAGGAATAGTCGCCAGCGCGGATGCGCACGCTGGGCGTCGCGATCGGATCGCGGAAGGCTTTGAAAATCGCGAACAGGTAGACGAGGTCGCCGATCGGCCAGCGGTACTGTCGGGCAAGCGCCGTGACCTTCGCATCGAAACCGATACCTGCGCCGTTGGCAAAGTACCGGCCGTTCATCACGCCGACATCGATCGGTCGGGGCGGTGACGCTTCGAGCAGCCGGTCTGCCAACAGGGCCGTTGCCGCTTCCCAGTCGAGTGTGACACCGGCCGCCTTTGCGAAATCATTGCCGGTGCCGGTGGGGATGACGCCGAGCGGCGTGTCCGTGCCTGAACGCAGGATGCCGTTGACCGCCTCGTGAATGCTGCCGTCGCCGCCCGCCACGATGACGACGGACGCCCCGCGAATCGCGACGGACTGTACCTGCGCCTCCATGTCACCAGGCTCGCGGCTTTCGTGGACGTCCAGCGATACGCCCTTCGAGCGGGCAATCTCACGGATCGTCTTCAGGCGCTTCGCGGCGCGGCCGCGACCGGCGGTCGGATTGATGAAAAAATGAACAGGTAGACGGGACATGGGCGAAGACGGTACAGCGCTGCCCGATGCTACAATGCGGCTCCTTTTTTAGAAAGCGACGCACCCAATGCTCGAGCTCGGCGTTAAGTTCCTGATCAGCTACCTCATCGGTTCCCTCATGGGATCCATGATCATGGGGAGGCTGCGTGGCGGCGTCGACATCCGCGAGATGGGCAGCGGCAATCCGGGCGGCACTAACGCGCTAAGGACGCAGGGCGTGTGGTTCGCGCTCGGCGTGATGATCATCGATGTCGGCAAGGGTGTCGTCGGCGCGGCCGTCGTCCCCGGCCTCGAGCTGCCGTTTATCGCCGAGGACCCCGGGGTCTCCCGTGAGTGGCTGACGCTGTGCTGCGCGGCCGCCGCCGTAATGGGTCACGTCTGGCCGCTGTATCACGGTTTCCGCGGCGGCAAGGGTGCCGCCACGCTGGTGGGGGCGGTTGCCGTCGTCGCGCCGGGCATCCTGGTCCCGGCACTGCTCGTGTTTGTCGTCATCCTGGTGCTGTCCGGCTTCGTCGGCCTGTCGACGATGTCGGCCGCGGTGACGATGCCCGCCTGGGTTGCGATAACCGGGCTCGAGGGCAAGACGCCGCTGTTCGTCTTCGGTGTGTTCATGGCCGGTTTCATCATCTACTGCCACCGCTCGAACATCGCGCGGATGCGGGCCGGCAACGAGAACCGCAACGAGAAGCTCATGCTCTTCAAACGCAAGCCGCAGGCCGACGGCAATGGCGGCGTTTGACAGCGATGCGATCCGCTCGGCGCTAAACGAGAGGGTCGCTGGCAGGCTGCAACGCATCGACGCGTTCGAGCAGATCGATTCGACCAATACCTTCCTGATTGGCGAGGCTGCGCCCGAACCGGGCCGCTGCAAGGTCGCCATTACCGATCACCAGACCGCCGGCCGAGGGCGGCGCGACAATCGCTGGCATTCGGAGCCGGGTCGCAGCCTGTGCCTGTCGATGGCGTACCGCTTCGACGCGACGCCGGCTAGCCTGCCAACGCTGACGCTCGCGCAGGGCGTCGGCATCGTGCGCTCACTCGTCGAACTCGGTGCGAGCGAGCTGCGACTGAAGTGGCCGAACGACATCGTGCTGTCGAAGGCGAAGCTCGGCGGCATCCTCACCGAGACACAGTTCCGCGATCAGAACAGCGTCACCGTCGTGACCGGTGTAGGAATCAACCTGGCGCCCGTTGCCGTCGACCTGTCCGAGGGCGGCTGGAGCGGCGCGATCGCGAGCCTCGATGCGGCAACGACCGGCGGGCCCGATCGTTTCCGCGTTGCCGTCGCCGTCATCGAGGCGATGGCTGATACCTTCGTCGAGTTTGAGCGCGAGGGATTCGCTTCCTTCCGCGACGAGTTCAAACGATACGATGGCCTCGAAGGCAGCCACGTCGAGATGGACGTCGAGGACGGCGAACTGACAGGCCAGGTCCTCGGCATCGACGACGACGGCGCGCTGCTCGTGGACACAGGCGAGCGGACGATCAGCGTGATCAGCGGCTCCATTCGCCGCATCCTGGAGCCTGCCACGTTGTGAAGGCACTGCTGATCGACGCCGGCAACACGCGCCTCAAGTGGGGCATTGCGACGGACGGCGAGATTCACCGAACCGGCCACATCACCCAGGCAAAGATTCGCGAGCAGGGCATCGGCGTATTGACGACACGTTTACCGCAGCGTGTCGATGCGGTGATTGCGAGCAACGTCGCCGGAACGACGTTCGCCACCCGGCTTGCCGGCATCGTTGGTGCACACTGCGGTCTTGACCTGCGATTCGCGAAGACGGAACGCGAGGCCTACGGCGTGACCAACGCCTACGCGCAGCCGCGACGCATGGGCGTCGATCGCTGGGTTGCATTGGTCGGTGCCCGCGCCGAACTCGGCACTAGCTGTATCGTGGTCGATGCGGGCACGGCGGTTACCATCGATGCACTCGACGACTCCGGCCGGCACCTGGGCGGCCAGATCCTGCCCGGCGTGCGGCTTATGGCGAGCGCACTCGCCAGCGACACGAGCGACCTGCCCGAGACAAAGCTGAAAAAGCCTGGCTCGTTTACAGGACTCGCCTTGTTCGCGGGCAACACGGCCGATGCTATCGGCAGCGGCAGCGAAAACGCCGTGGTCGGTGCCGTCGAACGCGCGCTGCGCACGCTGCAAGCAGACGGCCACGATCCGCAGCTGGTCTTGACCGGCGGTGATGCGGCACGCATTCTTGAGGCACTCGATGAACCGGCCCTGCACCTGCCAAACCTCGTACTGCAGGGCCTCATGCACATGCTCGAGAGCGACGGGCACCTTTGATGAGAAACCTGCTGCTCATTCTGTTGCTGGCCAACACCCTGTATTTCATGTGGGGCTGGTTCGACCGCGACGAAGAGGGTCCCGGCGTCGAAATCGTCGCCGAAAGCGACCTGGGTCCGCCTCTGTCGATTTCGCAGGCAGAAACCGACAGCGTCGCGAGCGTCGGTGCCGTTCTCGGCTCGGGCGAACCGTCGGACCTCGCGGCAGTTGTCGGGAGAACCTGCGTCACGCTCGGCCCGCTGAACCGCGCCGATGCAGAAGCCGCGGAGATGCGTCATGAGGGCGAGGGCATGCAGACGAATGTGCGCTCGCAGATGGGCCAGATATTCGTCGGCCACTGGGTCCAGATTCGCGACGTCCCCGATCGGGCGGCCGGCAACCAGATGCTCGAAACGCTTTCAGAAGGCGGCATCGGTGAGGCCTACATCGTCGAGACCGACGACGAGGGCATGAAGATCTCGCTCGGCTTGTTCGGCGATCGCGATCGCGCGGAGCGCATCGAGCTGCAGGCGCAGTCGCTCGGCCTGGGCGCGGATATAACGCCGCGCTTCAACGACGGCATGCTTTATTTCGTCGATATCGGCCTGCCGTCCGGCCGCGGCGCCGGCCAGATAATCGAGCGCTACGGCGAGGACAAGGTGCTGCTTCGCGACGCTGCGACCTGCCCGAACTAGGAAATAGGCGCTTCTCGCTTGCGAGGGCCCCGAAATCCGCGAATAATCCGCGCTCATCGATCAAACAACGCCGGTATAGCTCAGTTGGTAGAGCAACTGATTTGTAATCAGTAGGTCCCGAGTTCGATTCTTGGTGCCGGCACCACTTCTTGCAGTCGCGATGAGATCGGCCGTACTCGAAGAGAAAAAAGCGTGACGACTAATGATCCTTGGCAACGGGTCAATCGTTCACATCGTAGGAGCGGCATCTTGCCGCGATCGCGGCTGGAAGCCGCTCCTACGAATGAAATCCAAGGGCCGCATCTGGCCCGGTAGGCGCCACCCACGCATTTTCACCGACCGCTTCTGGCCGGCTGCAGCCCCACGCTGATTGACTGCTACCATCACCGTTGTTGACCCCAAGCAGTCGTTGTTGTTCTCGGCTTCAGGATAACTATGTTCGATCACGTCAAGTTTGGTGTGCGCGACTTTGCGCTGAGCAAATCCTTCTACACGAACGCGCTCGAACCAATTGGAGTGACCGTCATCACCGATTGGCCTCTGGATGGAGTTGAAATGAGTCAACCGACAGGCAACAGTTCATTGTGCCTGTACCAAACGGACGAGAAGCCTGCGCATCTGCACATTGCGTTCATGGCCGAGAGCCGGCAACAGGTCGACGCGTTCTATAGCGCCGCACTTGGCGCAGGCGGTCAGTGCAACGGACCGCCTGGACTGCGTCCTCAGTACAGTGGTCAATACTACGCGGCGTTCGTTCTTGACCCCGACGGGCATAACATCGAAGTTGTTTGTCATGAACCTGAGGCCGACAAGTCAGCGCAGCTATCGTTAGACAGAGCAGCGAAACATTACGAGCGGCGGATTATCCCTCGTCAGTAAATCAGCTCATGCCGCGAACGATCTTCATGCGGCTCCAGTCCCTTGAAGACCATGACGCCACTGTCATCCCAGGCGAACGGTTCGTTGGTGTAAGGATGCACGATCTCGCTGACGAGCATGCGCTGCACGACGTCATTCGCCGTCACGCCATCGGCACGTAGCTCGGCGACCAGCAACGCGGCCCTGCGGATGCCTTCGAGATCCGATACGCGGACGGCGTAACTTGACAGGCTCCAGCCGTCGGTGAACATGGCCAGGTCACCCGCAAAGTTGTACAGCCTGCTGAAGGGCTTGAAAGCCGACGCCTGCAACTCTTCAGCTATGTCCACGGCATTCGGGATGTCTTCATAGGGCACATCGAACGCGTTGCCGAGGTCGAGCATCATGCGGGCGTATCGATTCGTGAGATCCTGCGGCTGCCACATCGGTTTCAGGACGACCCACTTGATGCGTTCCCACGTGGTCGTGTCAGCGAGCCCCGTCCAGTCGTCGAACGGATTCTCCATGTCGGTGACGGTCTTCTTCATCAGGTCGTCGAAGTACTTCCACTCTCCGGCAAGGCTTCGCTGCATGGAGCGTTCGCTTTCGGTCAGCTCTGCACGCCATGATGGGGGGATGGCGTCGTCCGCGACGTCTTGCGGCAGCCGGCGCAGCACGAGATTGCCCAGCTTGAAGTGTCGAATGATCGCGGCGGTCGCGATCATCTTCGTGATCAGCGCGTCCGAGTTCTCCAGCACCATGCGCCAGTAGGTGAGGTCGCGATCCAGCGTGGCCGAGACCCTTGCTGCGTCACCAGCCCCGGCCGCCGTCCACGCATCCAAGATGTGCAGGCGTTGGCCCTGCAGGATTACGTTGTAGGAAGGCAGGGGCGCAAACACGTCGAACGGTACGGATTCGCGAAACACCGGAAGCGCGATCAACGTGCGGTAACGGTCGAGGAGCCAGCGCTCGTCGGTGAGCCACTGTTCGACGGTCTCCTCGTCTGATTCCAGGAGCGCCAGGCATTCGGATTCGGACTCGGAGCACGTCTTGGCGAGGAGAGCGACGGCCTCACTTCGCTTTGACTCGAAGTCGTAGCCGATACCGAGCGGGTCGTCGTCGGTGCTGAACTCCGGCCGCGCCGTCTCCATCCACTCGTAGCGTTCGAGGCCGAGCGCCATCGGATTGGAATCAGGAGGGCCTTCGATTCCCAGCATGTAGATATAGGAGTTGTCCTCGCTGGCAACGGGTGAGGAACGCTCCAGCATTGATTCCAGCATCGCGATTTCGCCCGACGGGTCGCGGTCCTTCAGGTTGGCGAGAACGAGGATCGCGTAGCCAAGCGCTCCCAGTGCGAAAATGCCAAGTATTGACCGGAGAACCATGCTTTTGAACGGTGCAGCCATGCCGGGAGCATAGTGCAAGCGCCCGGAAAATTCCGTGATGCCGTCGGGCAATACAAGTCGGCGTTTGATGGGCCGTCGACGAAAGAGCCCCTCAATTGAGGGGCTCCTATCCTGAGCTACTAGAGCGTCAAGCTGCTTTCGGCATCAGCGGTGCGAGCGCGGTGACCGCGCGTTCCACCTGTGCACTTGTGCTGAGCTCCGTGAGTACGCCGAGAAATCGACCGTCCTGTACACCGGATACGATGTACTGCCAGCGGTAGGCCCCGAGCACGGTGTCGCGAACACTGTCGGCCTCCTCGTCCGTGAAGCTGCGCTTAACCGACGCCATGAAGTAGTCTGAATCCGCTTTGGACTGCGCCTGCAGAATGCCGTCGACGGCGACGACGAGGTCGATCAGATCGGTCACGGCCTGGTCGCGTTCCGCGTCACCGAGCTTTGCGTCTTCCCGGCGCCATTCGAGTTCGTCGATGACCGCGTGCTGTGCCTCTTCCTTCCAGTGGTACAGGAACACGTCTTTCCAGAGCTCCGATAAGCTGGCCTCCGGCTCGATGCTCTTTTTAAAGTGCAGCTGCGTGAAGATCTCCACGTGGTAGGTCAGGGCCATCACCGCCCAGGTTGACTTGCCGAGCACGAGCGATGCAACCTCGTTGGGATCCGCCACGACCGCGTAGCCCGGCGGCATTCGTTCGGCCGCGAGCGCCTCGACGCGACGGAACAGTTCTTGGTGCTTCATTTCTTCGTCACTGAAGCGGACCAGCGCCTCGAGGGCGACCTGGTCGCCAAGCCAGTGGTCGCGACTGACCTCGAGGATCTTTGCATTGATGTAGCGCTCGATCAGGCCGAACAGGTTGGCGTAGGTACGCCCCTGCACCTGGCTCAGGAAGCGCTGCTCGCTATCGGTCAGGAAGTTCAGCCGATCGACGAGCGACAGCCCGTCCGGCAGGAACTTTTCATTGAAATTGAGGGAACGGCCGCGGATCACATCGCGGTCGATGTCCCAGCGCACGCGCTTCGAGAGATCGATGCAGCGAGCGTAGCGATCGGTGTTGTCTGTGCTATGGGTTGTGGCGGTCAGCATGGTGTCTCTCCTGGTCAGTTGACAGCCCTCATGGCTGGTGCAGAAGATAGTGGGCGAACCGCCGCTTGGCGGACATGGGGCAAGCGTCCTGTTTTTCGATTCGAAGCTCGCCAAAAGGGGGAGCTTTGTCCCGAATCGAGCGGAACCGCCTCAATGAGGAGGAAATGCGTCAGAAAACTCGCATGCTGCGGACGGCTGATGGCGTCAACATTGCCTGGGCGAGTGCCGGTTCCGGCCCCGCGATGCTGCGTGCGTCAACGTGGCTGACGCACCTCGAGTACGACTGGACGAGCCCGGTCTGGCGGCATTGGCTCGAGTTCCTTGCAGCGAACTTCGAGCTGATTCGCTACGACGAACCCGGCTGCGGGTTGAGCGACTGGGCTGTTGACGACTACGGCTGGACTCGCTGGGGCCGTGACTTCGAGGCCGTCGTGGATGCGGCGGGGCTCCAGGAGCCGTTTGTCATCCTCGGTGTGTCGCAGGGAGGGGTCGCGGGTATCGAGTATGCCGTCCGATACCCGGAGCGGGTCTCGCACCTGATCCTCTGCGGTGCCTACGCGCGTGGCTGGGGGCAGCGCAATCAGTCCGAGGGTGCCCAGAAGTATCGCGCCATCGTCGAGCTCACCAAGCTCGGCTGGGGGCAGGAGAATCCCGTCTACCGGCAGCTGTTCACGTCGCGATTTGTTCCGGAAGGAACGCCCGAGCAGCTCGACTGGTTCAATGAGCTTTGTGCCAAGTCGACCGAGCCGGAGATCGCCGCGCAGCTGCTCGAGGCGCGTATGTCGCCCAATGTTGAGAACCTGCTTCCGCAGGTGAGCGTGCCAACGCTGGTCATGCATGCAACCCACGATGAGGTCGTGCCGCTCTCGGAAGGGCGACTGCTCGCAGCCCGGATTCCGGACGCTCGTTTCGTCCAGCTCGAGTCCCGCAACCATATTCTGCTCAAGGACGAACCAGCCTGGCAGCGCTTCAAGGACGAGGTGTTGGAGTTTACCGGTCGTGCGGTGAACGAGGCCGAGGAGGACCCGATCTTCGAGGTGTTGTCACCGCGAGAGCGCGAGATTCTCGTGCACATTGCGAGCGGGCAGACCAATAGTGAGATCGCGAACAGCCTCTTCATCAGCGAAAAGACTGTCAGGAATCACATCACGCACGTTTTCGAGAAGCTGGGCGTCAAGTCACGAGCACAGGCGATCGTGCTTGCCAAAGACAAGCGACTGAAGACGTCCTAGGCGGCTGCCTGTACCCCAACGTCCTCGAGCGCGCCCTTTAGCTGACGCCAGCGTTGTTCGAGCGTGCCGGTGTAACCGATCGACAGCCGCACGAGACCCGGGCTGATGCCGGCGCTCGACTTATCGTCGTCGGTCAACTCGCTGGAAGTACTCGAGCCGGAGCAGGACATCAGCGTGTCGAAGTAGCCCAGGCTCACGGCCATGAAGCCGAAGCGGTACTTGTTCTGCAGCAGCGACATCAGCTGGTTGGCCCGGTCTTCCGTTTCCATGTCTATCGTCATGACGCCGCCGTAGCCGTAGTCCGGGCATGCCAGTTCGTCGAGGAGTTCATGGTCCTCGTGACTGGGCAGCCCCGGATAGCCAACCTTCGCTCCGTACTCCTCGAGTCGTCTAGCAAGCGCGAGCGCACGTTCACTGTGCGCCGCCATACGGATCGGCAGGTGTGGAATGCGCAGGCTGATCTTCGACGCCACCTTCGGGTCCATGGTCGGACCAAGCAGCATGAGCGGACCTTCGTGCAGGTCCATCAGCGACTCGATGAACGGTTTGCTGCCGCAGACCGCACCCGCAATGATGTCGGACATGCCGCTGATGAACTTTGTGATGCTGTGCACGACGATGTCGGCACCCAGCGCCACGGGATTCAGGATCAGCGGGCTGAACGTATTGTCGACGACCAGCGGGATGCCGGCGTCCTTTGCGATGGCAGCGAGTTTCGGAATGTCGGCCACGCGCAGCGTCGGGTTCGACACGCTCTCGGTATACAGGACCGTCGTCTTCTCGGTGATCGCGGCGCGCACGGCATCGAGGTCGGTGATATCGACGAACGAGGTCGTGATGCCGGCCTTGACCGGCAGGAAGTCGTGCATCAGCGCGTAGGTGCCGCCGTAAACGGCGCTCGACGCGACTATATGATCACCCGCTTTCGCAAGCGCCATCACGGTCGAGGAAATCGCACCCATACCGCTGGCGGTGCAGTAGGCTGCTTCAGTGCCTTCCAGCGCCGCAAGCTGAAGGCCCAGGTTGTACACGGTCGGGTTGAAGTGGCGGCCGTACAGGTAGCAGCCTGCGTCGTGGCCCTTCAGCCCCTTGAACATCTCGGGCATGGTGCCCGGCTCCATCACGGTAAACGTGGAGCTCGCCTCGATCGACATGTTGATGCCGCCATGTTCGCCGAACTCGTGGCGCAGGTGCGCGAGTGCCTCGATCGGATTACGCCCGGTCATCGATCTACCCCTTGTCGTTGATCCACACGGTCCCGAGACTGTTCTAGCGGATTCGGGGGGCGAACGTTATTCGTAGAACTACGCAGGGCGTAATTCGGAGGCCTTGGCGAGCAGCTCCGCAAGGTTCTGGCGCGCGCGCTTGGCCTGGCCGGGATAGCGCCCGGTGAGCAGCTTGCAGAGCATGGCAAACATTATGGCAACGGCCCAGATGAGGATCGTCACGATCGGGACGAGCCAGGCGGATACGGCAGCTTCGGAGCCGCTGGTGGCGGTCAGCCAGAGTGCAAGTCCGAGGGCACCGATCTGTAGCAGCAGGCCGAGCCAGTTCCATGCCTGCCAGATGATTCCGGCGAGATCGGAGATGCGATTGCGGAAGAGCTCGGCGCTGTAGCGCTCCCCGAGAATCTTGGCGTAGTCGGCGAAGTCACGGTCAAGCGTCGCATTATCGACAGGGTGACCCACGGCCAGCGACAGTTCGTCCGTCAGCGACTTCTCGTCCTTGAGCGCGATCCAGGCATCGAAGGCAAGTGAAAGCACCAAAAGCACGATCACCGCGAATACGGCGCCGAGATAGTGCGCGACTGCAATGACGATGTCCATGGCGTTGCCCCAAAGGCTACTGCATGGACCTATTCTCGGTGATCGGGCTCTCATTTGCTGCGACGCAGTTATCGAATCAACGTCGGGAAAGGCCCCTGTAATCAGGGGCCTTCAGCCACTTTGGTTTATCAATCGTCGTCTTCAGTCGCGATAAGTGGCCGCACCTGGCCGCGTAGCTCGCCGGCCGGGAAGGCGTCGGTGTGCAGGTTCCAGTAGATGAGACCCGCTTCAATCGCTGCAGCCAGCGAGACGATGTTATTCACGGGCCGATTTACAAAGCCCGGGCAGGGATCCTCCGTAGGGAATTCGGCGTTCGTAATCGTGCCGAAGATGCGGTGACCCTCGAATGTGATGACATCGCTGTTGTCATTGGCCGGAGCGATGACGTCGATGAGGCCAATGGCGATAGGACCGTTTGTGCCTGCGATGTTGCAATGCAGGTGAAGTCGGGTGACCTGGCCTTCGAGACGGTTGAAGTTGACGCGGATCTCGGCCGAGCTGAAGTCGCGGGCGAAACGGATTATCGCTTTTGAGCGGCCCTTTGATACGACCGGGCTGTTCTGGACCTCCTGCGCGGCGGACAGTTTCGTTGCGGACGAGAAGTCCTTGGACCGCTCGGCAGATGCCAGCGTGGGTACGCTCAGTACTGCGATCGCGCATGCGATCGTCACGTTGGTTGCGGTTTTCATTGTTGATCTCCTGGGGATAACGGTTGCGTCACTGCCAGTCGGCAGCGTCGACACGTAAATAGCGGCCCGGGAGAAAAAGGTTCAATCAGCGGCGCGCTCAGCGCATTTGCGCTCGCGCGTCCCAGTGACCCCAATAGCAAACGGCCCCTCGAAAGGGGCCGTCGCTTGTTTCTCATGCCCGGTGACCGAAGTCACACGGACGTGGCGTTGTCGCTTACTGCCGCCAGGTGGCGCGCAGGTAGCCGACGCGGCCAGGCAGGTCGTGGACAACCGTGCTCATGCCGATGACACCGCACGGGAAGCAGATCGGCGGATCTTCGTCGAGCACGTTGTTGAAGCCCAGCGCAACGGTGAAGTTGCCGTCACCGAAGTCGGGCGTCCAGGCCACGCGCAGGTCGGTGAAGATTACCGAGTCAACCTTCGTGCCGCCTTCGAGCTCCATCTCGTCCGTGTAGCGGAACGCGAGCGACGACTGCCAGTTCTCGTTGATCAGCCAGTCGATGTTGGTCGTCCAGCGGAGTTCCGGGAAGGCGCGCTGGAACGTCTCGTTCGTGTGCGTGCCCTTGCGGTCGATCGTCGCGACCGAGCCGTCCGGGTTCGAGATGCTCTCTTCGAACTCGGTCAGCCACGTGCCGTTGAACGTGGCGTTGAACTGACCAATGTTGGTTTCAGGACCAACGTAGGCCAGCAGCACGTCAAAGCCGGACGAGGTGACCTGGCCGATGTTCTGCAGCTGGTTGTCGATCACGTCCAGCGAACCGGACGACAGACGCGGCGTCAGCGCGCAGAGGTCGGGGCGCAGCGTGTTCACGCAGGCAACGAGTACGTCTGACGGGTTGAAGCCCTGTACAGCGTCGTTGACCTCGACCGTGTAGTAGTCGAGCGATGCCGTGAAGCCCGCAATCCAGCTGGCGTTGAAGTCCGAGTTCCAGACAGCACCGAGCGTGTAGGCATCCGACGTCTCTGCGATCAGGTCCGGGTTACCGGCCGAGATCGACGAGAGGCTCGGGTTGCTCTGCGTGAAGTTGACCGGTACGCCGAGCGCTGCGCAATTGTCGATGATGTTCTGCGGCTGGGCTGCATCACGACCACCGTTCGCCGAACCAAACTGGCCGAGTACGTCGGCGCAGGGATCGAGGAACGTGAAGTCTTCGCGTGCGGCGCCGCCAAACAGCTCACCGATACCTGGTGCACGGAAGCCGGTCGATACCGAACCACGCAGTGACAGCTGGTCGATCGGGCGGAACAGCGTGCTCACCTTGTAGGTCGTCTCGTCGCCGGAGGTGCTGTAGTCGGACCAGCGGCCTGCGACGTTCGCTTCCCAGTACACGCCGCTGTCGATCAGCGGCAGGCTGACCTCACCGTAGAACTCCGTGACGTCGAACTCACCGGCCGTGGCACCCGACGGGATACCCGCGGTCTCGCCACGCTCGGCTACCGGGTCAGGGCGGAACGAGCCCTTCTGATCCCGGAACTCGAAGCCGACTGCGAAACCCGCCATGCCGGCCGGCATCTCAAACAGGTCGCCACCGAAGTTACCGCCGATGTTGAACAGGGTCTGCTCACTGAAGTCGCGCTGCGTGTAGTTGACGAAGTCACGCATTTCCTGGGTGATCGAACCGTTGCCGTCCGGACCCTGGCCGCCGAAGAAGTTGTACGGCACACAGCCGGGCACGGCTGCACAGACGGCCGGGTCGCCCATGGCGATCTGCAGGCGCGCCGCGTTGTGCGAGTTCAGCTTCTCCTGGAAACCGCGGTTGTCGCCGTAGCTCGCGTAGGCGTCCCAGTAGAAGTTGCGGTTCGCGCCTTCGAAGTCACCGGTCAGGCCGAGCGTACCCATGTACGTGTTGACGTCCTGGAAGAACAGGCGACCGCCCGACTCGAGCGGACGACGGCCGAAGAAGATCATCGTGCCGTCTGCGACCGACAGGTCGACGCCGAACGGGTTGAACGGGTTCAGAGCGGAGACGACGAAGTTGTCGTTGATCGCGTTACCGCAACCGTCGCCGAGGCAGAGCGGTTCCGGCGCCGCCTTGGTGGCGGAGGTGCGATTCGTGTACGAGCCCGTGAAGAACAGCTCGACGTTCGGCGCAAGCTCGTGGCGAACTTCTGCGTACAGGTTGACGCGCTCGTTCGGCGTCCGCAGGTAGTTGTAGGTCGGGCCGTTGTAGTTGAAACGGTCCGCCGCCGTGAACGCGCTGAAGTCACCGCCGGTCGGGTCCATTGGATCGAACGCCGGGATGTTGCCCATGCCGTCGTTGAGTACGCCGTCGTTCAGCGTAATCGAGGCGCCGCCCGGGACCAGTGCGTCACCGAGGATGAAGCGGCCCTGCGGAGTGAACGACGAGCAGAACGTGCCCGGCACGTCGCAGCTCGTTGCGTTCGGGTTCGGGAACGCCGAACGCTCGCGGTCAGCGGTCTCGATGCCGCGCTCGTCTTTGTAGCTGGCGCTGACGATCATGTGCGTCGTGTCGTTGCCGCCGCCCCAGAGTGCCGAGAACTCGTAGGACTCGCCATCGCTGTCCTCGAGGTAACCGCCGCCCTGAGCATCGAGGCGCAGGCCTTCGAAGTCGGAAGCCGTGATGATGTTCACAACACCGCCGATTGCGTCAGAGCCGTAGATAGCCGATGCGCCGTCCTGCAGTATTTCGATGCGGTCGATCACGTTGTCCGGCAGCGTGTTCAGGTCAACCGTGCTCGGTACGCCCGATGCCGACGCGCCGGCGATCCAGCGACGACCGTTAACGAGTACCAGCGTGCGCTTGGCCTCGAGGTTACGCAGTGACAGCTGTACCGCACCGGCGCCGATGCCGGCACCATCCTGCGGGAAGCCCGAGTTGCCGGGCACGTTGAACTGCGAGTTCGGTGCAGAGCCGGTAATTGGCAGGTTCTGGAGCGCATCGCCGAGGTTGGTAAACCCGGTCTGCTCGATCTGGCTGAAGCTCAGCTCGGTAATAGCCGTTGCTTCATTTAGCGGGTCGCGTCGGATTCTCGATCCGGTTACGACGACCTCTTCCAACTCGCTAGCGGATTCCTGGGCCTGGGCGACCTCGTCCGGTGCTAACGCAAGGCCGCCGACAGCAAACACAAGCGCCGCCGTGGATACAAAGTACTTCATGTCGTTCCCCCGTATGATGAAAAACAGACGCGGACGCCAAGCTTGTTGTTTTTACCTGACGCTCCGGCTGACAGAACACCTGCAAGTCGTTCTAAGTGCTGGCCCCACATAAGATATAAGACCTGAGCGGCAAGTCAACAAATAATGCCCAAACGTTCGCAATCCGAACACTTTTTGACCCGCTACGAGGTGGATCGTTGCGTCCACGCGACATTTCTCTTAGATGATTTTTGAATGCCCCCAGGCGCACTGTCGCCCCTGCCAGCGGCGAGAATGGGTTGGATACGCGGCCGTGCCGGATCGGCAGGCAACGGCTAGTAAATTTCGAATCGATCCATAAACGATTTCTGTCGGCGAATTCGAGTCGACGCTGGCCTTGTATCGATCGCGCCGCTGCAGCATGAAAACCGCTAATGCGGCGTTGTCGTTCAGCGAGTATTTCCTCGAGTTTTCCGCCAACGGTCAGGCAGCGGCTCGTGCGATAAAAGAGCCGATTAAACATAAGACTCGGCTCTGTCCGAACGCTGCCGCGGGCTGTTTGACGCTCCCCGGGGATGCCGGTATAACCGAAGCCACATATGGTTCGGACATAAAACAAATTTAACAACTGAGCGATTTACAAGCGGTAACGCGATGCCTCTGGACGGAGGCGACGCACAATAACAAAGAGTAGCCGTTGCAAGATCGAACCGAGCGAAGGGGAACCGGGTCGGCTGGAGAGGACCGACCCGTAAAGGCAGCCGTTGCCGATACGGGGCTGACCAGCATCGTGCTGGTTGCCCGGTTGCAGGGCGTGTCCGCGGATCCCCGCCAACTGCGTCACCAATTCGTCGAATCCGGCGAGTTTTTTGATGAGCCGCTGATCCTGCGCGCCGCAAAGTTCCTCGGGCTCAAAGCCAAAGCCTTCAACTCGAACTGGGACAAGCTCGCCAAGGCCGCGATGCCGGCGATTGCAGAGTTCGAGAACGATCGTTTCGTCGTCGTCGGGCGCATGGTCGGTGAGGACGTCCTGATCCAGGACCCGGTCGAGCGGGAACCCCGCAAACTCACCCGCGAGCAGTTCGAAGCGCTGTGGACGGGGCGCCTGATACTGGTGACCAAGCGGTCGGTGTTACCGGGTATGACCGGCAAGTTCGACTTCAGCTGGTTCATTCCGTCAATACTCAAGTACAAGAAACTGCTGTCGCAGGTGCTGATAGCGTCCTTCTTCGTGCAGCTGCTTGCGCTCGTGACGCCGCTGTTCTTCCAGGTCGTGATCGACAAGGTGCTCGTCCACCGTGGGCTGACGACGCTCGACGTGCTCGCCATTGGCCTGATTGCCGTATCGCTGTTCGAGGTGATCCTGAACGGCCTTCGGACTTATCTTTTCTCGCATACGACCAACCGCGTCGATGTCGAACTGGGCGCCAAGCTGTATCGGCACCTGCAGGGATTGCCAACCGGCTATTTCTCGTCGCGCACCATCGGCTCGATCGTCGCGCGTGTCCGCGAGCTGGACTCGATACGCAATTTCATCACCGGCTCGACGCTGACGGTCGCGATCGATCTGTTCTTCACGTTCGTGTTCTTCGCGGTCATGTACCTGTACTCCAGTACCTTGTTCTGGGTCGTCGTCGCCGCGATTCCGTTCTACGTGCTGCTGTCGATCATCGTGACGCCAATTCTGAGGAAACGCCTCGAAGAGAAGTTCATGCGCGGTGCCGCAAACCAGTCGTTCCTGGTGGAAAGCGTCGGCGGCATCGAGACCGTCAAGTCGATGGCGATCGAGCCGCAGATGCAGCGCCGCTGGGAGGACCAGCTGGCGGCGTATGTGAATGCTGCCTTCAAGACGGCGAACCTCGGCAATATCGCCAGCCAGATCGCCTCTTTCGTCAACAAGGTGACCGTCGTGCTGATCCTCTGGATCGGTGCGCGACTCGTCATCACCGGCCAGATCACGGTCGGTCAGCTCATCGCATTCAACATGCTCGCGGCCCGCGTCAGCGGGCCGATCCTGAGGCTGGTCCAGCTTTGGCAGGAGCTGCAACAGGCCGGCATCTCGATGGAGAAGCTTGGCGATATCCTCAATACGCCGACGGAGCCTGGCCACAACCCCAACAAGCCGGCATTGCCGGCGCTCGAGGGCAACGTCGAGTTCGATCACGTGAGCTTCCGCTACGGGCCGGAGCTGCCCGAGGTGCTCGTTGACGTGTCGGCCAAGGTGAAGCCGGGAGAGATCGTCGGCATTGTGGGTCGCTCGGGTTCGGGCAAGAGCACGCTGTCGAAGCTGGTGCAGCGCCTGTACGTGCCCAACTCCGGGCGAGTGCTGATCGACGGCGTCGACGTGGCGATGGTCGACCCGACCTGGCTGCGCCGCCAGATCGGCGTGGTCCTGCAGGAGAACTACCTGTTCAACTGCAGCGTGCGCGACAACATCGCGTTGTCAGACCGCGGCATGCCGATCGAGCCAGTCGTTGAAGCGGCAAAGCTTGCCGGTGCGCACGAGTTCATTCTCGAGCTCCCCGAGGGGTACGACACCGTGATCGAGGAGCAGGGGCGCAATTTGTCCGGCGGCCAGCGGCAGCGCATCGCCATCGCCCGGGCGCTGGTGACCAACCCCCGCATCCTGATTTTCGACGAAGCAACGAGCGCGCTCGACTACGAGTCGGAGCGGGTTATCCAGGAAAACATGCGGGCGATCTGCGAGAACCGCACCGTGTTCATCATCGCGCACCGCCTGTCGGCGCTGCGCGAGGCGCAGCGGGTGCTGGTCATGGATCGCGGCCGGCTGGTCGAGGAGGGGACTCACGACGACCTGCTGGCGCTCGACGGACACTACGCGGCGCTGTTCGCCGCGCAGGCCGCGTAGGAGGTAAGGGTGGCCGGATTCAACAACGAAACAGCATTTCTTCCGGCGGCCCTCGAGATTCAGGAGCAGCCGCCGTCGCCGATCGGTCGCGCGATCATCTGGGCGATCATCGCACTGTTCACGGCGAGTATCGCCTGGGCGTTTTTTGGCCAGCTCGATATCGTCGCCGTTGCCCAGGGCAAGGTCATACCCAAGGGCCGCAGCAAGGTCATCCAGCCGTTCGAGACCAGCATCATTCGTGCCATTTACGTCGAAGACGGGCAGGCGGTGGCGCGCGGCGATGTTCTGGTGGAGTTGGATGCAACGGACGTCGAGGCGAGTCTCGAACAGGTACGCGACGAACTGCAGGCGACACAGAATGAACGGCTCCGCTCCGAGTCGCTGTTGAAGTCGCTGGAAGCCGGCACGCTCGACACCTCTCTCTACCAGTCACTCTTTGCGGAAACAGACTGGCCTTTGCAGGAGCAGCTGTTACAAGCGTCCTACGACGAGATCGATGCAAGTCTCGCCGAGATTCGGCATGCAATCGAGCGCGCAGAGGCCTCAAAGGTTTCCGCCGAAGAGCAGGTGCTGAAGCTGGAGTCGGTGCTGCCCATCATCACGGAGCGTACCGAGGCGCTCGAAGGGCTGTCCGAGAAGAACCTGGTTTCGCGAACCCAGTACCTCGAACTCAAGCAGCAG
>JASJBG010000169.1 GCA_030066625.1 Woeseiaceae bacterium
GAGCACAAGGACAGCCTCGGCACGGGTTCGATCATCAAGCCCGGTGATGTCCAGCGCATGACCGCCGGAACCGGTGTGCGTCACAGCGAATACAACGCGTCGACGACGGACTCCGTGCATTTCCTGCAGATCTGGATCATCCCGGAGAAGAACGGGCTGGAGCCCAGCTACGAGCAGAAGGCGTTCAGCGACGAGGAGAAGCAGGGGAAGTTGAGATTGGTTGGTTCGCGCGATGGTCGCGACGGCTCGGTGACAATTCACCAGGACGTCAGCCTGTACTCTGCGCTGCTGTCCGACGGCGACGAGATCGAGCATGAGCTCGCCGACGGTCGCCACGGCTGGATCCAGGTCGCACGAGGCGCGTTGCTCGTCGACGGCAACGAAGTATCGGCTGGCGACGGCGTTGTGTTTCGCGGTGAGCACACAATAACGCTCAAAGGCACCGGCGACGCCGAGATCCTGCTCTTCGACATGGGTGCCTGAGCACCCTTGTCTCCCTGACCCGGAACACAACCGGCTGGACCGCAGGCGAGCGATCGACCTGCGGTTCGGTCCCGTTTTATACGAGCGGTCTGTCCTGGTCAGGATGGCCTTGTATGAATGAACCTCTCCGCGCTCGTGTTCCGGTACCTGCGCGGTTGCTCCGGCTTCGCCTTCTGAGCACACTCCCTGACAATGTCGACACAGACTCAACACGCATCGGTCAGTAACGAGCCGGTTTCGGCGTGGGCGCCGTTTGGCATCGGCTCGTTCGCCCTGCTGTGGACGGCCGCTCTGGTCTCGAACATCGGCACGTGGATTCACGATGTTGGTGCCGGCTGGCTAATGACCACTCTGGACCCGACGCCGGCCGTCGTAACACTGGTGCAGGCCGCGACGACGCTGCCGATCTTTCTGTTCGCATTGTTCGCCGGCACACTTGCTGACCGCGTCGACAAACGACGTTTGCTGGTCACCGTCAACGTCGCACTGATTGTGATTATCTCCGTGCTGGCTGTCCTCGTTGCCACTGGCAACATGACTCCGACACGCCTGGTGGCACTGACCTTCCTGATCGGCACCGGTGCGGCTTTCATGACGCCGGCCTGGCAGGCCATTGTTCCCGAACTTGTGCCCAGGACCCATCTACAGCCGGCGATCGCCCTGAACTCGATGGGTATCAACATCAGCCGTGCGATCGGTCCGGCTATTGCCGGATTACTGATCACGGCGATTGGTTTGTCGGCACCGTTCATCGCCAACGCGATCAGTCATGTCTTCATCATTATCGCGCTGCTGTTGTGGCGGCGCCCCGACAGCGCAGCGAACACGCTGCCGCCCGAGCCGATCGGCGCGGCGATGGTTACCGGTGTTCGACACGCGGCACACAATGCACCGCTGAAAGCGACGCTGCTGCGCGCATTGGGCTTTTTTCTGTTCGCTAGTGCGTACTGGGCGCTACTGCCCCTGATTGCGCTCAGTGTGCCCGGCGGCGGCGCCGAGTTGTACGGTTTCCTGCTTGCCGCGATCGGCGCAGGCGCGGTTGCAGGCGCACTATCTCTGCCCAGGCTGCGCCGTCGATTTGATACCAATCGCCTGGCCGCGGTTGGCGTCGTCGTCACTGCGCTGGCTATGATCTTCCTGTCATTGCCCGGCAATGCCGCGACCAAGGTCGCAATGGCATTCGCTGGCGGTACCGGGTGGATCCTGGTGCTGACCAGTCTGAATATCTCTGCACAGACCTCACTGCCCAACTGGGTCCGTGCGCGAGGCCTTGCGATATTCATGATGGTGTTCTTCGGCTCGATGGCCGTCGGTTCCATGCTTTGGGGGCAGGTGGCCACCGTGCTGTCCGTAAATGCAGCGCTGCAGATCGCGGCGGCCGGGGCGCTGCTCGCGATTCCTTTGACCCGGTCTGCGAAGCTGGGGCAGGGTGAAGACCTGGACCTGTCCCCGTCATCCTACTGGCCAACACCACCGGTCAGCCAGTACCTCGGTGATGTCGATGACCGCGGCCCCGTCATGATTACGATTGAATACTCGATTGAACCGAGTCGCGAGGTGGAGTTCGTGGAGGCTATCCGCGCGCTGTCCGGCGAACGCTACCGGGATGGTGCCCACGACTGGGGCGTCTACCAGGACACCGAGAGCCCGGAGCTCTGGATCGAGTGGTTCCTCGTGTCGAGTTGGGCGGAGCATCTTCGGCAGCACGCGCGGGCAACGGAGTACGACAGGGGCATCCAGGAACGGGTCCTGGAGCTCCACGCCGGTAACGACGTGCCGCGCGTTCGGCACTGGCTAGCACCGGCCAGTGTTGCCACGACAGTCGGCCGCCCGAAGGCGCCCGGATCGTAAGCACCCGGGGCGCCTGTCGGTATCGCGTGTTACCGCGCGATTACTTCCTCTCGATGTCCAGTCGCTGAGCGACGATCGAGATCATCGTGTTGTAGTGCGCGAGTTTCTGCTGCAGTTCCGGGCTGCCCGCGACGAGGTCCGACATGTGTTTCTCAAACTCGGCGGTTCTTTCGCCAATCCCGGTTTCGACGTCCTTGTTTGACGCGGCAAGGCGGTTGTCCCAGTTGCGTTCTGCGTGCTTGGACTCCGCTTTCGCGATGAACTTGGCTTTGCAGACGTGGTTGCGAATGCGTGAACCGGTGGGGCGCTCCGATTTACAGCGAACGTGGAAGTCGTCGATGTCGTTCAGGTCGTTGAAGGTGTCGTAGAAGTCTTCCGCCGAGCGGTTCAGTTCACGGCGAATCTTGCTGAGCGACATGTTGGAGTAGCGCGCGGTGACTTCGATTTCGTCGTACGGCTTCGCTTCTTCGGTTTGCTCACCCGCCCACGCGGTCGTTGAAAAGCCCAGTGCCACAACAGCGGCAAGCAGGCTGGATGTCTTCAGTCTCATGTCTATCCCCAGGTAATCCCATACCCGATAGATGCATCGACTGGCCGTTTGGTTTATTCGATTTACGAATAATTCCGGGTCTTATCCCGATCGTTCAAGTTCTGCGAGGATCGCGGCCGTGTGCTGCCCGCGCGTTGGCGCCTCGAGTGGTTCGTCGGGAACACGGCCATCGAAGCGCGGTGCGGCTCGTGCCTGCAGCTGTCCGTCCTTTTCCAGCCAGGTGCTTCGCGCCAGCATATGCGGATGCTGTCGCGATTCCGCGGGAGACAGCACCGGTGCAACGCAGGCGTCTGTGCCCTCGAACAGCGACACCCAGTGCTGCAGCGGTTTTCCTGCGAACACGGTCGCGAAGCAGTCACCAAGCTCCGCCCAAGACGAAGGATCGGGGTCCTGGCGAAAGGTCGGATCGTCGCTGAGCCCGAGTCTCTCAAGAAAGAGGGCGTAGAACTTTGCTTCAAGGCACTGCACCGAGAGCCATCGTCCGTCAGCCGTCTCATAGCAGCGACTCCAGGGCGGGCCGTCGAGGTAGCTCTGACCGCGAACGTCGGCCAGCAGTCCGGCGGCTCGCGTCGACATCAGCAAGTTCATCGTGTGCGCCGAACCGTCGACGATGGCCGCGTCGACCACACAACCCTCGCCCGTTGACTTCGCTTTGAGCAGGCCTGCGAGCATGCCGGTAACGAGGTAAAGGGCGCCGCCGCCGATATCGCCAGCCAGCGTTGGCGGAGTGAACGGCGCAGTGCCTGGTTCCGATGCGTACCAGAGCGCACCCGAGACGCCGATGTAGTTCAGGTCATGGCCCGCTTGCTGTGCCATCGGCCCGTCCTGGCCCCAGCCGGTCATGCGTCCGTACACGAGCGCAGGGTTGACCTCGTGCACGGCATCCGGTGAGAAGCCCAGTCGCTCCATGACGCCGGGACGAAAGCCCTCGATAAGGCCGTCGGCCGTGGAGAGCAGTCGTTTCAGGGTGGAGCGGTCTGCATCGTCCTTCAGGTCGAGCACGATGGACTTTTTGCCGCGGTCGATGAGGTTGCGTTCCGGCCAGCCCGGCGACGGCGGCTGCTCCCGGTGCACTACGACGACCTCGGCACCCAGGTCCGCCAACAGCATGCCGGCGAACGGCCCCGGACCGAGGCCCTCGATTTCCACGATGCGTACGCCTTCCAGCATCGGTGTCTCCGTCGTGAGTCTGCGACCAGTCTACTGGCAATTCGCGTCAGTATTCAGACTGCGTTGGTGCTCAGATGGCCTTGGAGAAACGCGATGTATCCTGGTTGAGATGACGGTCGAACACCATGGCGACACTGCGCAGGAGCAGCCGGCCCTTGTCCGTGATGTCGATGGATTCATCGTCGAGCTGGATCAATCCGTCGTCGGCCAGCGGCTCCAGGCGTTCGAGTTCGTTGGAAAAGTAGTCCGTGAACGCTATGCCATGGCTTGCCGAGAACGTGTCGAAATCCAGGCTGTCGTGGCACATGATCTCGTGGATCACGTCCGCGCGCAGCAGGTCATCTTGGTCGACGACCATGCCTTTGCGAACCGGCAGGTGGCCGGCGTTGATCCGTTCTTCGTAGTCGGCTGTCGTCAATGCATTCTGTGCAAAGCTGGATCCGATATGACTGATCGCGGAAACGCCCAGCGACACCAGGTCACTGCCGCCGTGCGTCGAATACCCCTGGAAGTTGCGCTGCAGCGTGCCGTTCTCACGTGCCAGTGCGAGGTCATCGTCGGGCAGCGCGAAATGATCCATACCGATGTAGACGTAGCCCGCGTCGATCAGCTTCTCGATCGAGTGTCGCAGTATCTCGATCTTGGTCGAGGCCGACGGCAGGTGCTCGTCGCGAATCATGCGTTGGCCCTTGAACCGCTCCGGCAGGTGCGCGTAGTTATAGACGGCGAGACGATCGGGCCGCATTGCGATCACCTGGTCCAGCGTCGAGTCAAAAGACGATACCGACTGGTAGGGCAGGCCGTAGATCAGGTCGAAGGACATCGAGCGATACCCGAAGCGGCGAGCGTCTTCCATGAGCCGCGCCACGTCGTTAGCGGACTGGATTCGGTTAACTGCGATCTGCACGTCCGTGTTGAAGTCCTGCACGCCGAGGCTGACGCGATTGAAGCCGAGCTGCGCCAGGATCTCCATTGACTCGTCATGCGTCGACCGGGGGTCGATCTCTATCGAGAACTCGCGGGCGTCGCTGTCTTCGAACGGGAATGCGTTCGACAGAGCCTGCATCAGCCGTGTGATCTGGTGGTCATCCAGGTAGGTGGGTGTGCCACCGCCGAAGTGCAGTTGCGTAACCTTGCGCTCGCGGTCGAACAACGTCGACTGCATGCGAATCTCTTCGTGCAGGCAATCGACGTAACGCTCGACGCGCCGCTCGTTTCGCGTGACGATCTTGTTGCAACCGCAGTAGTAACACAGCGACTTGCAGAACGGGATATGCACATACAGTGACAGCGGCCGCCCGGAAATATTGCTCTGCTGAGCAATGTGTTGATAAGTCGATTCGTTGAAGGATTCATCGAACTGCAGGGCCGTCGGGTAGGACGTGTAGCGCGGTCCGCGGCCGCCGTAACGCGTAAACAGGCTTTCATCGAAGCTGACACTTCGCATCGTTTTTAACTCGTAACTTGTTCTTGTTGCGCCGAATGCTGGCGTAAGCGGCAAGGTTTTCCTATCGGTACAAACCGCGACAAGCCAATGGTGGCGCGGGTTTGCTAGGTATTACTCCGTAGTGTCAACAAAACTGACGTCAGGCAGTCTTGACACTGAAGAACCAGAACGTCAACTGGATCGCAAGCCAGTCAGGGAGACGTCAATCGAAGGTTGCACGTCGGCTGGCGAGGAGGCCGAATGACCGCTGCCCGCACGCCAGGAAAAAAGAAGAGCCGTGTTGCACGGCTTGCCGCCAGGTTGTTTGGCACCCGACGACCTTTCGACACCAACAAACCGCAGACGACAGACAAGTGCAGTCATTGCGACCGTGCCTGTAAGGCCACTCGCGCCGCTGCAATGGAGCTGACGGCGGGCGCTGCCGGCCGTTTCGCTGACGGGCTCGGCAAGGCGGAGGGCGAGTTCTCTGCCGAGGCCTGCCACTGCGAACAGCTCACCACAATCTACCGAGAGCTCTGGGACAACGACGATTGTACGGATGCCGATGTTGGCATCGGTCTTTCCGTTGCTTTGCCAACCTATCGCGATCGTGTGCTGCCGGCCGATACGTCCAGTATTAGAGACAAGGAAATGCCGATCCTTGTCCTGCCGTTGCCGGGTGAGGCGCACCTGATGAGCGCGGTTCTTGCCGCGAGATCGATCGAGAGCACAGGCAGGCGAGTCGAGTTTCGTGTGCCGGTTTCTGTGGACGAGATGCAGGTCCTGGTGAAACAGCGGCGCTTCGCCGGCGTTGTCATGGTCACGAGCACCGTCTTCTCGCGCAGCAGTCGTCGACGATTCATCGAATCCTGCGGCGAAGCCCTGAGAAATGCTTCGGAATCACCGCTGCGCGTTGTTCTCTACGGCCGCATCGCCGAGGAACTCTGTGAGGACGTTGTCGCCGGTATCGATGCAGCCGTGCCGGAGGCGGCGCAGCTGGCAGCCGAGTTCGAACCCAAGATTTCAAGAATTCACTGACAGAGAAACGCCATGCGAATCCTGCTTGTTCATCCCAACTATCACTCCGGCGGTGCCGAGATTGCCGGCAACTGGCCGCCCGCCTGGGCCGCCTACCTGGCAGGCGCGTTGAAACGCGCAGGCTATGAGGACGTGCATTTTCTCGACGCGATGACCAATCATCTCGACGACGAGACGATCCGCGAGGAAATCCTGAAGCTGCAGCCTGATATCGTCGGCACGACCGCGATCACGCCGTCGATCTACGCGGCCGAACGGGTGCT
>JASJBG010000170.1 GCA_030066625.1 Woeseiaceae bacterium
TGCTTGGCGAGCGGCATCGCGAGACCGCCGAGCAGGAGGCCCATGATCAGCACGACCACGGCGAGTTCGACGAGAGTGAAACCGGACTGCTTTTGCCTGTTCATGTGCGACTCCTCAGCACTCGCTCACGGCCAGCGCCGCATCGATGCAGTAAAGCCTGTCGTTAAACGTGTTGCTCGTCGCCTGTGAGACGAGATCGAGACCGCCGCCCGCGTAAGGGAACCCGAACGCATTGGCGCCCTCGAGGTAGTTGCCGATCGCGTCGCGCGTGTCGACGTCGAGCGGCGGTGCGTCGCGTCGCTGTGACAAAGCCGACAGTCGTGGGTGTGCGAACAGCACGACGGCGGCATATTGGCCCGCGCCGTTGACGGTCAGGCAGTTCGTGCAGGCGCTGGGCACGCCCGCCGTGGGCGCGTGCGATTCGGCGACGACGTAGAAGAAATGGTCCTTCCAGTGACTCCAGAGGTTCTGCATGCCGGCCGACCACTGGACCACCGCGCCGCTGTCACAGGCCGTGAGCAGCCCGCTCGTCGTATTGCCCGTCTGCGCGTTGCTGTCGTCGATCACGTCCGGCAGGCGGCCTGAGTAGGTTCCTGAATCGGCATCGTCGTAGGCCGTATCGGGACGGTAGTCGGCAAGCGCCAGCGGCGCCGGCCAGGGCATCCGCTGGTCGTCGACACCGCCGGAATTGTGGCGCGCATAGTCCGCAACGCATTCGGCGACGGCGAGGCCGAGACCTCGCATCGTCGTTTCAAAGTCGGGCCGCTCCGTGATCGCGTCGGCAAGGTCCGCGCGCGATATGGTTGCGATGCGGTCGTTGTGAGTCTCGCTGCGACCTGCGACGACGGCGAGTGCGTCGACGACGTCCGCGGCGCCTGTGAGGCTTGCGTTGGAGATACCGGTGCCGCCGTCCGCATCGAGGAAATTCGCTGCCGCGAAATTCGGGCTGCACTGGCGCCCCGTTGCCGCGGGCCGCGCCTGGCCCGGTACCGCGTCCATCGGTGCGATCAGCAATGCAACGGGGCG
The DNA here is from genome assembly GCA_030066625.1 of Woeseiaceae bacterium. Lineage (GTDB taxonomy): Bacteria > Pseudomonadota > Gammaproteobacteria > Steroidobacterales > Woeseiaceae > UBA1847. Next base: position 1,027 of record JASJBG010000170.1, read on the forward strand.
TCGGTCGGGCGTCGTGCCTTCAAGCAGGCTGCCGCTATCGACACTCCAAAGTTCGAGCTGGCCGTTGCTGTCCGGGTTGATGAGTGACGAGGTCTCGCTGCCCGCAGCTTTCCAGGCGCCGGAAACCACGTACCAGAGACAAGCGGCACTGCTGTCGCGGGGTGGTTCGATGCCGAGCGTCTTCCAGGGTACGCGGCCCATGACCGTCTCGCCGGCGGTGCCACAGCCGTTGGTGTGTGCCTCGCCCTCGTCGAGCCCGAGGGAATCGTCGATATCCGGGCACGGCAGCGTCACCGGATCGCCGAATGCGAGGTCGGGCTGTACCGCGGCATGATCGATGATCGCGCGCCGCGCGGCCGCCAGCGCGTCCTGGGTCGTCTCCAGGCGTAGCGCACGCAGTTCCGTGGTGCTCAGGCGGGACACGAGTACGGCCGTCGCCGCGACCATCAGCACGAGCATCATCAGGAGTAGCGCGGCGCCGCGTTGCCGGACAGGGAAAGGGTCAGTCTTTCTCGCCATCGTCGTCTGCCGCCTTCGGCGCGTGGCGGATGACACGCACCTCGCCCGGGAATGCTGTCTGGCTCACGTTGCTCGTCGATATGAATTCGCCATCGGACCATTCGCGGCGCCCGCTCTTCGAACTGATGATGTAGCCGGCAGCGGCCTTCTTCGGCGCGGCTTTCTCGGTCGCCTGTTCGACAGCCGCGGCGGTCGCCGCCGGGTCGGGCGGCGGCAGCAGGCGCTGCCGATCGAGCAACTCGCGCTGCGACGGCGTAAGGAACACGGGACCGATCACGAGATCGTCGACGGACTCGTAAACGTCGTCGGCGTGTACGATACCGCCGCAAGCCAGAACGGCGATCGCCAGCGCAATTGCCGGAGCCCGGCTCACGACGTAGCCCCGGCGCCAACGTCGGCGGTGATGACGCTGTAGATCGCGACACTGCAGTTGGCCTGGATATTCGGGCGCGGCCCAAGTTTCTCCGCGGGGTCTGCCTGCCAGACGAGATCGCAGCCCTTCACGCGAATCAGGCCCGGCGCATTCTGCTGCAGCTCATCGACGAAACGCAGCAGGTCGAGCTCGTGCACCAGACTCATCTCGAGTTCGAGTTTCGATACGTGGATGGCGATGTCATCGCCAGCCAGTATCGACTCTACCGGCGCGATCGCCTTCAGCTGCGGCTCGATGATGTACGCAACGCGCGGCAGGGTCAGATCGTTCGACGATGCCCTGAGCGTCTCGATCCAGTCGAGCCGGCTCTCCATACCGACGAATCCAAGCTCGCTGAACTGCTGGTAGCGGCGATGGTAGCGATCGACAATGCGGCGACGATCGATCAGCGCATCGTAGTCTTCCTGCATCACCGACTGATTCGCGGTGAGCTGCTCATTGAGAGCCTGCGCGGAGTCCTGCACGAAGTAAGCCGCAATGAGCGCCGCGATCGCGGCGCCGGCCGTCAGTGCCGGCACCAGCGTGTACCGGCGGACGTAGGCCCATTCGATCTCAAACGGGGTCATCGACGTTTTCTCCATCGGCCGGGTCGTCGACGAGCTGATAGGTCATGCGCAAGCGGAAGCGCGCTTCCTCGACTACGCCATCGCCGCTGATCTCGCCGGAGACCGACGAACGCGGACTCGCGTCGATCGGATACTCGACCGCAAACGTGTGTGCGAACGCCGTCCGCGAGGCAATGTCGGCCACCAGCCGGTCGATTCGTGCAAATGCCTTGCGCAGGTCGCCATCGAACGTGTCGAGCGTGCCCGTCATCTCTGCGGTAACGGCATTGACGGCGGGTATCGGCACGGGCAGTGCCGCCTCACCCGGTCGCTGCCGCGGCGGCGCCGTTGCAGCCGGCGTCTGGGCTTCCCATGAAAGGGCCGTCACCCGCACGTCGGGATAGTCACCGAGCACGGCACCGAGCTGCTGCATCACCCACGGCACCGGCACCCGCTGTTCGAGTATGTAGTCGCCGGTATCGACAGCGAGCTTCATCTCGTAGGAATCGGCCTTGATCGGCCCGAAGCTTTCATTTTCCCGGCGATAGGTTTCCGACAGCTGCGTCACCAGCGAGTCGATTTCGGTGGACGAACGATGCAGGCGCAGCGCATCGCCGAAGTAGACTCCCGCCATCGCCGAGCAGGCCGCTGCGGTCCCGAAAGCGAATCCGATAGCCGCGCGACGAAGCTGGCTCATTCGCCAGTAACGCTGCTCGCCCGAAACCGCATAGCTGTGCCCGGGCCTGTGCCTGAGTGCCGTCGAGATGTAGAAGCGCTCGAGATGATCGACCGGCACGCCAGAGCCGGCTTTAAGGCGCTTCTCGGCGACATCCGGGTCGATAAAGTGGAACTGAAGCGGACTGCCCGGCTCGGCGTCGCGGACGATGCGATCCGCGATCGCGCGGCCGGCCATCATGCAGACGTCGAGTTCTTCCATGCCGCTGAGCAGGCGTGAGCGCTCGAGGTAACGGCGGCTGCGCTGGATCTCGGTAGAGATCGCGGCCGCGTAGCCGTCGTCATCGATCGGCGGCGTCTGCGACAGTCGCGCACTCTTGGCGAGGCCGTCCTGGATGAAGACCTGGCGCAGCTTCTGTCCCTGGTGCTGAGTCAGGAAAAGCACCGGCTTCTGCGTCTTGAAGAAGCGCTTGAGCATTTCCGGCGCCATCAGCGGCACAGAGAAGATGCCCGTCAGCGGCACACGATGGCGCAGGATGACGGTAAGCCACGGATCGAGCAGTTCGTGATTGGAAATCGAGCTGTGCACGGCCACGGTCTCGCCGTTCTCCCCGTTCGCCCGCCCCGAGACTGACAGCCTGAACGGCGTACGCGGGAACTTGCGGCCGACCCGACGCTTGAGGAGTGCGCGCCGGTCATTGAAGTTGAGCTTCGGAATCGAGTCGGTGGCAAACACCTCCTCGATGACGTCGATGACGATCAGGCTCTGAACGGCATCTGACTCCGACAGGTAACGGTCGAACGCGCGCAGCCCGTCGTCGCTGTCTGCGAAGCGCAGGCGATCGTTCGACTTCTGATCGCGCTCGAAGACTTCGAGCATGCCCTGAATGACGTAGAAAGCGCGCGCTGCCATGTCAGACCCCGATGTTCGCGATCGTGTCGTAGATGGGACCGAGCACCGACAGCATGATCCAGCCCATGATCAGGCCGAGCACGACGGTCATCGCCGGTTCGATCATCGCCTTCAGCCGGTCGATCGATTCCGTCACTTCACGGTCGTAGAAATAGCTGACATTCGCGAGCGCGTTGTCCAACTGACCGGTCGATTCACCCATGCGGACCATGCGCACGACGAGCGGCGGAAACAGTTCGGTCTTTTCGATGCTGTCGCTCAGCGAGCGCCCGTCGGCGATGTTTGCGGCAATCTGCTGCATACCGGCGCGAATGACTTCGTTGCCGGCGATCTCCTCGCTGATCTTGAGCGAGGAGATGACGTTTAGCCCGGCTCCGTAACAAAGCGCGAAATAGCTCGCGAAGCGACTCAACAGCAGCTTGGTGATGATCGGGCCGAGATACCACAGCCGGAGCTTGTAGCCGTCGATCATGTAGCGGAACGTGTCGCTGCGCCGCGCCTGCAGCTTGACCAGCAGCACGACGACGACGGGCAGTGGCAGTACCCACCACCAGTGGTTGCCGAGAAAGTCGGAGAAGCCTATGAGAGCGCGCGTATGAATCGGCAGCGTCTGGCCCATGTCGCGCATGAAGTCGGTCATCTGCGGCACGACGTAGAGCATCATGAACAGCAGCACGCCGAGTACGACCGTGCCGACAAAAGCCGGATAGATGATCACGGTCTTGGCCTTCGAGACCAGCTCGTCCTGCCACTTGAGTGACTCGGTCAGCTTGCGCAGGACCTCCGGCAGCTCACCTGATTCCTCGCCCACCGACACGAGACTGACGAATACGTCGTCGAAAACATCCGGGAACTCGGCCATCGCCTGCGACAGCGTCTTGCCGACCTCGACCGAAGAGATCAGCGTCGTGATCACCTCTTTGAAGCGAGGATGATCCAGGCTGTCGCGCAAATCCGTCAACGCGTCGATGATCGGCAGGCCGGCCTGTGTCATCTGCTGCATGTGGAACGTAAAGCCGATCAGGTCCTTGCGGCCGACCTTGCGGCCGCGCGAAAAGCGTCCCGTGCCGCGCTCGGCACACTTGAGCATCTCGACTCCCGACTGCCGCAGCTGGATCTCGAGCACCCGCGGATTCGCGGCCTCGAGCGTGCCGGTCACGACGTTGCCGCTCGTGTCGACGGCGCGATAGCTGAACGCGGGCATCGGCCTAACCCACCCTGGACGTCAGGTCGACGACGCGTGAGATCTCGGACAAGCTCGTCGTGCCGGCGAGTACGTGACGAACGCCGTCCTCCGCGAGTTCGCGGAATCCGGCTGTGCATGCGGCTTCGTGCATATCCTTGCGAGTGGCAGACCGGGCGACCATCTCATCGAGCTCCTGGTTCATCTTCAGGACCTCGATGACGGCGACGCGGCCCTTGAAACCCAGGAAGTTGCAGGACTCGCAGCCCTGCTCCTTGTACAGCAGCACGGGCTTCGTGCTCTTGATGCCGAGCAGCTGCCGCTCCGCCTCGTCCGGCGCGTAGGCCTGTTTGCAGTGGCGACATAGCCTTCGCACGAGCCGCTGGGCGACGATGCCGATGATGTTACCCGCGAGGATGTGCGGCTTGACGCCGATATCGAGCAGGCGCGGTATCGCGCCGAGCGCAGAGTTCGTGTGCAGCGTCGAGAACACCTGGTGACCCGTCATCGCCGCGCGGAACGCCATATCGGCGGTTTCCTCGTCGCGGATCTCACCGACCAGGATGATGTCGGGGTCCTGCCGCATCATCGAGCGGATACCGTTGGCAAAGTCGAGCTTGGCGGCTTCGTTCAGCGAGGTCTGGCGAATCATGCTCATCGGGTACTCGACCGGGTCCTCGAGCGTCATGATGTTCACCGACTCGTCATTGCGATAGTTGAGCATCGAGTACAGCGTCGTCGTCTTGCCGCTGCCGGTGGGGCCCGTGACCAGGATGATGCCTTCGGGCCGCGCCATCATGACCTGCAGTGCGGTGAGCGTTTCCTTGACCAGGTTGAGTTTTTCCAGCGGCAGGATGCCCTTCTGCCGGTCCAGCACACGCAGCACGAAGTTCTCGCCGTGCGTCGTTTGCTGACAGGCAACGCGAAAGTCGATCGGCCGACCGGCGAGCGTCAGCGAGATCCGGCCGTCCTGCGGCGCGCGTGTCTCTGCGATATTCATCTTGGCCATGACCTTCAGGCGCACGATCATGCCGGGCCAGTAGCTGCGGTGCATGGCCATCACCTGCCGCAGCACGCCGTCGATACGATAGCGTACGCGCAGGAAACCCGCCTCGGGCTCCAGGTGAATGTCGGAGGCCTCGCGCTTGACCGCGTCGGCGAGAATTGCATCGACGAGCCGGACGAGCGGATGGTTGTACTCCTCGTTCTCGACCGCCATGTTCAGCTGGTCGACTTCGCCGGTCTCGATCTCGCGCAGGATGCCCTGTATCGACAGGTCGAACTCGTAGAACTGCTCGATCGCCGATTCGATCTCGGCCTCGCCTGCGACCAGGGTCTGGATGCCGACGCCGCTGCCGAGCAGCGCGGCGACCTGGTCCATGGCCACGACGTTGAAGGTATCGGCCATCGCCAGCGTCAGCACCTTCTCGTTCTTGTCGAAGTTGATCGGCAGCATGCTGTA
>JASJBG010000171.1 GCA_030066625.1 Woeseiaceae bacterium
CGCCGCCGCATCTCGACGACCTGTTGTCCGGCCGCGACGTCGAACGATAGACGGCTCCGTCAGGCCGCAGGCTCCGAGTCGTCTCCCTTGTTGCGCGTACCTCGCGCCGCCCGCTGAATGATGTCGAGCGCGTCGTCGATACGTTTCTTCGCGTGCGACGTCACGCCACCGCGTTTGTACTCGTTGACGACGAAGGTCTCCATGCCGGCGACGAGATCGTCGATGCTCGTATCCGCAAGGCCGGATTCGTCGATGACGCCCTTGGGGGCATTGCCGAGCGCGCCGAACAGGTTGATCCAGCGCTCGCTCTGCTTGCCGGCTGCCAGCAGCTGGTAAAAGTACGGCGCCGGCCGGCCGCTTTCACTGCTAACCAGTGAGATAACGCCGACGATTATCGAGGCCGGCACGAGCAGAAAGTCGCGCAAGCCGTCCACGACGAGCTTGAACTGCAGCACGGCGATGTCGCGGATCATCGTCCAGCGATCCGGCATATCGACCTCTTCGACCTGTGTCTCTTCCACGGCTGCCCTCTCCGAATTGTCTTAGAACACAAGGACATGGCCTCGTGCGGTGGCGCGTTCCCGGCCTTTGCAGTACTGTTACGGCCTTCGCTTTCTGTCCGCGATTCTATGCCGACGTTCCAGTCATCACCATCCTACGCCCATGGCGATACCGATTCGCTGGGCGTATTGCTCGTCAACCTGGGAACGCCTGACGAACCGACGCCGTCGGCCGTCCGGCGCTACCTGGCCGAGTTCCTGTGGGACCCGCGGGTCGTCGAGCTGCCGCGGCCACTGTGGTGGCTGATCCTGAACGGCGTCATCCTGCGCTTCCGGCCGGCCCGCTCGGCGCGCGCGTACGCCGAAATCTGGACCGACGAAGGCTCGCCGCTGCTGCTCTATTCCCAGGCGATCACGCGCGGCATCGGCGAGCGACTGGGTGAACGATTCCCGGGCCCGGTTCACGTTTCGCTCGGCATGTCCTACGGCAAGCCGACGATCGCCGCGGCGCTGGACGAACTGTACGCTGCCGGCGCACGCCGGCTTGTCGTCCTGCCAATGTATCCACAGTATTCGGGCACGACGACCGGGTCGGTTTTCGATGCCGTGACGGCACACCTGAGTCGGCGCCGCTGGGTTCCGGAGTTCCGGTTCATCAACGCGTTCCACGACGCGCCCGGCTACATCGACGCGCTCGCCGCGAGTATTCGCGAATACTGGGACGCAAACGGCCGCGGCGACAAGCTGTTGTTCTCGTTTCACGGCGTGCCACGGCAGACCCTGCTCGATGGCGACCCGTATCACTGCCAGTGCCAGAAGACCGGCCGGCTGGTCGCCGAGAAGCTCGGCCTCGACAAAGACGATTGGATGCTGACCTTCCAGTCGCGCGTCGGGCGCGCCGAGTGGCTGAGGCCCTACACCGACGAGACGATCGAAGCGCTCGGCGCCGACGGGCTCGGCAAACTTGACGTCGTCTGTCCAGGTTTCTCGGCCGACTGCCTCGAGACGCTCGAGGAAATTGCCCTGCAGAACGGCGAGGCCTACGTCGAGGCCGGCGGTGGCGAGCTCCGCTACATCCCCTGCCTGAACGATCGCGACGACCACATCGACTTTCTCGCCGGACTCGTCGCCCGGCACGCTGGCGGCTGGCCAGAAACACTGACAGACTGGAGCGCGGGTGAGGTCGCTCGCGACCGCGAGGGCGCGCGCGAACGCGCGCTGGCAATGGGAGCCGCGCAGTGAGCAGCATCGGACGCTTTCTCGAATTCAGCGTCCGAACCCCGGACATCCTGGACTCTCTGCACTTCTACAAGACCTTGGGCTTCGAGGAACTCACCTCGAGCGATATCTGGCCGCACAAGTACGCGGTCGTCAGCGACGGAGCGCTGTCGATCGGCCTGCACGACCGCGAGTTCGACGATCCCGCACTCACGTTCGTGCAGCCGGAGCTCGCGCGGCATGCGCGCAGAATGTCCGACCACGGCTTCGATTTTTCGCACATGCAGCTCGGCGAAGAGATCTTCAACGAACTGCGCCTGCAGGACCGCGACCATCACACGATCATGATGCTCGAGGCGCGCACTTTCTACGGCGCCGACGAAGACGACAATGACTCGCTGCTCGGTAGCTGGTTCGAGGTGACGCTGCCGGTGCGCGACGCGATGCGCTCCGCCCGCTTCTGGGCACCGATCGCGCCCGTGATGCTCAGCATGCGCGAGGAACCCACGCCGCATCTTCGCTTCGATGCGGGCGGAATCGCCATCGGGCTATCCGAGAGCATCGCGCTATCCGGACCGTCGCTGTGCTTCAAATGCCGCGATCGCGACGCCGTCGTGGCCGTCTGCGAGCGCCACGGGCACAAAACGGAGAAGTACCCGGGCTACGAGGGCGCGTTCCGCGCGATCCAGGCACCGGAGGGCACCACCCTGTACCTGTTTGACGAGGACTTTCTCGGCGAGGCGATCGTCGTCGATGAGTCCGACGACCTGAGCGAATACCCGGGCTGATCCTTGCCGATCCGTGACCTCGGTCGCGCAAACTTTGGCTGTGCCATGCAACACTGGCCCCTCACCGGGAGCCCCGCCATGAAACGAAGCATTGCCGTTCTTTTGCTCTGCCTGTTGCCCGCCGCCCACGCGCTCGCGGACAAGACCGCGAAGGCCGAGGCCGTCCGCATCGTCGAGGGCGTTGTTGCCATTTGCAAGGACCAGGGCATGAGCGCCTGCCAGCCCTACATTCACGGAATGGACATCGTCTTCCAGTACGTGGCGCTGTTCGAAGAACTCGACCGGCTCGATGCCGCGTTCGCGGAGTTCGTCGAGACACGCTACCCGCCGGAAAATGGCATCAGCCTGGACTTCGATCTGATCCAGGCGAGCCTAAACCTGAGGCTCGATCTCACGTTTCAGGACGGCCAGTTCGAGGATAAAATCATCGACGCGACGGCGGTCGACGGCGGCTACGATGTCGACATCGGCGACGGCATGGTCATGCTGATTCGTAGACGCGACGGCGAATGGCACTTCGAAGTGCCGCCGGCACTGTCCGAACCCATCGAGCAGCTCAGCCCGTACTACCTCGCGGCTCAGCTCAAACGCTCGATACTCATCTACCGTTCGCTCGAGGCGGAGCTCGCCGGCCTGACTCGCGACCAGCTCGAGGAGAAAGTGAGCCAGGACATCGCGCCGATCCTGCTCGCAATGCTCCCGGAGGAAGAAGTACCCGCCGCGGTGGAGTGGTTCGTCCGCGATGTGCAGGCGGTACTCGACTTCTACAGTCAGTTCGACAACCGCGAGCAGATGCGCGCGCACATCGTGAGTGAGCACAACCTGTGAGGCGACTGTCGGTATTGCTTGTCGCCGTCCTTGCGGTCGCGTGTGCGGGTGAGGACTGGTCCTGCGTCGAACAGGGCCAGACCCTGTACTCGGTGAGTTCGTCCGGGAAGATCGGCAGCGCGGACAAGGGCTGCTCGTGCGCCCAGATACGTGACTTCGAGTATCGTAACTTCGGCTCTGTTGACGAGCACGCCCTGGCCGCCGACTTCGGCTGCTAGTTCCGTCAGTCGAATGCGCTAGTATTGGTCGGTCTTTGGCCGAGGTCCGACTACCCCCATGAAAAAAGCTGCGATTGGCGTTGTACTCGTCATCGTCCTGGCTGCAGGATGGTTTTTCGTATCACCACTGTTCATCGACGAGGCGGTTGATGAGAGCTTCGATTTTGTGACGGCCGACGGCCGGGTGGATCTCGACAAGGTCATGGCCATGCCCGAGGAAAAGCGCATGGGCATGAAAGACGAGATCATGGCTACCGCCGCTGCCGTGCCGGACCAGGCAGAGGATGAAGCGATGCCGGACGCTCCGCAGGTAGTCGCGCAGGGGAACTTCATTGACGCGGATGCCGTGCACAAGGGCAGCGGTACTGCAACTCTGTATGCGCTACCCGATGGCCGCAACGTCGTCCGCTTCGAAGATTTCCGAACGACAAACGGCCCCGCCCTGGTCGTCTACCTTGCGAAGCACCCGTCACCGACCAGCGCCGCCGACGTACTCGACGACGGTTTTGTGGATCTCGGCAAGCTCAAGGGCAACGTCGGCAACCAGAACTACGAAATTCCGGCGGACGTCGACGTCAGCGAGTACGGCAGCGTCGTGATCTGGTGCGTGCTGTTCGACGTGCTGTTCTCGCCGGCGGCGCTGGAACGCGCTTAAGTCAGCCCCTTCAAAAGCGACACTGCCTGGCCGAGGTAGCCCGAACCGAACAGGTTCAGGTGATTGATCACGTGGTAGAGCTTGTAGAGATCCAGGCGGCGCTCGTGACCGGCAGCCATCGGCCAGGCTGACTCGTACGCCGAATAGAACGCCCGGCCGTAGCCGCCGAACAGCATCGTCATCGCGATGTCGGATTCGCGGTCGCCGTAATAGACCGCCGGGTCGAAGATCACCGGCACGTCGTTGGCGACGCCCCAGTTGCCGGCCCACAGGTCTCCGTGCAACAGCGACGGCTCGGGATCGTAGCCGTCGAACAGCGACGACAGGTTTTCGCCGAGCGTCTGGCCGAGCACCTGCAGGTCGCCACCGTAACCGTTGCGGGCCGCCAGCTCGAGCTGGAAGACCAGCCGGTGCTCACGAAAGAACCCGACCCAGTCGTCGCTCCACGGGTTCAGCTGCGGCGTTGGACCAATCGTATTGTTACGGTGCCAGCCATGCCGTTCAGCCGTGTGCCGGTGCAACAGGGCCAGCTGTTCGCCCAGAGTCCTTTCATGATCGGCGTTGCCGCGCTTCAGGTCCAGCCACTCGATTTCGATGAATGCGCTGTCCGACGCGACCCCGACGTCGTAAACCTCCGGCGTTCGAATGGCATCGGCAGCGGCCAGCTCGCGCAGTCCCTCGGCCTCGGCCTCGAACATGTCGAGTGCCGATTCGGGTCCGGTCTTTCGAAATACGCGTGCGGCCATGCGCAGCGCCCGGTTCTGCTCAGTCCCGGTAGATGTCGGAGATGCGCTCAGCCTGGCGGCGCAGCGCCATGCCGATGTCGGCCTCGTCGAAGAGCGCGTTGATGGCGCCGAGGTCCGGGCGACCGGGCTCGAGGCGGCCTTCGGCATCGGCGATTGGCGCATCGGTGGCGATGCCGGTCAGGCGGCGCGCAAGCATCGCGTCTTCCCGGTGCGTCTCGAGTTTCGCGCCGAGCGTTTTCGCGCCTCGAACAGGCACCTCGTGCACCCGGTCGAGGTTGTCGTAAATGCGGTCCAGCGAGCCGAAGTGTCCGAGCAGCGCGGACGCGGTCTTCTTGCCGACGCCCGGCACGCCCGGGATGTTGTCGACGCTGTCGCCCGCCAGCGCGAGGAAGTCCGCGATCTGTTCCGGGTAGACGCCGAAGACCTCGGGGATGCTCTCGTAGCCGAGCTTGCCCTTGCCGGCGAAGTCCCAGAACACGTCGTCCTCGGTCAAAAGCTGCGTCAGGTCCTTGTCGCGGCTGACGATGGTCGACGGCCTTCCCTGGCGGCGGCCGTGCTCGACGAGCGTGCCTATCAGGTCGTCCGCCTCGTACTCGGCGTCACCGCATTCGAGCAGGCCTAGCGCGCGCGAATAGCGGCGGCACTGCGCGAACTGGCGCTTCAGCTCCTCCGGGGCGGGCTCGCGGTTGGCCTTGTAGTCGGGGTAGATCGTGTTGCGGAACGACGTGGACAGGCTTTCGTCGAATGCGACGGCAACGCGCTCAGGTCTCACCTGCTCGATAAAGTCGCCGAGGAATCGGCAGAAGCCGTAGAGGGCATTAACGGGGTTGCCCTCACGGTCCATCATGTCCTCGGGCATCGAGAAATGCGCCCGGAAGACGTAGACGCTCGCATCGATCAGGTATTGCATGCGTCAGAGTATAGCGGACCTCCGCCGGGGTGCCTCACTCTTCGAAGTCGTCGTCTTCATCAAAGTCGTCATCGTCTTCGTCGGGCACCCATTCGATGAACTTCGCGTCGGTGATTTCCAGCCAGCATTTGAACTGCGGATGGCTTTTCCGATCGGCGGGCTCATCGTGCTTGTCGACCGTCAATACGACGCGCATGCTGTCGAATTCATCGGCCGGCTTGCCGATGTCGGCGAAGGCGCGCTTGTAGGTGTCCTTGTGCATGAATGCGATGAGCATGCCGCGCGGTATGCCATCTGGCGCGAGCGTCCACGCAATGTCGAAGTAATCCTTGTCGATCTTCGAAGGCTCGTCATCAACCCATTCGACGAGCTCGAACTCTTTCGGGAACCCGGAATCGAGGAACTCGGCCTCGGCCGGGGTCTTGCTGGTGATGTCCAGATGCCAGTCGTCTTCATTGAAATCCGACACTGCTTTTTCTCCGACCTTTGAACCGTCTCGGAGGTTACAACAAGCGAGCTTTGGCTGCCGGGCGCAGCGCGCCCGGCAGCTACTCGCCCGTCCCCGGGTCGCTGTCGGGGATCAGTCCGTGGTCGCCAGCAGCGAGGCCGCGCCGACCTGTTCGTTGTGGCGGATTTCGGTCGTGTGACGGTTCTGCCGCAGCGCGCGGCGGATGTCGTTGTCGGCCTGCTCTGCATTGCCACGCAGCCAGTTCAATACCGCACGGTTCGAGTAGGCCATCGCAAGCGCATCGCGGTTGCTGTGGCCATGCGGGTTCTGGCCGGTCGTGATCGGTTCACCGGCCAGCTCGACAGCCCTGTCGCACGCCGGCGCGGCCTCATCGAGGTCGCGCTTCGCGATAAGCGCAGCACACAGCAGATTGTGGGATGCGAGCGGGTCCTTCAGGTGCCTCGCGTCAGCGGCCGTCTCGACGGCGTCGTTCAAGCGGCTGTCGAGCAGCAGCTCGACGCCTGGTGCGTCTTCGTCGATGAGCAGGATGAAGCCGGGATTGGTTTCCTCGGCCGAAAGGCCGGTGGCCGGCAGGCAGCAGAGCGCTGCGATGGAGATAGC
>JASJBG010000172.1 GCA_030066625.1 Woeseiaceae bacterium
CGCGAGGTAGTCGCCAAACAGCCAGTAGTTGAGGTTGTGGCGGCAGCGCCGGCCGTCGCGTGCGTACGCCGACACTTCGTACTGGTCGAATCCGTGGTCTGCGAGCAGCGCCTGCCCGTGCTCCTGGATCTCGACGGCGAGCGCATCGTCCGGAAGCCCCTCGGGGGGGCGGGCGAAGAACACCGTGTTCGGCTCCAGCGTGAGCTGGTACCAGGAGATGTGCTCCGGTGCGAGTGCCGTGGCCTGCTCGAGATCGGCCAGCGCGTCGGCCACGCCCTGACCCGGCAGCGCGAACATGATGTCGACATTGAGATTGTCGAAGCCTGCCTTGCGGGCCTCGTCGACAGCCCGGCCGATGTCCCCGGGCGTATGGATACGCCCCAGAATCTCGAGCTGGGCTGCCGCGAAAGACTGGGCGCCGATAGACAGGCGGTTGACGCCGGCGGCTCGATAGCCGGCGGGCGCGCCGCTCTCGACCGTGCCCGGATTCGCCTCCATCGTAATCTCGGCATCGTCGGCGACATCGAAACTCGTCCGAACCGCGTCGAGGATGCGAGCAATCTCGCCGGGTTTGAACAGGCTGGGCGTGCCGCCGCCCAGGAATACGCTGACCAGCTCGCGGCCCGGCACGAGTTTGGCTTCGCGGCGGATGTCCGCTACCAGTGCGTCAACGTAGCGCGCCCTTGGCGGCGAGGCTCCGGCCGTGTGCGAGTTGAAGTCGCAGTAAGGGCACTTGCGCACGCACCAGGGCAGGTGCACGTAAAGGGAAAGCGGCGGCGTGCCGGACACGGTCAGTCTTGTGCGGTTAGCCTGGCCACGAGTGCCCGAAGCGCCTTGCCGCGGTGACTGCGTGCGTTCTTCTCGTCGGGTGTCAGCTCGGCCGAGGCCCGACCCGACTCCGGATCGAGGAACACGGGGTCGTAACCGAAGCCGCCGGCTCCTCGACGCGCGTCGAGTATCGTGCCTCGCCATTCGCCGTGCGCCATGACCGGCTCGGAATCGCCCGGTTCGACGTAGCAGGCGACGCAGTGAAACGCCGCGCCGCGTTCGTCGGTGCCGCCGAGTTCGCCAAGGAGTTTGTCGATGTTGTCGTCATCGGACGCGTCGGGACCCGCATATCGAGCGGAGTACACTCCAGGTCGGCCGTCCAGTGCATCCACGGCGAGCCCGGAGTCGTCGGAGATCGCGGGCAGTCCGGTAGCCTCGGCCGCGTGCCGGGCCTTGATCAGCGCGTTGGCCTCGAACGTAGTGCCCGTCTCGTCCGCGTCGCTGACCCCGAACTCGGACTGCGGCACGATCTCGACGCCGAGGTGCGCCGTGAGCTCCGCGATTTCCCGGACCTTGCCGAGGTTGCCGCTCGCGAGCACGATTTTCGTCGGCAGGCCCATGCTCAGCCCGCGAGCGCCTCGTTCTGCCGCTCAACGATGTGTCCGACACCAAGGCGGGCGAGCGCCAGCATCGCCTCGAATTCCTCTTCGGTGAACGCGTGGCCCTCGGCGGTTCCCTGCACCTCGATGAAACGGCCGGCGTCGTTCATGACGATGTTCATGTCCGTCTCGGCATCCGAGTCCTCGTCGTAGTCGAGGTCGAGCACGGCTTCGCCGCGATAGATGCCGACCGACACGGCGGCCACCTGGCCGTACAGTGGGTTCTTCTTGAGCTTCTTCGACTTCATGAGCCGCTCGATGGCGATCGCAAGCGCGACGTAAGCGCCACTGATTGCCGCCGTTCGCGTACCGCCGTCGGCCTGGATGACATCGCAGTCCAGCGTGATCGTGCGTTCGCCGAGCGCATCCAGGTTAACGACGGCCCGGAGCGCGCGACCGATGAGGCGCGATATCTCCATCGTCCGGCCGCCCTGCTTGCCACGGGCAGCCTCGCGTGCGGAACGCGTATGCGTGGCGCGCGGCAACATACCGTACTCGCCGGTGACCCAGCCGGTGCCCTTGTTGCGCAACCACGGCGGCACGCGGTCTTCGACCGACGCCGTGCATAGCACCCGCGTGTCACCGAACTCGGTGAGCACGCTGCCCTCGGCATGGCGAGTGTAATCGGGGGTAAAAACCACGCGGCGCATATCGCCCGCGGCACGGCCGCTTGGTCGCATCGGGTGCTCCTATTAAGGCAGGTCAGGAACCGAGCCAGCGCAGCGCGGTACCGGTCGTATTGTCGCTGTAGGGCGAGTTGACGTTCAATGCCTTTATGGACAGCGCCTTCAGGTTCTCGGCCAGGTTGTTGTCGCCGTGCGCCGAGATTTCCGCCATGTCAGCGTCGGTAAGCCCCGACCAGAGTCCGTCCGAGCACGCCAGCAACACGTCGCCCTTTTCGAGCGGCATGCGCGACGTGATGCTCATGTCGGGGACGGGGCGATCGCCGCCCAGGCAGCATTCGACGAAGTTGCGCATCGGGTGATCCTGCGCCTCTTCCTCGGTAATCGCGCCTTCCTGGATCAACACTTCGACATGGCTGTGGTCGCGCGAACGCTGCAGGACCTCGAGGTCCCGTAGCTGGTAGATGCGGCTGTCGCCGATGTGTGCCCAGAACGAGCCGGACTCCTGGACGAGACAGATGGCACAGGTCGCGCGCGGCCGGAAGTCGACGGCCACGTCAGTGCCGAGTTCCACGACGGCATCGTGAGCCGCCGCCAGCGCCATGTATAGGAAACCCTGCGGGTCAAGGATCGGCAGCTTGCTGTTCATGAACCGGTCCTGCACGACATCGAGTGCCGTCTCCGCCGCACGCGCGCCGTCGGAATGGCCGCCCATGCCATCGAAGACGAGCAGCATCGCGGCATCCTCGGCCACCACGACCGCTGCGCGGTCCTGGTTATCCGTACGATCTCCGAGCGCAGAGACTTTGGCGTATTCGACGTGCATGGCTGGCTTTGGCGTTCGCGCCGTACCCGGCGCGCTTTCGTGGTTTTTGGTTTCGTTCTCGCTGCGGTCTCTTTAATATGCCGGGCCTGACGCGCTAAAAGCGTGATCGAAGCGGCACAACGGGAGATCGCCGTTCATGTTACACAGTATGACAGGCTTCGCGCGAGACTCGTCAGAGTCGCCCATCGGCACGCTCACCTGGGAACTCAGGGCCGTCAATCATCGCTACCTCGACGTGCAGTTCAAGCTGCCCGATGAACTAAGGCCACAGGAGCAGGCATTCCGCCAGATCGTTGCCGGGCGGCTGAAGCGCGGCAAAGTCGAGGCCGCCTGCCACTTCCGCCGCCAGTTCGACGACGCGACCGAACTCGAACTGAACCGGGAGCTCGTTGACGTGCTCGCGAAGCGCCTGGGCGAGATCGCCGACCGGCTTGATGACGATGCGGACGTTGACCCGATGGACGTGCTGCGCTGGCCGGGCGTCATCCGGCAGGCGGAGATCGATACGGGCCCGCTTGCCGAGGCGGCCACCGAACTCCTGTCGCGCGCCGTCGATGCGATGGCCGAGATGCGTGCGAGCGAGGGCGGCCGCATTGCCGAAATGATCGAGACCCGCTGCGCCGAGATTCTGACGATCGCGGACTCGGTGCGTGCGCGCATGCCCGCCGTGCTCGAGGCCAGCCGCCAGAAGCAGCGCGACCGTCTCGACAAGTTCGACGTCGAGGCCGATCCGGAGCGGCTGGAAGTCGAGCTCGCGCTCATCGCGCAGAAGCTCGATGTCGACGAGGAGATCGATCGGCTGGCAAGCCACGTCGAGGAAATCCGGACAACGCTTGCGAAAGACGAGCCCGTCGGCAGGCGGCTCGACTTCCTGATGCAGGAACTGAACCGCGAAGCCAATACGCTCGGATCGAAATCCGGCGACGCGGAAACGACCAAGGCAGCGGTCGACCTGAAAGTCCTGATCGAGCAAATGCGCGAGCAGATCCAGAACATCGAATGAGCAGTGCCTCGAAAACGGCAGCCAGCCTGTTCGTCATCGCCGCGCCCTCGGGCGCCGGCAAGACAACACTCGTCAAGGCGCTCGTCGCGCGCAACCCGGAGCTCAGGTTCTCGATCTCGTACACGACACGGCCGCAGCGCCATAACGAGGTCGACGGCGCCGATTACCTGTTTGTCGACAAGGACGAATTCAACCGCCTGCGCGAAGCCGGCGAGATGCTGGAATGGGCCGAAGTGTTCGACAACTTCTACGCGACCAGCCGCTCGCAGGTGGAGAACCTGCTCGCCGACGGCCACAACGTCATTCTCGAGATCGATTGGCAGGGTGCGCGCCAGGTGCGCGAGTCCATGCCGGACTGCGTGTCGATCTTCATCCTGCCGCCGTCGCTGGCCGAACTCGAGCGCCGGCTCCGCGACCGTCGCACCGATTCGGCCGAGGTCATCGAGCGGAGGCTCCGCGACGCTGTCGGCGATATCGGCCATTGGGACGAGTTCGACCACGTCATCATCAACGAGGACCTCGACGACGCGGTCCGCCAGCTCGAAGCCGCAATCGCCGGCGGGGGCGACGCGACATCGACGAAAAACCAGGCGCTGCGCAGCGCCGCCGCTGCGGTCACCGCAGCGTAAGTCACTGTCTTTGCTGGAAAAGCCCAGCCGCCTTATAACGCTTGGTTATATGGACTGGCGCAGGGCAGGAGCGGGCGTTAATTTGCCCGCCTTGCTCGAGGGCGCAGTGGCGCCTTTGAAAACGCGGCAACGCCGCCCAGATTGGATACATGCAACATGGCTCGTATTACCGTAGAGGACTGCCTCGACAACATCGACAACATCTTCGAGATGGTGCTGGTCGCCGCCAAGCGCGCGCGCCGCATCGCGCACGGCGCGGACCCGATGGTCGAGCTCGAGAACGACAAGCCCACGGTTATCGCGCTGCGCGAGATTGCCGAGGGACTCGTGACGCCGGCGATCCTCGACGAGGTCGAAGCACCGCCCGCCGCCGAGGAGCTGCTGCAGCCCGAGATTGCCGACGAGATCCTGCCCGTTCGCGGCATTTCCATCGGCGACCAGTAGGCTCGCGCCACGCCGGTCCCGGGCCTGGGTCAGAGCCGGCAACAACCCGCCTGAATCGCGACCCGGGCGCCGTTTTGGCGGCCGTTTTAGCGGTATGATCGTGGCATGGACTATGCCGCCACCTTACTTTCCAAACTGCCGGGCGCGTCGAAACGCGACCATGGTTTGGGGCGCCTGATCGAAACGCTCGAGAGCTACCTGCCAAAGGAGCAGATCGAGTCGATCGTCGAGGCATACGAGTTCGGCGCGGCCGCCCACGACGGCCAGACCCGCAAGACCGGCGAGCCCTATATCACTCACCCGGTCGCCGTCGCCCAGGAACTCGCCGAGATGCACCTGGACGCCGAGGCCATCATGGCTGCGATCCTCCACGATACCGTCGAGGATACCGAGGCGACGCTCGAGTCGATCACGGAGAAGTTCGGCTCCGAGGTCGCGCTGCTCGTCGACGGCGTATCCAAGCTCGACCAGATCCAGTTCCGCAGCCGCGCGGAGGCGCAGGCCGAAAGTTTCCGCAAGATGATGCTGGCGATGATCGAGGACATCCGCGTGATTCTCGTCAAGCTTGCTGACCGGCTACACAATATGAAGACGCTCGGTGCGATGCCGACCTCGAAGAAGAAGCGCATCGCCCGCGAGACCCTCGACATCTATGCGCCGATCGCGAACCGGCTCGGCATCAACCGCATGAAGGTCGAGCTCGAGGACTTAGGCTTTCATTACCTCTACCCGATGCGCTACCGCGTCATCGACAAGGCGCTGAAGCGCAGCAAGGGCAGCCAGCGGCAGATCGTCAAACGCATTTCCGAGGAGTTCGGCAGCGCGCTCGCGAACGAGGGCATCGAGGCGGACGTCATCGGCCGCGAGAAACACCTGTACAGCGTTTATCGCAAGATGGCCGAGAAAAAGCGGCTGTTGAACGACGTTGTCGACGTTTACGGTTTCCGGATCATCGTCGACGAGGTCAGCACCTGCTACCAGGTCCTCGGCCTCGTGCACGGCCTGTACAAACCGATGCCGGGCCGCTTCAAGGACTACATCGCCATCCCGCGTATTAATGGCTACCAGTCCCTGCACACCACGCTGTTCGGCCCCAAAGGGCTGCCGCTGGAGGTGCAGATTCGAACTCGCCACATGGACCGGGTTGCCGAGGCGGGCGTCGCGTCGCACTGGCAGTACAAGGCCGAGGACAAGATCGACGCGACGCCGCAGCGCCGCGCCCGCGAGTGGCTGTCGAACCTGGCGGAGCTGCAGGATACAGGCTCGTCGGAGGAGTTCCTGGAAAGCGTCAAGGTCGACCTGTTCCCGGACAAGATCTACGTGTTCACGCCCAAGGGCGACATCATGCCGCTGCCCAAGGGAGCGACGACCGTCGACTTCGGCTACGCCGTGCATACCGACATCGGCAATCGCACGGTCGCCGCCAAGATCGATCGACGTCTCGTGCCGCTTCGCACGCCGCTCGAAAACGGCCAGACCGTCGAGATCATCACCAGCCGCGGCGCGAAGCCGAACCCGAACTGGCTGACCTTCGTACGCACCGCCAAGGCGCGCAGCGCGATCCGTCACCACATGCGCAACCTGCGCTCGAACGAGTCGATCGATCTTGGCAAGCGGCTGCTCGACCGCTCGCTGAAGGACCTCGACTCGTCGCTGCGCAAGGTCGGCAAGATCCGCATGAACGAGGCGCTCGAGGAACTGGGGCTCAACAACACGTCGGAGCTATTCGAACAGATCGGCCTGGGCGAACGACTCGCGCCGCTGACGGCACGCTTTCTCGTCGGCGCGAGCGAAGAGGGTGACGCGGAGGTCGAACCTGCTAGCCTGACGATCGCCGGCACCGAGGGCATGGTCGTCAGCTACGCGAAGTGCTGCTATCCGATTCCGGGTGACGACGTCATGGGCTACCTGAGTTCCGGCCGCGGCGTCGTCATCCATCGAAACAACTGCGGCAACCTGTCGAACTTCCGCAAGCAGCCCGAGAAGTGGCTCTCGGTGAGCTGGGAGAAAGATCTCGACCGCGACTTCACCAGCCAGATCCAGATCGACACTCATAACAAGCCCGGCGTGCTCGCCGAGGTCGCGGCGACGATC
>JASJBG010000173.1 GCA_030066625.1 Woeseiaceae bacterium
AAGAAGATCAACGCGACGAACACGTAGATCGAGCCCTGCTGCGCGAACCAGAAGCCGAGCTTGAAGCCGCCGATGCGAATGCTGTTCATCTGTTCGACGAACAGGACACCGAAGCCATAGGAACAGACGAACCAGATCGCGAGGCAGAGTGCGACGAGTCGGAGATTGGCCTGCCAGTAGGCAAGTCGGTTGGAACGCTGCATCGATCCCCCGAGATGCATTGCTATTATTGGCCGTCAATGTAGCAGAGCCGTTAACAAGAATCAGCCAGCCGGAGAGCGATATGAGCGACAGCAGCATGCCCGAAAAGCAGTACCTGGACGTCAACGGCAAACGCATGGCCTACGCGGAGATGGGCAGCGGCAATCCGATCGTCTTCCAGCACGGCAACCCGACCTCCTCCTACCTCTGGCGCAATATCATGCCGTCCCTGGCCGACCTCGGTCGCTGCATCGCTGTAGACCTTATCGGTATGGGCGATTCGGACAAGCTCGATGACACCGGGCCGGACAGCTACCGCTATGTCGAGCAGCGCGACTACCTGTTCGCGGCCTGGGAGCAGCTCGGCATCGAAGACAACATCACCCTGGTGATCCACGACTGGGGCTCGGCTCTCGGCTTCGACTGGGCATCGCAGCACCCCGACCAGGTTCGCGGAATTGCCTACATGGAGGGCATCGTGCGACCCGTCAACTGGAACGAGTGGCCGGAAGCGGCACGGGACATCTTCAAGGGATTCCGCTCAGAGGCCGGCGAAGCGATGGTGCTTGAGAAGAACACCTTCGTCGAACGGGTCCTGCCCGGGTCGGTCATCCGCGACTTCACCGCGGAGGAGATGGCCGAGTATCGGCGCCCGTTCGCCGAGCCGGGCGAGGGCCGGCGGCCCACGCTGACCTGGCCTCGGCAGATCCCGATCGAGGGCGAGCCTGCGGACGTGCACGCGATCGTGGCCGACTACGCCAGCTGGCTCGAGTCCTCGGACGTCCCGAAGCTCTTCATCAACGCCGAGCCCGGTGCGATCCTGATCGGCCCGCAGCGCGAGTTTTGCCGGACATTCCCGAACCAGACGGAGTTCACCGTCTCGGGTATCCACTTCATCCAGGAGGATTCGCCGATGCAGATCGCGTCGGCTATTCGTGACTGGTTGCAGAAACTGGCCTGACGCGGCCACGTTTAATCCGGACAAAAAGAAAGGCGGTTCCTTGGCGGACCGCCTTTTCCTTCGGGCAAAAGAAAGGCGGTTCCTTGGCGGACCGCCTTTTCCCTTCGGGCAAAAGAAAGGCGGTTCCTTTCGGAACCGCCCCGCTACCAACGTGTGTACGTGGTACCTGGCCCCCTAAGTCCCCCGCCAAGCCGTACCTGAAGGCGTCTTTCATCCGAGGCATCGCGCAGTTCGGTGTTGCTGAAAGGCGACGCGTCGTCGGCAGCAAAGGTCTCAAAAACACCGCATGGTGTCAATCTTTTAGACTGGATTTGCATCAATGAATCGCAGCTTTTACCTGTTCGTAGTAAAAAAACCACAATTCAGGCAGGTGCATTCGACTGCACCGTATTGACGAGACAGCCGGCCTCACCCAGGTCGACCTCGAGCCGGTCGCCGGAGCAGAGCCAGACCGGCGGATTCCGCGCCGCGCCGACGCCGCCCGGCGTGCCGGTGGCGACGATGTCGCCGGGCAGCAGTTCCGTGAATGTCGTGATGTACTCGATCAGGTACGGCAGGTCGAAGACCAGCTCGTCGAGACGACCCGACTGCATCGTTTCCCCGTTTAGCCTCGTTTCAACACCCAGCTCGGCCAGATCGCCAAGCTCGTCGGGGGTCACCAGGCAGGGGCCGACGGCGCCCGAGCGAGCGAAGTTCTTGCCCGCCGTGAACTGGATCGTGTGCCGCTGCCAGTCTCGCACCGAGCCGTCCATGAACGGCACGTAGCCGGCCACGACCCCGAGCGCCTGCTCACGGCTGACGCGCCGCGCGCGCTGGCCGATGACCACGGCGATCTCGCCCTCGAAGTCATATTGCCCCGACACGCCGGGATGGACCAGCGGCTGGCCGTGTCCGACCAGGCTTCCCGAAAACCGAACGAACAGGACCGGGTACTCAGGGACTTCCCGACCCATCTCCTCGATGTGCGGCCGGTAATTGACGCCGACGCAGATCACCTTGTCGGGATTCGGGATCGTCGGCAGGTATTCGATGCGCGAGGGGTCGATGCCTGCGGCCTCGACCTCGCCGGCGAGGTCGCCGAGAGCGCCTCCGTCGAGCACCGCGCGCAGGTCTTTGTACCGTTCACGAAAGCCGACGCTGGCCTCGTGGACGCCATCGGCAAGCTCGATGCCGTAGCTCGCGCGGTTGTCTACCCGGAAACTGAGTGCTCTCACGGCTTATCCCTTACAATTGGCTGCCTAACGCATAACACAGGTAAGAGCCCGTTGAACACCCAGATCCATCGCACAGGCGTTTTTGCCACGCTGCTTGCCGGCGCCATGCTATCGGCCGCCACGGCGGCCGATACCCTCGTTCACAACGTGACCGGCTATACCTCGACCGACGATGGCATCGTCGAATTCACGGCACTCGCGTTCGATGACGACGGCCGCGTGCTCGCTACCGGCGACGAAGACCTGGTCGGCGATTATCCGGACGCTCGCAAGATAAATGGCAACGGCCGCTTCGTGCTGCCCGGTCTCGTCGATGCACATGCTCACCTTTACAGCCAGGGCTTCCTCGCGATCAGCCTGGATCTCGCCGGAACGCCCTCGCTCGAGGAATCCGTCGCCAAGATCGCCGCTTTCGCCAAAGCGAGCCCGAGCGCGCCGTGGATCCAGGGCCGCGGCTGGAACCAGGTGCTCTGGACCGTCAAGGAGTTCCCCACCGCCGCCGACATCGACGACGACGTCGCCGACCGCCCGGTCTGGCTGCGGCGAATCGATGGGCACGCGGGCTGGGCGAACAGCAAGGCGCTCGAGATTGCCGGCATCGACGACGACACGCCCGATCCGATCGGTGGCAAGATCATCCGTGACGACAACGGCAAAGCGACGGGCGTCCTCATCGACAAGGCCATGGGGCTGGTCACGCAGCACCTGCCGAAACCGACGCGTGAAGAAATGCGCCAGGCGTATCTCAAAGCCATTGAATCGCTGGTCGCGCTCGGCATGACCGGCATGCACGACGCGGGCGTCAACATCACCGAGGCCGAGGTCCTGATCTCGATGGCCGACAACGACGAACTCGACATGCGCGTCTACGCAATGATCAGGGATACCGGCGCCAATCTCGACGCAATGGGCAAGCCGCTCAAAGGCTATGCCGAGGACCGTCTCGACATCCAGTCCGTCAAGCTCTACTCGGACGGCGCGCTGGGCAGCCGCGGCGCCGCGATGATCGAGCCCTACTCCGACGACGCCGAGAATCGTGGCCTGCCGTTCTGGACCCAGGAGGAGCTGGATGGCTTCGTCAAGAAAGCCAACGACATGGGCTTCCAGGTCGGCGTCCACGCGATCGGCGATCTCGCCAACCGCATGGCCCTCGATGCCTTCGAAAAGGCCCAGGGCGGCAAACCATCGCCGCTCCGAAATCGCATCGAGCATGCACAGATCATCGCTATCGAGGATATCCCGCGTTTCGCCGAACTAGGCGTCATCGCCTCGGTGCAGCCGATCCACGCGACCAGCGACATGAACATGGCTGAAGACCGCATCGGTTCCCAGCGCATCGCGGGCGGCTACGCCTGGCGCAAGCTGCTCGAGTCCGGCGCGGTGCTTGCGAGCGGTTCGGATTTCCCGGTCGAACTGTCGAACCCGTTCCTGGGCCTGTACGCTGCCGTTACCCGCCAGGACCGCGGTGGCATGCCCGAGGGCGGCTGGTACCCGGAGGAGTCGCTGACGCGCGCCGAGGCGCTGCACTCGTTCACGCTGGCTGCGGCCTTCGCCGCTCACCAGGAAGACGTACTCGGATCGCTCGAGCCCGGCAAATGGGCCGACTTCATCGTTGTCGATCGCGACTACTTCGAGTGCCCGGCGAGCGAGATCGACGACATCGAGGTCCTGCAGACCTGGGTCGGCGGCGAACGGGTCTTTGACCGCGACAGCAGCGAGAGCGCGGCCGAATCGCCATGATCGTCGAGCAGGTCTGGACCGGTAACGCCTACCGGAACTTCAACTACCTGATCGCCTGTCCCGAGACCGGCGAAGCGCTCGCGATCGACCCGCTCGACCACAAAAAATGCCTTGCCGTCGCGGCGGACAGGGGCTGGACGATTACCCAGGTCCTGAACACGCACGAACACGGCGACCACACCGGCGGCAACAAGGGCATGATCGCGGCGACCGGCGCGAAACTGATTGCGCACAAGAACGCCAGGGCCCGCATCCCGAACATGGACCGGGGCGTGGGCGCCGGCGACGTGATCAAGGTCGGCAGGACGGTCGAACTCGAGTGCCTCGATACGCCGGGGCACACGATGAGCCATATCTGCCTGCTGTCGCATACGGACCAGCCGGCCCTGTTCAGCGGCGACACGCTGTTCAATGCGGGCGCCGGCAACTGCCACAACGGCGGTCACCCCGAGGAGCTCTACGAAACCTTCGAGAACCAGCTCGCAAAGCTCGACGAGGATACGCGGATCTACCCGGGGCACGACTACCTGGTGAACAACCTGCAGTTCACGCTCGATCGCGAGCCGGACAATGAGACCGCGCGGCAGATGCTGACGGCCTACGCCAACCAGGACCCGGACGATGCGCTGGTCACGACCCTCGCGCAGGAACGCGACATCAATACCTTCTTCCGGCTCGACAGCCCGTCGGTCATCGCAGAGCTTCAGGTGCAGTACCCCGAGATCGGCGACTCGCCCGATGCGCGGACCGTGTTTTTGAAGCTGCGCGAGCTGAGAAACAGCTGGTAGTCCGGTATCGCGGCCGGAGCCTGAGATGGGGCAGATGGGACAGGTCGTGTTGAGCATACTGCTGGCAGCGCTGGGTGTTGCCGCGTCGTGGTTCATTGGCGCTCATTTCTATCGAAAGTCCCGACTGGGGAAAATAGACCTGTTCATGGCCGAACGGGTTGTCGGTCTCGATATCGAAGAAGCATGGCGCAGGCTAATTGCCCCTGACAGGTTCGGCTACGTTGCCTGGACCTCCCCGTCCATTCCCCCGGGCGTCGAGCTTGCGCCCGGCACCGAGATAAACGCCGGGCCCAAAAACGAGGGCGGAATGTACGTTGTCGACATGCAGCCTCCGAAACAAATTCGCTTCGGCAGCAGCCCGGAGCAATGGGACAAGTCGATCGGCTTCGTCGAAAAGCGCGACGGACTGCACGTCCTGTATATGAGAATGCTACCGTACACAGGGCGAGGATCAAACGCCGAGTGCCGCCGCATCGTCGAGAACGACGCGGAACGCCTGTTGTACGTGCTGGGCGACCGAGACTAGCTCAACGAGGTTCTACGAGATCCCAGCGATTGCCGTACAGGTCCTCGAAAACGGCGACGATTCCGTACTCCTCTTCCGCTGGCTTACGCACGAAGTTCACGCCTCTCGCGGAATACGCTTCGTAGTCGCGCCAGAAATCGTCCGTGTACAGGAACAGGAACACGCGACCGCCGGTCTGGTTGCCGATGCGTGACGCCTGTTCCTCGTTCGTCGCGCGCGCCAGCAGGACACGGGACTCGGTCGCACCGCGCGGTGCGACCACGACCCAGCGTTTGTCCTGCTCGGGCTGGTACGTGTCCTCGATGAGTTCGAAGCCCAGCGTGTCGACATAGAAGGCGATCGCTTCGTCATAGTCGCGGACGACAACTGCCGTCAGCCCGAGCCGCTGTTGCACTACCCCGCCTGTACGGATGCTATCCAGTTGTCGACGCGACGCTCGAGTACTTCGAGCGGTACCGCACCGCCGCCGAGCACGGTGTCATGGAAGGCGCTGATATCGAACTTGTCGCCGAGGGTCTCCTCGGCCCTCGCACGCAGCTCGAGGATCTTGATCATGCCGACCTTGTACGAGGTCGCCTGCCCAGCGAGCACAATATAGCGCTCGACCTCGGATTCAACGCTCGGCAGCGGCTCTGCCGAATTCTCCATCATGAAGTCGATCGCCTGCTGGCGCGTCCAGCCCTTGCTGTGCAGCCCCGTGTCGACAACGAGTCGAAGCGCGCGCCACATTTCGCTGCTCAGCCGGCCGAACTCGGAGTACAGATCGTCATACCCGCCCATCTCCTTCGCCAGCAGTTCGGCGTAAAGGCCCCAGCCCTCAGCGTAGGCACCGAAGTTCGCCTGCGTGCGAAACGTGGGTGTGTCCTCGAGTTCCTGCGCAATCGAGATCTGCATATGGTGTCCCGGATTGCCTTCGTGGTAGGCGATGACCTCGAGCTGCGGGATCGGCATCGCCTTCATGTCCGACAGGTGCATGTAGTAGATGCCTGGGCGTGTGCCGTCCGGCGTGCCCGGGAAGTAGTGCTGTGCCGCACCGTCCTGCTCGCGGTAGGGCTCTACGCGCTTCACTGTAAGCTCCGCCTTCGGCAGCAGGCCGAAGTAGTCTGGCAGGCGCTCGTTGATGAAGGCCAGCCGTTCCTCCACCGCGTCCATATAGGCCTGTCGGCCGGCATCATCGTTGGAGAAGAAGAACTGATCGTCTTCACGCACGAAGTCGAAGAAATCTGCGAGTTCACCTTCGAAGCCCACCTCGCGCTTCACGGCCTCCATCTCGCCGCGCAGCCGGGCCACTTCGGCCATGCCGATGCGATAGATCTCGTCGGCGGTCAGCGCCGTCGTAGTGAACGAGGCGAGCCTGCGATCGTAGTAGGCCCTGCCGTTCGGCAGCGCGTCGACGCCCTGCGCATCCTCAGCGGCGTTTGCCATGTCGTCCTGGAACCAGGCGATCAGCCGGTCGTAGGCAGGCTGCAGTCCGTCCATCAGTGCCGCGTCGGCAGCAGCCTTGAATTTGTCCGCATCTTCGGCGGAAATCGCCTCGGACTCGACCAGCGCGTCGATTTTGCGGTACGCGTCGGCCTGCAGCGACGAGGGCTC
>JASJBG010000033.1 GCA_030066625.1 Woeseiaceae bacterium
CATTGATAACGCCGCTGCCGCGCTACAAGCGGCTGGCAGCCGGGGCCGGCCTGCTGTCCTACACGCAGATCACGTTCAGCACCCACGTCCACGTCGGGCTGCGCTCGGGCGACGAGGCAATGCACGTGATGTCGCAGCTGATTCCTGCGGTCCCCATTTTCATGGCGCTGTCGGCGAACTCACCGTTCTGGCGCGGACATGACACCGGACACGCCGCGTACCGGCACCGTATCCTCGCGGCGGCGCCGAACTACGGCATCCCGACCCGCTTCCCGGACTGGGCGACCTTCGACGGCTTCCTGAACGCGGCGATGCGCGGCGGTGCAATCCAGGGCTTCAAGGACATTCACTGGGACATTCGCCCGCACCCGGATTTCGGCACGCTCGAGCTGCGCGCGATGGACTCCGTGTCCAGCCTGCACAGCGTGCACGCGGTGACGTCACTCGCTCGCGCACTCATGCTGACGCTTGCCGACGCGGAGGCCGGCGAAACGGCAGAGCTGCTGCCGCAGGATCTGCCCCACTGGATAGAGCGGGAGAATCGCTATCGTGCAGCCCACCTGGGACTCGAGGCGGACTTCATCATCAACCGCGACGGCGACCGGCGGCCGCTGCGCGAAGTCGCGGCCGACCTGATCGAGCTGAGTCGCGACACGGCGGCGAAGCATGACGAGACGGCCGGGCTCGAGCTGGCATCGAACCTGTTGGAGACCGGTCCGGACTACCGCCGGCAGGTCGAGGTCTACGAGAAGACGAACCTGATGCGCGCGGTCGTCGAGGACCTCGAGGCGACGCTGATCGACAGCGCCAAAGCCTGACCGCTACATCCAGATATCGCGCTGCAACACGACGTCGGACAGGCGCCGGATCGCGACGACGAGCGCCGCGTCACGCAGCACCGGAATCGTTCCATCGTCATGGTCGTTGCCATCCAGGATCTCGCGATACATGGCGGCCATCTCGTCCACGGCCCGATGCATCTTCGTCTCCAGGCGCTCCTCGACGCGTTCCAGTGACCACTGCTGGTTCTCGAGGTTCTGCACCCACTCGAAGTAGCTCACGACGACACCGCCGCCGTTTGCAACGATGTCGGGCAACACGACCACACCGTTGTCGCGCAGGATTTCGTCGGCGGCAGGCGTGGTGGGGCCGTTGGCGGCCTCAACCACCAGCCTGGCTTTGACGTCGGCGGCATTGCCGCTGTGCAGCACGCACTCGAGCGCCGCCGGGATCAGGATGTCGCAGTCGACGGCCAGCAGGTCCTCGTTCGTGATCGTCATGACCTCGGGCAATCCGACGACGCTGCCGGTCTCCTGCTTGTGCGCCATGACCGCCTCGGGATCGAGGCCGTTCGGGTCCGCAATGCCGCCCTTCGAGTCGCTGACCGCGACGACCTTTGCCCCGCGTTCGTGAAACAGCTCCATCGCCGTCGCGCCCACCTGGCCGAGTCCCTGGATCGCCACGGTCGCGCCGGCGATGCTATCGAGTCCATCGACGATGCTGTCGCCCAGCAGGCGCTCCGTGGCGTTGAGGCAGCCGCGGCCGGTCGCCGCGTCCCGTCCCACCGATCCGCCGAGTTCGATCGGCTTGCCGGTCACGACCGCGCGATTGTTGTGCCCCGGGTGGAGCACGTCAAAGGTGTCGTAGATCCAGGCCATGGTCTGCGAGTCGGTATAGACGTCCGGCGCCGGAATATCCGTATGCGGACCAATCGTATTGCCGAGTTCGATGACGAAACTACGGGTGATGCGCCGCAGCTCGGCGCGGCTCAGTTCCTTCGGGTTGCACACCACGCCGCCCTTTGCACCGCCGAAGGGTACGTCGACGATTGCGGTCTTCCAGGTCATGAACGCAGCCAGGGCAGCAACTTCGTGCTCGGTGACGTCCGGGTGATAGCGGATGCCGCCCTTGCCGGGACCGCGTGCACGATTGTGCAACACGCGGAAGCCGTGAAAGGATCGAACGGTCTCGTCGTCGAGGGTGAGCGAGAAGCGCACGTGCACCGTGCGCTTGGGGTTTTTCAGGTAGTCGACGAGACCGGTCTTGAGCTCGCCAGCCCAGGTCAGTGCGCGATCGAACTGCTGCTGCGCGACAACCAGCAGGTCGAGGCTCTCCTGCGGAGATGCGTTGTCGTTCATGGCGGGACCTCTGCATCGTGCCGGCCCTCAATGATGTCACCCGCAGCCACTCGCCGCGCTACGTAGATTCGCGTACCGGCGTTACGCCCAGAAGGAGGCCACGCGGCCGACCATCCAGTAGCTCGCGATACAGCCGATGACGTAGCTGGCCGGTACGGTCATGGACGACCAGTGCACGGTACCGTCGGCGCCCGACCGCAGCAGCCGCGCGAGCAAGGGCTTCAGCAGCCAGTAGCCGGAGAGCAGTGCGAGGACGAACAGGATCTGGCCGATCTCGACGCCGATATTGAAGAACAGGAGTGCCGTCGGCAGCTCCGTCTGCGGCAGCCCGATGTCGCGCAGCACGGCCGCGAAACCGAAGCCATGCAGCAGGCCGAATGACGACGACACGACAACCGGGAAACGGCGCGTCAGCGAATCAGGCCGGTCGCGCACGATCTCCCAGGCCATGAATACCACGCTCAGCGCGATGGCAGCCTCGACCGGCGGCGTCGGGATGCGCACCATGTCGAGCGCGGACAGGGCCAGCGTGATCGAGTGCGCAACCGTGAATCCCGTGATCGTGATCAGCAGGCGCCGCGGGGTCCGCGCAATGAACACCAGGCAGGCGACGAACAGCAGGTGATCGATGCCGATCCAGATATGCTCGATTCCCAACCAGGTGTACTGGGTGGCCACGGCGAAACGGTTCTCGGCGTCCGGGACGATCCACTCCGTTTCGCTGGGCTTCAGGATCTCGAGGTGTTCTTCACCGTTCAGGAGACGCAGTTTGTACAGCGTCGACAAGGACGGATTGATGATCGGGAACTCGATGCCGAGCGTCTTGCCCGACAGCGGCTCCGAGCAGCGAAAACTCTGCTGGCCGACATACTCTCCGCCCGCCTGCTGCCAGGCCGGCTCGCGCTCGGCCGTGCACGTATCGGGGAAGGTCGGATACGGCAACGCGCCGCCTGGAACCGAGGCGGGCACCTTCCACGAGACCGCGAACTGGTTGGTCGCCGTTTCCGTCACCTGTACATAGTTCGGCCGCGCGTCGTGGGCCGTCGCCGAGACGGCGACGAGGCACACGGCCGCTGCAAGGAACGCCCGGATCACGGTGACTCGGTCGCCTCTGCCGGCGCCACGAGGTCGCGCCGTACCTCGTAGGTGTCCACGATCGCCCGGATCGCTCTGTCCTGCTGCTCGTCGACAGCCTCGCGCTCCGCATCGACGCGCACGCTTTCGACGACTTCGTCGAGCTCGGGCAGCCGCCCTTCCTGCTTGCGCGTCAGCATGACCAGGTGCACGCCGTAGGCGGACTGGAATGGTCCGTGCCAGCGGTCGCCAGGCTCGAGTTCGAACACGGCCTCGGCCATGGGCTCGCCGAAATGACTCGCGACGAAGGTCGGCTCGCGCTCGACGTAGTTGACGAAATAGGGAAACCGCTCGCCATGGCGGGGTGCGTCGCTGAACTGCACGCGCTGCTCGTTCAGCTCGGCCAGTTTGGCGTCGGCCAGTGACGTCGCCTCCTCCCGCGAGCGATTGTCCGCATTGAAGTAGACGTGCGTGAAGGTCGCGTAAGGGGCGATGTAGTAGTTCGACGCATTCGCCTCGAAGTATTCTTCGAGATCGGCTTCGCTCACCTCGGTCGCCGCCGTAACGAAACCGTTGGTGATGAACTCGATCGACTGGATCAGACGACGCTTGATGACATAGTCGTTCTCGTCCATGCCGAGCGCCAGCGCTTCGCGGTGCAAAGCTTCCTCACGCACGTAGTCATCGATCATGCGTTCGAGTTCCGCAGGCGTAAGCGCATCCAGGCGCTCCGCCGCGACCCGCGGCTCGAAGGCGCGGGTCCGGAACTGGACGAAAGTGAGCAGGGCGTCGCGATCGACGACGATGACCTTGCTGTCATAAGCGGCGTCTTCGCTGCCGACGACGTCGAACAGGACAAACAGCGCCACGCCGATCAAGAGGAAGTGAACCAGGGGTTCCTTGAGGAGCTTCATTATTGTGATTCGCAAAGCAATAAAAGGGCCGCTCGCCGGAGCGGCCCCAGATTCTAAACTGGACGGCCCGCGGCGTGTACCAGAAGTGTCGCAAGGCCAGTCGTTCATGGTAGAACTGTGCTGTTCATTGGGGATCAGGGGGCCGGCAGTGACGACACGCAGGGATACGCTCAAGCTAATGGCCGCGGCAGCGGCCGCTACGGCTGCGCCGACCATCGCCAGCGCCGATCCGCGCAAGAAGTACGATGACTGGCTGATCATCGACGCGCTGTGTTTCGGCCGCGACTGGGGCGATTCCGTGTTCGAGGCACTCAAGGCCGCGAACTACTCCGGCATCATCGAAAGCCTGCCGCGCCGGAACCTGCAGACCGCGATCGACGCGCTCGTCGAATGGCGCACGCGGGTCGACGAGAACCCTGACACGCTGCTGCTGGCGTTGGAGGCCGACGACTTCAGGAAAGCCAGGAAGTCGGGGCGCACGGCCGTGATGATGAACTTTCAGGACACGATCATGCTCGAAGGCGAAATCGAAAACGTCGATGCCCTGCACGCGCTGGGCATGCGCTGCTTCCAGCTAACTTACAACTTCCGCAACCTTGTTGGCGACGGCTGCCTCGAGCGTACCAACGCCGGGCTTTCCGACTTCGGCCTCGAAGTCGTCGAACGTGCCAACAAGCTCGGTGTGCTCATCGACCTGTCGCACTGCGGGCCGCAGACGACGTTTGACGGCATCGAGTTCTCGAAGAAGCCCGTGGCAATGACGCACACGATGTGCGATTCGGTCCGCTCGGGCCACCCCCGTGCCAAGACCGACGAGCAGATTCGCGCCTGTGCCGAGAAGGGCGGCGTCGTCGGCATGATCGCCCTCGGCTACTTCATCGGCCCGGACCCGGGCGGCGAATCAACGATCGAAACCTACGCGGATCACATCGACCACGCGGTCTCGATCGCCGGCATTGAGCATGTGGGTATCTCGACCGACTTCCCGCCGCAGGGCATCTCGCCGTGGGCGACCTACGAGAACTGGTACGAGCCGCGAACGGTCGTGTTCAAACCGAGCTACGAATTGCGCTGGCCGCCGTGGATCCCCGAGCTCGACACGACGGACCGCTACCGCAACCTGGTCGAGGTTCTCGACAAGCGCGGCTGGAAAGACAAGGACATGGAACGTCTGCTTGGCCTGAACTGGCTCAGACTGTTCGAAGAGACGATCGGCTGAGCGGCGCGTGCCGAGACCCTAACTCGGTGGCCCGGTGCAATCCCTGGCCAGCCGCCGCTCCACGATCTCGGGCGTGCTCGTCATCGCGTAGTAACGCTCGATGAACTTCAGGAGCCGCTTGCGGGTTCCTTCGGTGGCACCTTCCTGGTTGTTAATCAGCGCCTCGATCTCGGCGCGCTTTTCGCGGAACGCCTCGATGGAATTCGCCATCTCGTCATTGTTCATGCAGCGGCCGCGATACAGGCGCTGCGATACCGTCCGGATCCGGAAACGCGCGTCCGGGGCGGCGTAGGGCGCGTCGACAAAACCCGACTGGTCGAAGTCGTAAGGGATCGCCGTAATCGGCTTTCCCTCTTCACCGAAAAGCACGTAGTTGTGGCAGCAGATGCTGTCCGGCGGGCCGGCAATCGGCGAGAAGTCGGTGTTGGCGATGAAAAACTGGAACACGGAGGTCAGGTTCAGGTGCGCGGACTCGAGAGCACGTACATCTGTCTCTTCGATGAGCAGCGGTGGCTGCCCGATTCGTTTCGCGAGCCGCGACTTGTGCTCGATAAAAAACGCGTAGCGCGTCTGCGGCTTGCGGCGCTCCTCGCTGTCGACGTAGGTCACGCGGAGGAGACGGACGCGGAAACTCTGGTCCGTGAACAGGTTCAGCACCCGATACGCGAGATACTCGCGCAGGATGCCCTGTTCGTAGCGACTCGAGTTGTCGCAGTGCACGACCAGCTTCACTTTGTCCTGGCCCTCCAGCAGCGTCCCCTTCGTCTTCGACTTCTTGAAGTTCAGCCGCAGTGGCGGAAAGTCGCAGGTCTGGTGGCGGAAGTGGCCGCGCGTCCGCACGCCGACGTAGAGTTCAACCTCGTTGCCGTCCGAATCGGTGTACTTGAACGAGCCGGGCAGGTACTCCTCGCGGGGCCGCTTGCGCACGAGTGTGTAGAACGGCGCCGTCAGCGTGACGTCGACCGTCGTGTCGTCGGCGAACAGCGGATCGCCGGCTGCCTGCGCAGACGCGCTCGCCAGCGCGAGCGCCGCAAAGACAATGAGCTTACTTGACGTCCGCATCGGTGCAGGCACCGAATACCGTTACGGAAAGGCCGTCACGGGCGATCGCGGCGGTCAGCCGGCCCGTTAGCTCATCGATCACGAAGCTGAACGCGCGCTCGTCCTCGATACCTTGCAGATGCAGGAGGCCTTCTTTGCGCGTTACCGCACTGAAAGGCGACGAGCGGCTCGCGCCGCTGGCCTCGGTGGTCGACACGGTCTTCTTCTTCGTATCGATAATGATGAAGTCGGGTATCGACAGCTCGTAGGGCGTCGCCGCGTAGCAGTCGCCGGTCTCGAGGCAGATCTGCGCCTGGCCGGCGGCACAGAGGATACGGTCAACGTCGGTAATGTCTTCCGCGAATGCAGCGGATGTCACCAACAGGCCGGCGAGGCATGCAAACAGTCTTTTCATTGTTTTTCTCCTTCCTGTCGGCTAGTACTTGACCATGTAGTCTTTTGCCTCGAGACAAACGCTAAAGGCATTCTTGAAGTTCTTTAGCTGCTGCGCCGTCGCCTCCTCCCGCTGATCGGCCTGCTGGGCCGCCTGCTGCTGTGCCTGCTGTTGCGCCTGCCGGCCCTGCCGGCGGCCGCGAATCGCGCCGGCCGCGGCGCCCCATGCCGCGCCCTCGCTGGCATCGTCGTTCGCGATTTCACCGATCAGTGCGCCCGCTGCAGCACCGCGCACGGCACCGCGTGCGCCAGAGCCACGGCCTGCCTGTTCCGCCGCCTGCTGATCAGCCTGCGCCTGCTGGGCGTCCATGTCCTCCTGCTTGCCGAGCTCGAACGGGTCCGTGCCGGTATTGGCAACCGCCCCATTCGTAGCATTCGGCCTCGTCCTTCGACTGCTGCGACGTTTCCTGGCCCTCGGCCGGGAACACGTACATCTCCATGGTCGACGCCAGCGACTGGCCCTGGGCATGCGCCACCAGTGGCAGGCCGGCTGCCATCAGTACGACGATCTTCTTTTTCATTATTGGGTACCCCATCGAGTCAACAGGTTTTCGATATTGCCTTCAAGTTTAGCAAACGCAGGCTTGCTGACGATGTTGTAGAGTTAAGCCTCAAGACTTGTCGGGGAATGCCCTTGTACGCCGCCCGTTTGCTCAGCCTCGTATTGCTCCTGACGCCGATCGCGGCCATCGCGGACTTCGAGGAACACGAAGAAAACCACAAGAACGAGATCGGCATCTTCGTCGGCATTACCCACGAGCGCCGCGAGAACGGCGCCGCGCTCGGCCTCGAGTACGGACGCCACGTCACCGACAGGTTCGGCATTGGCCTCGTTGCCGAGCGCACCTGGGGCGACTTCGATTTCTGGGTCTTTGCGGTACCGCTGGCCTACTCGGTCGACGACTGGGTGTTTGCCGTTGCGCCGGGCGTCGAGCGGGGCGAGGAAGACACCGAGGAACTCGTCCGGCTGACGGTCGGCTACGAGATCGAAACCGAGTCGACGCTGATCGTACCGAGCCTGAGCGTCGACTTCGTCGACGGTGAGCAAGTGTACGTCCTCGGCGCCTCTTTCGCTTTCGGTTTCTAGGCGCAGCTAGCGCCGGCGACGGCGCTGGAATTCTGCCCGATTCCGAGGCATCTGCCCGCCGGACGCGCGATGCCGGTCGTAGCGCTCGTAGCCGCGTTGGCGACTCTGGTAGTCGCGCTCGAGATTGCGGCTGTAGTCGTAGGACTGCTGCGATCGCTCGCGGGCCGCCGACCGATCGGCGTTTCGCTCTGTCGATGTCGTCCCTGCCGATCCGGTGCGCGGGTTTTGCACTTCTGACCAGCCGTCCTCGGTCTTCCGGTACACGTTGCCGTCACGCCCGGCGTACATGTCGCCCGTGCCCGACTCGTAGACGAAGCCCGAGTCCTCACCGCTGCGCCGGCTCACGCCCTGGCCGCCGGAGCTCGACTCGAACTCGCGCGTGACGCCCTCGGCATCGCGAGTGACGTCGGTTTCGATCGTCCTGCCGTCCTTCGTGAACGTCCCGCCGCCCGTGATCTCGCCGTCCTCGAGCTGACGATCGAAGCTGCCGGAGCCGCCCTCGGAGCCCTCGATATTGCCGGCCAGCTGGCCGTCGGACCTGGCGCTCTCGAAGCTGGCTGATCGATCATCACCGGTAATCGAACCCTCGGAAACGATCGCATCACCTTCGCGCTCGCGTGTCGATTCGAACGTGGCCGACTCGCCGCCGCGGCTTATCGTGCCTTCGCTGACGACGCTGTCGCCCTGGCGCTCGCGATAGAAGGTGCCTTCGGTGCCGCGAGACGATTCGAAGTCCGTGCGCATGCGCCCGTCCTGCCACTCGCTTTCGGTGTAGCGCCATTCGTCCCCGCGGCGTGCCACGCGCTGGCTCCAGCCCTCGTTGTCCTCGAAGTCGATGTAGCGATTGCGCGCGATGCTCGTGTTCGTGTTCGGGTTATAGACGTAGCCGCGGCCGGCGAACTCGTCGCTGTCCCAGACGCCCCGGCCGCGGCCGTAGACCCCGGTCTCCGGGTTGTAGACCGCCGCGCTGCCGGCGGCACCGTACGGGCCGTAGCCGACGATCGCCTCGCCGTAACGCCCGGTGCCCGGGTCGTACCACGAGCCGTAGCCGTAGGTCGGCGGCCACCAGTAATACGGGTAGCCGTAGCCGCCGCTGTAGAAACCATAGGCAATCGCAATCGTTATGGCGGAATTGTCGTAGCCGGAGCCGTATACGACGGTCTCTTCCTCGGTCACGTAGGCCTGCTCATATCCCGGCTTGTAGGCGTAGTAGACGTTGTCGCTGTCGGCGTTCTCAATTTTTACGAAGGTCGTGTTGTAGGCCGGCGAGCTCGGCGGAATCGTCGCAAACGCATCCGGGATCGAGTCGGCGAATGTCCACGGACCCTCCGCCGAAAACGCCGTCAGCCACGTGGCGTTGTGGCAGAGGTAGTAGACGCCCTCGTAGCGCAGCACCTGGAAGCTCGTATTGATGGCCATTTCGATGCCGGTGTCTTCGATGGGAACGAACTGCGGCTCACCGGCATAGCTGACCTCGAGGTCGAGCGCGTCCTCACTGCCGCGCTGTATCGCGGCCTTGCGCGGGATGGATGCGACCAGCGCTGCCTCCGAGGCTTCGCGGGTACCCGGCACACTGGCGCGAACGTAGCTCTTCGGCTGATTCTCGCCGTCCGGAATCGTCTGGAACGCATCAGGCAATGATCGTTCGATCGTCCACGGGCCATCGAGCGAGACCGCGCGGAACCAGCGCCCGCTCAGCAGCAGGTAGTAGTTGCCGCCGACGCGAAACAGCTCCTGCTCCGTGTTTGCGGCGTAGAGCAGGCCGCCCTGCCCGATTCCCTGCCAATCGGGTTTGCCCGTGAACAGCAGCAGCTCGGCCGGCGACGTCGAGTAGAACACCCCCGGCGGCGGCGTGTCAGGCACCGGCGGACGCGCGAGTGTCTCCGGCAGGCAATCGCGTACGCGATCCCAGTTTCGCGTGGCTGGCAGCGCCGACAGTTCCGCCGGGAGTTCGCGCGCCCAGGTCCACTCGGCCGCATCGAGCGCCGGCGCCGTGAGCCAGGTGCCCTCCAGGCAAAGCAGAAACGGCCCGCCTTCGCCGGCCTGCAGGATGTCCCACGGGGTATTCAGCACGAAGCGCAGCTCGGTGCCCTCGACCGGCAGGATCACGGGCTCCGCATCGACCGTCACCAGGATCGCAGGCGTTTCCGAGACGAAGATTGCCGGCGGTTCGACGCCCAGCCCGCTCTCGCCTGAAACCGGCATGTCTTCGGGCAGGTACTCGAGCACGAGATCGAGCGGGAGCTTGCGCGACATGGCCGTGAAGCCGTCCCGGATCAGCTCGTACTCGACCGCGGTCTTGTCCAGCCCCCGGATGCTCATCGCATCGATCTCGACGTCGTGAATCAACACCTCGCGCGCCGCGATATCCGTGTCGGTCTGCGCAGTGAAGTTGAGCGAGCCGACGAAAGTCCTGTCATCGCCCGCGCGGGTGATCTCGAACGCGACCCAGGCCGTGATCGTCTCAAATTCGTGCCAGGCGTCGATCTGCGGCGCGTGAATCACCGCGCTGCCCTTGTCGCTGGTCAGCGTGCGCGGATACCAGGGTTGGTCGTCCGCACCTTCCTGCGCGCCCGCGGGCCCGCCAAAGAGAAAAACGAGGAGCAGATAAAACAGGCTCGCAATGGCGGTCGGTACTCGATATGTCAAAACGGTCGCCCCGTTGGCTTGGCGGACACCAAGCATAACCCCGGAAAAGTCTGGCCTGCGTCCTGTTTTCACGGATTTTTTGGTGGCCGGGTAAACCGATCGGGTAGCTCACGCATTAAAGAGATACATCGAACGCAAAGGAAGGGGACGATGCAACACACAATCTGGACACTGACGGCGCTCTCGGCGCTCCTGGTCGGCTGCGGCACTACCGCATCCTTGAGCAACGACATGGCCGGCTGGCAGGGCGACCACGTGAGCATCGCCCTCGAGGCGTGGGGCCAGCCCGAAGCGGAGCAGGCTTTCGGCGCCGAAACCGTGCTGATCTGGCGCGACCGCTCAACCGAGCCGCCGGCTTACCTGGCGGAACCCGGCGTACCGCAGGTCGTCTGCGAGCGCATGCTCGCCGTCGACGAGACAGGCACGATTACGGGCTGGCGCTGGCGCGGTGACGCGTGCGAGTCGCTTGGCGCCAGCCGCAAGGACTACCTGGCCGCTCGCTAGTAGAGCAGCTCGGTCCAGCGGCCGCCTGCGACCATTTCGGCGCGGCGGCGCTGCCATTTCTCGGCGGAACCGACGATCTCGGCGAACACCTTGTCGAGCTCGTCGCGGATCGGCTCGAGGCCGGCGACGAAGACGTAGGTTTTTGGATCGTCGAGCATCTCGACGATCTCCTCGGAACGCTCCATCAGGCAGTAGTCCCATGCGATCGGGTCGGCCCAGTTCGGCCGCGGCGACAGGGCCTTGAATGCCTCGAACGTGTCTTCGTCGTAATACAAAGTGAAGTCGTCACGGTGCTCGTTCATGTACAGGTGTTCGAGGCCCGTCTGCGCGCCATAGAAGAGCCTGACCTTGCCGCGCCAGTCGCCGACGTTTTGATAGATGTGTTTGACGTAGGCCCGGAACGGCGCGATACCGGTGCCCGAACCGATCAGTAGCAGGTTGGCGTCCCTGTCCTCCGGAACCTCGAAGGCGATGCCGTACGGCCCCGTGATCGATAGCGTTTCGCCGTCGCGCAGGTCGCAAAGATAGTTCGACGCGATGCCGTCATAGCGCTCACCGGAATAGTCGTCGATATAGGACACCCGGCGCACCGTGATCGCGATAACGGGGTTGTCCGCAGCGCGCGACGAAGTATCGGCCACGCTATACAGACGGAAGTGCTCGTCGGTGCCGAAGGCCGCGTCACCGGGCGTCAGCACGCCGATGCTCTGCCCCGGCTCGTAGCCGAAGTTCGGGCGCGCGACCTCGAGCAGGAGTTCGCGCACCTCGATGTCGCTTTCCTCCGGCGTGATTCGGTTGCTCGATACGACGGTCGCGTCGAATCGCTGCCGTTTGTCGTAGTCCTCGAGTCTCATTGCAATCTCCCTCAAGTCTGTTGTGTCGTGTTGCGGGCCTTGGCAAGCAGCTCGCTGCAGGGCGTGGTACAGCTGCAGCGGCCACATTGGCCGCGCACCGCGAGAACGTCCTGTTCGCCGCCCGATAGAAAGTGCCGACGCCACGCGTGCTGGACCAGCACCCAGCCGACCAGGAGCGCCGGTGGCCCCAGGACGGCGAGCATGATCGTAGCAATAGACATCAGGCCCCCAGTCCGCCGAAGCCCATGAACGTGAGCGACAGGATGCCGGCCACGATCAGGGCGATCGCCGTGCCCTGCACCGCATCGGGCATGTCCGCGAACTCCAGCTTCTCGCGGATGCCGGCCATCAATAAGAGCGCCAGCATGAAGCCGGCGCCGGCGCCCAGCGCGTAGAAAAGGGCCTGGACGAAGTTGTAGCCCTTATTGGTCTGGAACAGCGCCAGCCCCAGGATCGCGCAGTTGGTCGTGATCAGCGGCAGGAAGATGCCGAGCGCGCGGAACAGCGCCGGGCTCGTCTTCTTGATGAACATCTCTACGAGCTGCACGGTCGAGGCGATGACGGCGATGAAAGCGATCAGCTCCAGAAACGGCGCACCGATCGCAATCAGGATGCGGTGGATCGCAAACGCGCAAACCGAGCTCACGAGCATGACGAAGGTCACGGCACCGCCCATGCGCACAGCGGTCTCGACCTTCGCCGATACGCCGAGGAACGGGCATATCCCCAGGAAGTACGCGAGCACGAAATTGTTCACGAGTGCCGCGTTCACGAAGATGGACCAGAGCGGCTGCTCGTTCACCGCGCGGCCTCCGCGAGCGCGGCGCGTTCGGCGTCACGACGCTTCAGGTAGTTGATGAACAAGAGCCACGCCGCCAATGTGAAGAAGCCGCCGCCGGGCAGAATCATGACGATCCAGGGCTCGAACGCCGCGGGCAGCACCGCGACCCCGAACAGCGAACCGTTGCCAAGCAACTCGCGGACTGCGCCGAGGCAGAACAGCGCAAACGTAAAGCCGACGCCCATCCCGAGCCCGTCGAGCATGGCCCTCGGCACCGTGTGCTTCGACGCGAACGCCTCGGCGCGGCCGAGGATCAGGCAGTTGACGACGATCAGCGCGATGAACGCACCGAGCGCGGCATGCAGCTCCAGGCTGATCGCCTCGATAGCGTAGTCGACGATCGTAACGAAGGTCGCGATGATCAGGATGTAGGTCGCGATGCGGACCTGTTTCGGAATCACGTGTCGGAGCGTTGCAACCAGCGTGTTCGACATGAACATGACGAAGGTCGTCGCGAGACCCATGGCCAGTGCGTTCATGGCCGTGTTGCTGACCGCGAGCACCGGGCACATGCCGAGCACCTGCACGAACACGGGGTTCTCGCGCCAGAGCCCCTTGACGAATTCGTCCGCGGCGGACGGCTCAGTCTTCACCGACACCCTCCTCGATCGCGGACAGGTTTGCCGCGATCAGCGGCAGCCATTCAGCCGTGCTCGCCGCCAGGATCTCGCCGACGGCAACCGACGAAATGGTCGCGCCGGTGATGCCGTCGACCTGCCAGGACTCGGTCTTCGTGCCCTGCTTGACGGTGGTTACCCGGTTGACGAGTGCCTGCCGACTTTCGTCGAGGCGCACGTCGAGCGCCTCGAAGTTGGCGAGGAAACGGGGGTCCTTCGCAATCTTGTCGCCGAGGCCCGGCGTTTCCATGCTGCCGAGCACCTGGAAGCCGACGATCGTCTCTTTCGCCGGTGAGTAGCCGTAGAGCACCGTGATCAGGTCGGCGTAGCCCATCCCGCTCGCCTCGAT
Source organism: Woeseiaceae bacterium (assembly GCA_030066625.1). Classification (GTDB taxonomy): domain Bacteria; phylum Pseudomonadota; class Gammaproteobacteria; order Steroidobacterales; family Woeseiaceae; genus UBA1847. Next base: position 13,741 of record JASJBG010000033.1, read on the forward strand.
CGCAATGCCGACCAGCGTGCCGTCGGCGTCGTAGCCTGCGTGAATAGCCGGACCCGTAGCCTCGTCATCGACGACAAAGCCGTCTTCGGCACGCACAAACGTGACCCGCTGCTCCGCGCCCTCGAGGACCCGGAACACGGCGGCCTCGAGCGCCTCGGCGCGGTTCTGCGCAATGACCGGCGCCGTGCCGATGTACACGATTGCGATCAGCAGGCCGCACAGCATGCCAATGCCGACGAGGGCGCGATACATCGGCCACGCCGGTGGATGTTGATTACTCATCAGGTACCTCCTCGTCCGGCCGTCCCGTAGACGCGCGGCTGGATCAGCCCGTCGATGTGCGGCGATACGGCGTTCGCGAACAGGATTGCATACATGACGCCCTCCGGAAGGCCGCCCCACAGGCGTATGACGACAACGAGCGCGCCGATCAGCACGCCGTACAGCCAGCAGCCGGCGCTCGTCATTGGCGAGGCGACCATGTCGGTCGCCATGAAGACGGCGCCGAGCATCAGGCTGCCCGCGAACAGCATGAACAGCGGGCCCGGGTAGCTTTCGGGTGCCAGCCAGTGCAACACGGCCGACAGCACGTACACGGTCGAGAGGATCGCGGCAGGGATGCGCCAGTTCATCATATTGCGTGCGATGAGGTACAGGCCGCCCAGGACGATCAGCAGGCTGCTGGTCTCGCCGACCGAACCGCCCGTGAGGCCCAGCAACAGATCGACGGTCGCGGTCGCATTACCGTCGAACTTCATCGCGGCGAGCGGCGTTGCACCGGAGAACGCATCGTAGGTCGGCGTCGCAAACGGGAACGTCAGCGACGACGACGGCAGCGCCGTGAAGCGCTCCGCACCGAGCGGCGGATACCAGGTCGTCATCGAGACCGGGAACGCGGCCTGCAGGAACGCGCGGCCGACGAGCGCCGGGTTGAAGGCGTTGTAGCCGAGTCCGCCGAACAGGAATTTGCCGACGCCGACGCCGACGATGCCGCCGAGCACCGTCATCCAGACCGGCAAACCCGGCGGCAGGGTGAGACCGTAAAGCAGCCCGGTCACGACGACCGACCAGTCGCCAACGGTCGAACGACGAGCACGCGACAACAGGTGCTCGGTCGCGACGCAGGCAACGGTAGCGGCGACCAGCGTAACCAGCGCCGTCAGCCCGAACACGTATACCGAGAATGCGCACACCGGCAATAGCGCGTAGACGACGTTGCGCATAATCGCGTCGACGCTGGCGCCGCTCGCGATATGCGGCGAAGTGTCGATGTCCAGCGTCTTGCCACTCATTCGGCCGCTCTCCGTTCGCGGACCACCGACTTTGCGAGCCGGAAGCGCTGCACGAGCGGGATGTGCGACGGGCACACGTAGGAACACGAGCCGCACTCGAAGCAGTCCATCAGGTGCAGCTCGTCGGCCATGCGCTCGTAGTCGCCGATCTTCGCCAGCAGGCCGAGCTGCGACGGATTCAGGTGAATCGGGCAGGCATCGACGCAGTAGGCACAGCGGATGCACGGATACTCGGGCGGCTGCCTGCCGGTTTCGCGTTCGGTAAACGCAACGAAGCCTGACGTACCCTTGGTGATCGGGATATCGAGACTCGACAGCGCCTGTCCCATCATCGGCCCGCCGAGGAACACGCGGCTGACGTCTTCGCTCGCCTCGACGTGCTCCAGTGCAAACCTGAGTGGGGTGCCGATCGGAATCCGGTAGTTGCCCTTGCGCCTGACCGCCGGACCGGTCAGCGTGACGACGCGCTCCTGGATGCCGCGTCCGTGCGGCAGCAGGCGGCCGATCTCCGCGGCGGTCGCCACGTTGACCACCACCGCACCGACATCCGCCGGCAGGCCGCCCGACGGCACCTCGCTGCCGAGCAGCGCGGTAATCAGCATTTTCTCCGCGCCCTGCGGATACTTGACCTGCACGACCCCGACCGTGACCGGCAGGTCTTCCGGAATGGCCGCCTCGAGCGCCTCGGCGGCGTCGAGCTTGTTCGCCTCGATGCCGATGATCGCGCGCTCCGCGCCGGTCGCCTTCAGCAGGTAGCGGATGCCCACGTGCACGTCCGCCGTCTGCTCGAGCATCACGCGATGGTCGGTCGTCAGGTAGGGCTCGCACTCGATTCCGTTCAGGATCAGCGTGTCGATGTGCTTGCCTTCGGGCGCCCGCAGCTTAACGTGCGTCGGGAACGCCGCGCCGCCCAGTCCGACCACGCCGGCCGACTGGATCGCCGCGATGATCTCGTCGGGCGTCGCGGTATCGAGATCGCAGCGCTCGCCTTCCGCGACCTCCTGAGATGAACCCGGGAACGGCTCGATATAGATGCCCGTGACCATCTTGCCGGCAATACTCGGTACGAGGCCGATGCGCCGGACGACGCCCGACGCCGGCGAATGCTGTGGCACAGAAACGAAGCCGTCCGCTTCGGCCAGCAGCTGGCCGCGCGCCACTTCCTGGCCCTCGCGGACCACGGGCACGGACGGTTTGCCGATGTGCTGCGCCAGCGGGATCACGAGCGACGGCGCGAACGGGAACTGCCGGATCGGCAACCCGCGCGTGTCGTCCTTCGACTCCGGCGGATGCACGCCGTGCGAAAACGTGGGGTAGCGTGACACCGGGACGGCCATCGTCAGTTGTACTTCTCGCCGCGCGCGATCCACTTGTCGATGTCGGCCGCCGAACGGTCACGCGGCAGCCCCGGGTGAATGACCTGCGCGGTGCACTTCTCTGCCGCCTTGACGAGATCGCTGTAAGGACCCGCATCGGGATCGCGGATCACGGCCTTCTTGTCGGCGTTGTACTCGAACATCGACGGGTTCAGCGTCGTGCATTCGTCGCAGGCCGTGCAGTCGTCGGTGTCGATCCATGGCGCCATGTAGTCGCCGTCGGCGGCTGGTGCAGTCGCGTCTGCGGACTCGGCCACCGCGGCGCCGGCTTCCGGCACCGCTACCTCGACGTCAGCGTCGCCGGCAAACTGCGCCAGCCCGGCGGCGATCTTCTGCACGACCTCGCCGCGTACACGTGCCTCGACCACGGCAAGATCGGGCGCTTGCCGATCCGTACCCGCGATGCCGCGCAGCATGTGCCAGAAGTCGCGGCGATCCTCGCAGGAGCGCACCATCGACTCGTCGACGAGCAGCCGGCTCAGGCGGTTCTGCCGGTCGACGCTCCAGATGAACGGGAAGCGGCCTTCGCGTTCGTCCTCGCCGAGATCGAGGAACTCGTGCAGCGGCAGCATCTTGTCGTTCCAGGTATCGGGCGGCGCCACGCGGAAGTGCTTGCGGAAGCGCACCTCGGTGATCGCGAAGTCCGCGAACGTCATCGGCAGCTCCATCGTCTTCTCGCGCGAGCCCTCGCGGTACGTGAGCGTGTACGTGGGCCACGTATCGTCGGGCGCCGGGTTCCCCGACAGGTCGAAGCACTCCTCTGCCGTCGGACCCTTGTCCGGGTCGTAGCGGAACAGCGGGTAGGCGCGCGACTCGACCGCGAGCCTCGCCTGGTGTTCGCCCATGTCGTCGCCGATGCCGTGCTCGGGCTGGCAGGACGTGTACAGGTTGAACAGTGCCGGGCGCCGCGCCAGCAGGCCCTCGATGAAGCCCTCGATCATGTGGCTCGCGTGCGAGATCGTCGACTGCAGCACGTAGGTCGTGCGATGCGCCATGCCGACCAGGCCGATCTCCTTGCGCACCTCCTGCTTGCCCTTGATCGCCTTGCCGAACTGCGCCATGTCGGACACCTGGCCCAGGAAGCCCGACGTGCAGGCCTGGCCGCCGGTGTTCGAGTACACCTGCGTGTCGACGACGAGCACCTTGATCGGCTTGCCGGACATCATCAGCCGCGACAGGTTCTGGAAGCCGATGTCGTACATCGCGCCGTCGCCGCCGACCGCGACAACCGGCGGGCACAGCTTGAACTCATCGTCCGAGAACTGCTGCCAGTCGAAGTACGTGAAGAACTCGTCATGCTGCGACGGCCGGTAGTCGCCGGCAATTTCGAGTTCGGCCTTGCGAATCGCCCTGAAGCCCTCGGCCATCTTCGACATGTGGCCTTCGAAGACGCCCATCGCGAGCGAAGGTGCATCCTGGAACAGGTGATTCGCCCACGGGAACGGATACGGGTTGAACGGATAGGTGCTGCCCCAGACCGACGTGCAGCCCGTGGCATTGAGCATACCCATACGCGCCCGACCCTGGCCGGTCGTGCCCTCGGTGTAACGCCACTTGAGCGTCTCGAGTTCGCCGATCAGGCCGGTCACGCGCTTGAGCCAGGCCGGGTCGATCGGCTGCGCGCCCTTGTCCGCCTCGATACGCTCGGCGATACCCGCAAGCGTAACGTCATCGTCGCCGATGCCGTTGACGACGCGGGCGATCTCCTGCGTGTCACCGAGATCGATCTCGCCGACGAGCTTCGACTGCACGAGCAGCTTCAGGTCAGAAACGAGTTCGTCGATCTTCTCGATGTGGGCCTTGATGCGCGGCTGCATCAGCGCCTCGACCGTGGCGACGAACAGGTGCATGACGGTCTTCTCGGAGCAGCCGAGGCAGGCGCCGTCGCCGCTCGCGAACGACAGGTAGTTCTGTTTGTCGAGCAGGATCGTCTCGAGCGCGCCAATGCGCTCCTCGAGGTCGTCGACGCGGATGTACTTCTTCGGCGTCGTCGGCAGGTCCAGCCAGAAGTCCCAATGCTCGCGCAGCTGTTCGATCGATTCGGTCGTCTGCGTTGCGGGCCTGAGCGCGTCGTCGTCGCAGACCTTCACACACTCCATGCAGCCTTTGCAGGTGTACGGGTCGACCGTGATCGACAGCAGTCCGCCTTCGCCCGCCTGGCGTTTTTCGGGCAGCGTGTAGTACGGCCGGCAGAGCGCGAACTGGAAGCCGTCGAGTTCCTCGCTGAAGCTGTCGAACTCGGCGCGCAGCGCGTCGCGATCGCCGGCATCGGCTTCCTTGATCGTCGTCGCGATCGCCTCCTCGATGAGGCCGCCGACCGCTTCACTCTCCTCGGCGCCGTTCATGCCGGCCCGCAGGTGCCGCTCCATCTGTCTTACGGCGCGTGGCAGGTGCTCCGTCGGCTTGCCTTTCTTCTTGACTCGCTTGACGACCGTGTCGAGGACCTGGCCCACCTCGTTGACGAGGCCCGGGATCGCCGTATCCGGGCACACCGTGTAGCAGTCGCCGCAGCCCGTGCAGTTCTCGGCGACCCACTCGGGATGCTCGAAGCGGATACCGGTCATGTCGCGGAACAGCGAGGTCACGGCCGGCATCGTGCCGAGGCCAATGAATGGGTCGGTCAGGTTGTCGTTGCCCATGCCGCGCGCGTAGAAGTTGCCGGTCTGTTCCCAGAAACGGTGAATGTCGGTCTTCGGCGCCTTCGACTGCGGCAGGCGCTTGACCATGACCGGGATGTCAGGCTCGGCCGGCACCGCCGAGGCTTCGCTGCCGTTCAGCGTAAACGGCTTGTCGACGATCTCGACGACCTCGTCGAAGCCGCGCTTGACGACGCGCATGTTGTCCTCGACGACGCGCGCACCCTTGGCGCCGAACTTGTACTCGAGCTGGTCGCGAATGGCTTTGAGCAACTCGGCGTCGTCGAGACCCTGCTGCTGCAGCACCGGCGATGCCGCGAAGAACGCGCCCTGGAACGCGACGCCCTGCATGCGGAGCTGCAGGTCGGGATCGGTGGCCTCGTCGCGGGCAATCCGGAACGCATCGAGGAAGAACACGCGGATGTTCTTCTCGACGATGGTCTGCTGGAACGCGATCGGTATCGCCGCCCAGACTTTCTCGGGGTCGGCAAGGTCGCTCTGGATGATGAACGTGCCGCCTTCCTTCAGCCCCGCGAGCGCGTTGGTGTGATGAAACACGTTCGGGTCCGGCGACAGCACGACGTCGACGTAGAAGTACTCGCAGTTGATCTTGATCGGTTCGGGCGCGGCCGAAAGATAAAAGGTCGTCGGCTGGCCCTTTTTCTCAGAACCGTATTTCGGATTCGCCTTGATGTGATAGCCGAGCAGGTCGAACAGCGTCATCGCAAGGTTCTTGCCCGTCGTGATTGCGCCCCAGCCACCGACCGAGTGGAAGCGCACCGTGATTGCACCCTCCGGCATCAGGTTCGGGTTCTCGCTGCCACGTAGGGACAACTCGCGGACGTGCGGGTAGGCATCCTCGATGGTCTGCTGGTACAGCTCCTGCTTGGGCGTAAACGGCTTGTCGCGCAGGAAGTCGATCGAGAGATAGAACAGTTTCTTCTTCGGTCCGTCCGGCAGCATGTTTTCGACCGCGCCGATCAGGCCCTCGGGCTGCAGGTCGCGGCTGCCCATGCCGAACGAGCCCGAGTACAGCGGCGGCGCATCGTCGACGTTCTTGTAGGTGGCCAGCGCCGGGTACGGCGGATTCTTCGGGTCGCGGCCGTTCTCGAGGCACTTCGATACCGTCGCGCGTATCTCGCGAATGAGCGGCAGGTCGCCCGCCAGCGGCTGGTCGAGGCGCTCGAGCACGACGACACCCTTGCGGCCCTTGATGATCTCGCCGAGCAGGTCGGCAGGGAACGGCCGGAACATCGTGACGTTGACGACGCCGACCTTGAGCTTGCGGGTGTCGCGCAGGTAGTCGGCGACGACCTCGGCGCTCGGTACCAGGCTGCCCTGGCCGAGGATCAGGTAGTCGGCGTCCTCGAGACGGTAGCCCATGACGCGCGCGTACTCGCGACCCGTCAGCGCCGCGAACTCCGCGAACGCCTGCTCGGTCAGCGGCTGCACGTGATCGTAGAAGAACGGCCGCTGCGCGGCGACGCTCTGCATGTAAGAGTCCTGGTTCTCGACGAGGCCCGCCATGACAGGGTTGTCGACGTCCCACAGCTCCGGGATGCGCCGGCGCTTGTCGCCGTAAATGATCTTTTGTGCCGGTGTCGGCGTGTCGATGATGTCGTCGGGTCGACCGAGGAACTCTTCGATCAGCCCGCGCTCGGGCACCTTCAGCGACTCAATCAGGTGCGTCGTCAGGAAACCGTCCTGGGCGATTGCACCCGGCGTCAGCGCCAGCTCGGCGATCCGGTGCGCGATGATGTTGAGGTCGGCTGCGCTCTGCGCGTTGGTCGAGAACAGCTGAAAGAAGCCGGTGTCATCGATGCAGTGGTAGTCATCGTGGCCAGCATGCACGTTCAGCGTCGACTTGGTCATCGCGCGGGCGCCGATGTTGAGCACGTAGGTGAGTCGCTTGCCCGCCGCGGCGTACAGCGACTCGTGCATGTAGGCGATGCCCTGCCCCGAGGAGAAATTGGCGGCGCGGAGGCCCGTCATCGCCATGCCCGCCGTCACGGCGGCGGCCGCGTGTTCGCCTTCCGGTTCGACAAAGATAAGCGGTCGCCCGGAGACGTTGACGTGCCCGGCGGCTGCGGCTTCGGCCCAGTACTCACCCATCTGCGTCGACGGCGTGATCGGGTAGGCACCTGCGGCGTCGCTCGCCTCGCGTTCGCAGAGTATGACCGCCGAATTGCCGTCCATCGCGGCACGCGCTCCGGGGTATTTCACTTCGCCTTGTGGCTTGCTCATGCGTTGGTCTCTTTATTGTTGATCGTTGTTGTCGTCAGGTCGCCGCCGCCCGGCGCTCGGAGTGGCGCACGACCGGCTTCGCTGCGTCGCCGCGGACAATCGTCCCGTCGGCCTCCATCCAGACGATTGCGCCGGTCGGGCAGCGCTCGATCGGCTTCTTCGTCGCGTGCTTCGCCCCATGCTTCGACCCATGCTTCGACGAGTAGTCGATCACGGGCAGGTTGTCCTGCATCTCGATGATCCCCTTGCCGTCCATCGCGCACTTCGCGCACGCCGTGCAGGCGACGTCGCAGTCCTCGAGCAGCTCGTCGCCGGCTTCGAGGTTCTTGCAGGCCACCCAAAGCCGGTGGCTTGCCGGGTGCAGGCTGAACAGGTCTTTCGGGCAGATCTCGACGCAGTCGTTGCAGGCGGTACACAGCGCTTCACTAACGACCGGCAGCGCGTGTTCATTCATCGAAATCGCGTCGAAATCGCAAACCTGCTCGCAATCGCCCAGGCCCAGGCAGCCCCAGAAACAGCCTTTGCCGCCCCCCGCGACAAGTGCCGCCGAGCGGCACGACGGGTGTCCGGAGTAACGTGCGTGGTTGCGTGCCACATTGCGGCCGCCCGCGCAGGCCAGCCGCGCGACGCGCTTTTCCTCGGCACCAACGTCGACGCCCAGGCAAGCGGCAATCTCGGCTCGCCCGTCCTCGGTCGACACCGTGCACTTGCCGGGCAGCGCCTCGCCGGCAACCAGGGCCTCGGCGAACGGCCGACAGCCCGGGAATCCGCAGGCGCCGCAGTTCGAGTGCGGCAGCATCTCCTCAACGGCGTCGATCCGCGGATCTTCCTCCACGTACAGCCTGCGGTTCGCGACGATCAGGCCGGTCGCGAGCAACAGCGTGAGCCCTCCGAGGGCGGCGACTGCGGTCAGCACGAGCATGGACGATCCTGCGCGATGGCCCCTTGGTAATCGGATTTCATGCTGGCATGAATCCGGGGGGTGATCTGTACGGGAATACCGAGGCGGAATGCGGGTTTCAGCGCTTTCAAGGCACTGAAAAGGCTCGATTTAACGAAAGAGTTATGTGATCGGCGTCACACTTATTTTCGGACCCGGAAACGGCCCTGCACCTCTGCCGAAGCGGCTGCGCTGGTCAAATACGCTCCATCGCAGCCAAACCACTCACCGAGGCAAGGTCATGAATGCACGAGTTCTGATTATCGTACTGATCGCAGCGTTTTCATTTACCCAAGTCGCATTAACTGATCAGACGGCTGAGCCTCATCATTACATCGTTCAGGGCGAATCGCTTTCGTCGGTTCGTGACGCGGTTAGCCGGGTAGGCGGCAACCCGACCCATGAACTCGGCATCATTAACGCTGTCGCCGCAGAGCTTACTCCCGTGCAGAGAGCAGCACTGCGCGTCGACGCCGGGGTCCTCCGCATCACGGCGAACGGCAGCGTAACGACGGCCAGTGGCAACGCGGGCGGCGCACCCGGCCCTTATCAGCACTTCCCGTCGCTCGTTAACGCCGATGCGCTGCACGCCGAAGGCATCACGGGCTCCACCGTGACCGTCGCGGTACTCGACAGCGGCATGGCCAACATCGCGGAACTCCACAAGGACACGAACGGTGACCACAGGATGCTCGGCCGTTACAACGCGATCAAGGACCAGGAAGGTGCGCACCTCGACAAGTTCGGGCACGGTACGCACGTCGCCAGCATCATCCAGAACACCGACTATGCCGACGACGGCACGATGCGCCGCAACAGCATCGCGCCGGACGTTCGCGGCATCGCCGTCAAGGCCTTCGACAAGCACGGCAACGGATCGTACGCCGACGTCATTCGCGGAATGGACTGGATCCTGGCCCACAAGGACGAACACAACATTCGCGTGCTGAACCTGTCGTTCAGCGCGCCCGCACGCTCGCACTACTGGGACGACCCGATCAACCAGGCCGTCATGCAGCTCTGGCAGGCCGGCATCGTCGTCGTCGCCTCGGCGGGCAACAACGGTCCGGATGCAATGACCATCGGCGTGCCGGGCAACAACCCCTACGTCATCACGGTTGGCGCTATGTCCGACAACTACACGCCGGCGGATGGCAGCGACGACATCCTTGCGTCATTCTCGTCCGCGGGCCCGACGGTAGAAGGCTTCGTCAAGCCGGAGATCGTCGCACCGGGCGGCCACATTACGGCACGTTCGCGTGCAAACAGCCAGATCGCGAAGAACCACCCCGAATTCCACGACCACGAACGCTACTTCACGATGTCCGGCACGTCGCAGGCGGCAGCTGTTGCCAGCGGTGTTGCGGCGCTGATCCTCGATGCCAACCCGGGCCTCTCGAACGATGACGTGAAGTGCCGCCTGCTGGCGTCGGCGCGTCCCGCGGTCAATGACCAGGGCCAACTCGCCTACAGCGTATTCCAGCAGGGCGCGGGGATGATCGACGCCTACGCCGCCGTACACGGCGATGCGACCGGCTGCGCCAACCGCGGCCTGGATGTGAACCTCGACCTGACGGGCCAGCGCCACTACGGCGGCCGCGCCAACGTCGACGAGAACGGCAACTACTACATCATGGGTCTCGAGGGCTATCTGTGGACGGATGGCTACCTCTGGACCGACGGCTACCTCTGGACCGACGGCTACCTGTGGACGGATGGCTACCTCTGGACCGACGGCTACCTCTGGACCGACGGCAGCATGGGTACCAACGGCTATCTCTGGACCGACGGCTACCTGTGGACGGATGGCTACCTCTGGACCGACGGCTACCTCTGGACTGACGGCTACCTGTGGACGGAC
>JASJBG010000174.1 GCA_030066625.1 Woeseiaceae bacterium
AACTCAAAGCTGTCAATGCACTCCTTCATCAGCGAACGGTCGACGGCGCTGGTGCTGTAGGGTCCGGCATCGATGACAAACTTCGCGTCAATGTCCGCGCCCAGGTCCTTCAGCCGCGTCATCAACGCTACCTGCTCGGGAAAGTGCTTGATGCCCGCGATGTAGACAAACAGCTTTGAGTAAGTGTCCCGCGATGCAGGCACGCTTTCGACGATGTGCTCGACCAGACGTGAATCAAATCCCGGGCCACTATCGCTCAACGAAAAAGGCAGCTCGTAGAACGGAAGCTTCGAGTAGAAGGCGTCCAGATCGCGTATACCCATGGCGCCGTCTCCGCCATACTTCGCCATCCAGTCGATTGGCTCCTGAGCATCGACCCACTTGACGGACTCGAACGACTGGTAGAGCAGAGCCAGGTACAGGACGTCGTCGTAGAATTCAGCCGTGTAGTTCTCCTGTAGCGTATCGAGATCCGTGTGCTTGACGGCTTCACGAACCGTGGTGCGTGCGTCCAGACCGTCGTAAAACCCCGCCGGCGGGATGATCAGCGCACCCGCGTCGTGCATCAGGCGGCAGCCGACGACGTTGGCCATGTTCTCGCGTCCAGCCCAGAGCGGACTGCCAATCACGGTCACCGGGTTGAGATTGTCCCGGCAGGCGTCGATGATGAGCTTCGTCTTTGCCTCGGAGAATTCATCGCCCGAAAACATCACGGCGTGCAGAGTCGTCGTCTCACCCGTTGCATTGGTCGCGTAGCAATCCATCCCGCGCTCAAGGCACGCCGCAAGCAACCGGGCGCTGCCCATCTCCGCGACGTGCAAGATCCAGGGGGCATTGGACTGCGAATCGGGCTCATCCAGCAAGCCGGCGTCGATGAGCTTGATTGCGATATCATCGTACTTGCCCCGCTCCCAGATCAGCGGCGAGATGAACTCTGGGTCCGGCTCGATGCGCCCCAGGTCACAGTCATCGATGATTTTCGCGGCCTTGCTGAAACTCCGGGTCGATAACAGCCGCTGCAGTTCATCAGTCCTGTCTTCGAACTTGTGTTCCGCAAATGCCTTGTCGTACGTCTTCTTGTTCGCCTTCTTGCCGTCGACGAAGAAACGATGCCGCCAGCGGTCAGTGTCTTCGTACATCACCGATATCTTGACGATGCCGCATCCGGCGGTTTTCAACGGCTCGACAATCTGCAGAGGATACTCAGCGTTGCGGCCCGTGTACGTGAAGATCCTGATCTCGTTGCGAAACCGCTGCTGCTTCTCGATATCGTAGTTGTCATGCGTCAGCTCAATGGCGGAGCCGCAGCAGAGATTTACGAGGCGGATTAGCTCGTAGTCGGCTTCTTTCTCGTGCTTTTGCAGGCTGTCGAAGAATGACACGGCATTCTGCTCGTCCCTGAACAACAGCGTCACTTCGTAGTAGATCTCACTCACAGCTCGATATCCGGTACAGATTCCTGGATTTCGCCATAAGCGCCAAGAATACAGGCTCCCGAAAGCACCTGCCCTCAACTTATCCGCCAACCTGCCGATACCCAGTTGGACGGACTGCTTATAAAACAAGGGTGCACCATGTCAGCAGAAGCAATGCAAACCGCCGCCGGGTTCGTGCAGGAACTCGCGGGCGACCTCAATCGCGGCAATCTCGAGCTGCCGATGATCCCCGACTCGGTGGTTCGGATTCAGCGAGCCTTCGGCGCGGGTGAGGTCGATATCGACGAGATCGTCCGGATCATCAGCTCCGACCCCGCAATTGTCGCGCGAGTCCTTCAGCTCGCAAACTCGAGCGCAATCCGCGGCGCCGTCGAGATCAAGGAAGTCCGACAGGCGGTCATTCGCATGGGCAACAAGCTCGTGCAGAGCTCCGTCGTCGCGTTTGCACTGAGCCAGGCGCAGAAGCACGAAGACCTTTCGAAGGAATCGCAGGCCGCACTCAAGACCATATGGGAAGAAAGCGTCGAGATGGCCGCTCTGTGCTACGTGATCGCAAAGCACCATACGAAGCTCAATGCTGACGAAGCACTGTTGATGGGCCTGCTCAGCGTCATCGGGCGCCTGTACATATTCCTGAAATCAGAGGAATTCGGCACGATCGACTACACCGAGATGGAGCCTATCCTGGCCGCCTGGCACCCGGCGATCAGCAAGGCGATCGCGGAAAGCTGGGGTATGTCCGAAGCTATCGTCGAGGCTCTCGAGACGCAGATGGATACGGATCCGCCGCTGCACGAATCCGCGACGCAGGCCGAAGTCCTGTCCTCGGCCCGCGTGATATTCGACTACGGCCAGTCCGGTGAGCCGCTCGACGCGAGCCAGTACCCGCTGCTGCATCGGCTGGGCATTGCCAATCACGACGACAGTGAATTCACGATGGAGGCTCACGCCGAGGCCATCGACGAGATTCGCCGCAGTTTCAGGGCTTAGCCAACGAAGAGCCGGGAGCGGCAGGAAGAACGGCAGGACTCGGTAGCGGGCCTCCGGGGCCTCCCGGCGCGATTCCAAGTATCCTATGCGCTTTTTCCGGCCACTGGCACCCATGTCGCTACTGCGTTTTGACCAGGTCTCGCTCGAATTCGGCGAGCAAAAGATCCTCACTGAGGCCGATCTCGCGATCGAGCCCGGCGAGCGCGTGTGCCTGATCGGCCGCAACGGTGCCGGCAAATCGACGACGCTCAAGTTGATTAGCGGCGAAATCGAGGCAGACCGCGGCGATATCACCCGCAAGGGCGACCTGGTCGTGAGCCAGCTCGCGCAGACGCTGCCTGAGGCCATGGGCGACAATGTCCGCGACGTCGTGCGCTCGGGTCTCGTTGAAACCGAACGACTGCTCGCCGAATACCGCGAAAAGTCTGCCCTCGATCTCGACGCTCACGGCCTCGCGGAACTTGAAAAGCTGCATGCGCGAATCGACGCGCGCGACGGCTGGCATATCGAACAGCGCGTCGAGGCGACGATTTCCGACCTCAAGCTGCCGGCCGAGAAGACCATGAACGAGCTGTCGGGCGGCTGGCGGCGGCGCGTTGCACTTGCCAAGGCACTGGTCCAGAAGCCGGACCTGCTGCTGCTGGACGAGCCGACCAATCACCTCGACATTGCGACTATTCGCTGGCTCGAGGATCGGATCTTCGGCTTCGCCGGGTCGGTCCTGTTCATTACCCACGATCGCGCTTTCCTGCAAAAACTCGCGACCCGCATCGTCGAGATAGATCGCGGCAAGCTCACGAGCTGGCCCGGGGACTACGACAATTTCCTGCGTCGCAAGGAAAAGGCCATCGAGGACGAGGACGCCGCCAACGCGCGCTTCGACAAGGTTCTCGAGCAGGAAGAGATCTGGATCCGCCAGGGGATCAAGGCACGACGAACCCGCAACGAGGGACGCGTCCGCTCGCTGATGAAGATGCGCGAGGAGCGCGAGCAGCGCATCGGCCGCGATTCGAAGGCCCGCATCTACATCGAGGAAGCGGAGCAGTCCGGCCGCAAGGTCATTCGCGCCCGCAACGTCCGCTACCGATATGACGAGGACGAGCCACTGATCGAGAACTTCTCGATCAAGATCATGCGCGGTGACCGCATCGGCCTGATCGGCAACAACGGCGTCGGCAAGACGACACTGCTGCGGCTGCTGCTCGGCGAAATCGACCCGCAGGCTGGCACGCTCAAGCACGGCACCAACCTCGAGATCGGTTACTTCGACCAGCTACGCGATACGCTCGATCTCGACAAGTCGGTCGCCTACAACGTCGGCGAAGGCCGCACCTACCTGAAGCTGAACGGCAAGGACCGCCACGTCATCGGCTACCTCAAAGGCTTCCTGTTCAGCCCGAAGCGATCCGAGACCCCGGTCAAGGCGCTATCGGGTGGGGAGCGCAACCGCGTCATCCTGGCGAAGCTGTTCACGCGGCCCGCCAACGTGCTGGTGCTCGACGAGCCGACCAACGACCTCGACATCGAGACGCTCGAAGTACTCGAGCAGAAGCTCTGCGAGTACACCGGCACGCTGATCGTCGTCAGCCACGACCGCGAGTTTCTCGACAACGTCGTCACGAGCACGATCGTCTTCGAGGAAGGCGGCGAGATTCGTGAATACGTCGGCGGCTACAGCGACTGGCTGCGACAAGGTCACAGCCTCACCGAGACCGACAATCCGCTGACCGATGCCGAGAAACGTCGCAAGGCGGCCGAACGCAAGGCGGCCCGCAGGCCGACCAAGCTCAGCTACAAGGACCAGCGCGAACTGGACCTTCTGCCCGAGGAGATCGAATCTCTCGAGGATAAAGTCGCAGAGCTGCAGTCGACCATCGCCGCTCCAGGCTTCTACGAGCAGGAAACCGCCGCCGTGCAGTCTGCACTCACCGAGCTCGCCGACACCGAGACGCTGCTGGAGTCACGCGTCGACCGGTGGGGCGAGCTGGAAGCGCTCAAGTCCTCATATGAGGGCTAGTACGAAGACGACCTGGCAGCCGAATCCGACGACGAATGACACCGTGCGTACCCAAGGTATCGCGAACGTGTAGGACGCGAAGTGCACGAGGCGCGTCCAGAAATAGACCTGGGCAGCCATCACGGTGTTGTCATTGCTGACGCCGGCAGCGTGCGCGATCAGTACGAGCGCCGCGAATACGACAAGGTTTTCAATCGCATTGGCGTGCGCCGCCTTCATTTTCTGCGCCCACGGCGACAGTGGTTCCGGGTCCTCCGGGTAACCCACGGCGTTCATCAGGCCGCGCACCATGATCATGTTCAGGATGTACGGTATCCACATAACGGACGTCAACGCGGATACCCAGAGCAAGCTGGTCAGTTCACTGGTCATTTTTCGTTCCCCTCGGTTTTGTTATTAAGTTGCCGTCTCCGCGGCAATGATTGGACGGGTGAGGTAAAAACACTCGTCCGCGAGAATCTGGTCGGGTGGATAGTCCTGGATCTCGAACCCCATCGACTCGTAGCAGCAAAGCGCCGGCATGTTGTCCCGGTAGACGAACAGCGAGAACTCGTCGAGATCGAACTGCGCGGGGGAAACGCGCATCAGCCCTTCGAGCAAACGTCTGCCAATACCCTGTCCGCGTCGGTTGGGATGCGCGACGAGGCGCGCAAAGTTGATTCGCCCGCTGCGGTTGTAGAACTGGCCGAACGCGACGAGCTCGCTGGCCGTGTCGCGAAGCACGTACGTCGCCATTCCCGGCCAGTGGCAGTCTTCCCTGAAGGTCGCGCGCGAGAACGGGAAGCGAAAACGCGGTCCACCCCAGGTCTTCACGTCGTCGGCGGTCCTGAACCAGCGCATGAGTTCATCGAAGTCACCCGCATCAGCGGGCGTCAGTCGCCAGCCCTCGCTGTCCACGACGTCGTGCGCTTCATTGCTCATCGGTCCCGCTCATCGTCTCCGAGAAGTAACGATCGAACGCTCGATGCACGATTTCGGGCGAGATATCGGCAGCCTCGACGGCCGCATTGAACTGCTCCATCTCGGCGACCTCGCGTCGACCGTCGGCAGCGATGACCTTCAGCGCCATCAGGGCGATGTCTTCTTTTTCCTGGTCCGACAGTGAGCGGCCGAGTTCCGCCAGCGATGCCCCGAGCATCGGCCGCTCGGCCATCTCGCTGATGGCGCGCGTCAGCAGCTCGAGCGACTCGGCACCCTGCAACTTGAAGTAGTCTTCGATCAGCTCGATCATTTTCGCCGATTCTTCAGGCGCAATCTGGCCGCTGCCGCGAGCGACGAAAATGAGCAACGCCGCAACCAGGAACTTGGAGTCGTAGGTGATCGGACCGTCCCGGGTCTCGATGACGAGGACATTGCCATCCAGCGTCGACGTGATGATCGTGTCACTCATATCGTTGGATCCTTGCTAGCCGGTCTCGTAGACCTGGCGCATGCGTTTTACCGAGCCGACGATCAGTTTCTCGAGCACTTTTTCGTCCACGTCGGACAGTCGCTTGATGTAAAGGCAGGACTTGCCGGTCTTGTACTTGCCGAGTTTCTTCATCAGCGACTCGAAGCGGCTGAAACCCGGCATGATATAGATCGTGAGCGCCTGCTTCCTCGGCGAGAAGCCGGTCAGCATCCATTCGAAGTTCTTGCCCGCCGTATTCGAATAGCGATAGCGACCGAAGCCGACGATGCTCGGCCCCCACATCTTTGCACGCGAGCCGGTTGCCGCGCGCATCATGGCGGCGACCTTCCGGGCGTCGGCCTTCTTTTGCCGGTCGTCGATTGCGTTCATGAACGCAGTGACGCTGGCCCTGGTCGGCTTGGTCTTGAGTTCGGCCATCGCTCACCTCACCGACATCATACGCCGGTGCCGGTGTGATGCTAGTGGGAGGTCCCGAAAAGGCGATCGCCTGCATCGCCGAGACCCGGCACTATATACTTGTTTTCATTGAGATGATCGTCGATGGCGGCCGCATAGATGCGAACGTCGGGATGTGCCGACTCGACGAGTTCGATGCCCTCGGGCGAGGTCACGATGCAAACCACGACGATGTCGCTGGCGCCGTTTTTCTTCAGCAGGTCGATCGCCGCAATCGTCGAGCCGCCCGTAGCAAGCATCGGGTCGATAATGATGCTCGTGCCGCCGCGGATCTGCGGCGGAAAGCGTTCGTAATAGGCCACCGGCTGCTTCGATTCCTCGTCCCTGTAGAGGCCGACGAAACCGACGCGCGCCGTCGGCACCAGGTCGAGAATGCCCTCGAGCATGCCGACGCCGGCGCGCAGGATCGGCACCACGACGAGGTCCGTGTCGATCTTCCTGCATTCGGCAGGCGCGATCGGCGTTTGCACGATGACCTCGCGCGTCCTGATGTTCTTAAGCGCTTCGTAACAGATGAACATCGTGATTTCCGTCGCGAGCTCGCGAAACCGTTTGTGACCGGTCTCCGCATCACGAATGATCGCGAGCTTGTGCTGCACGGCCGGATGGTCGATGAGATACGCCATTGTTCCCCCTGGTATTCTTGTTATTCGGTTTTCTATTCGGCCGCAGCCGGCTCTGCCCAGATC
>JASJBG010000175.1 GCA_030066625.1 Woeseiaceae bacterium
CTTCCTGACGCCGGATATGGTGCAGAAAGCCCTGTACGCGTCGATCGAGGCCGATATCGACCAGGGTGCCACGCTGCTGTTCGCGCACGGCTTCGCGATTCACTTCAATCAGATCGAACCGCGCGCCGACCTGAACGTCGTGCTGATTGCCCCGAAGGGCCCGGGCGGCCTCGTGCGCCGGCAGTACGAGGAGGGCCACGGGGTGCCCTGCCTCGTCGCGATTCACCGGGATGTCGACGGCGAGGGCCTGAAGCTTGCCCTCGCCTATGCGTCCGGACTGGGCGGCGCCCGTGCCGGCGTCATCGAAACCACCTTCGCCGAGGAAACGGAGACCGACCTGTTCGGCGAACAGGCCGTTCTCTGCGGCGGCGCGACCGAGTTGATCGTCGCCGGTTTCGAGACGCTGGTCGAGGCCGGCTACCAGCCCGAAGTCGCCTATTACGAGGTCATGCACGAGCTCAAGCTGATCGTCGACCTGCTGCATGAGGGTGGCTTGCGGAAGATGCACGAGTTCATCAGCGACACCGCCGCCTGGGGCGACCTGATCAGCGGCCCGAGAGTCGTTGACGAAAACTCGCGCAAGGCAATGAAGGCTGTGCTGACCGACATCCAGGACGGCACTTTCGCGAAGAACTGGATTGCCGAAAACGAAGCCGGCATGCCCGAGTTCAAGCGCCGCATGAACGCGGACCTCGAGCATCCGATCGAGACCGTCGGCAAGGACCTCAGGAGCCGCATGGACTGGCTGACCGAGTAATCACAGACCGTTAACCGGAGTACCCCCAATGTCGAGCGAACCGGAAGACCGCATACGCATATTCGATACGACGCTGCGCGATGGCGAGCAGGCGCCAGGCTGCAGTATGACCCTGCGCGAGAAGCTACGCGTTGCGAAGGCGCTTGCCGAGCTCAACGTCGACATCATCGAGGCGGGTTTTCCGGCGGCATCTCCCGGCGACTTCGAGTCGGTGAAAGCAATCGCCGACGAGAACTTCGGGCCGACGATCTGTGGCCTGGCCCGCTGCAACGCCGAGGATATCGAGAAGGTCCACGCGGCGGTGAAAGGCGCCGACCGTCACCGGATCCACGTGTTCGTCGCGACCAGCGCAATCCATCGCGAGCACAAGCTCAAGATGGCCAAGGAAGAGATCATCAAGAGCGCCGTCGGTGCCGTGACGATGGCGCGGGAACTGGTCGACGACGTCGAGTTCTCACCGGAAGACGCATCGCGGACGGAGCTCGGCTATCTCGCTGAAGTCGTCAGCGCGGCTATCGAGGCCGGTGCGACGACCGTCAATATCCCGGACACGGTCGGCTACACGGTACCGGCCGAGTTCGACCGGCTGTTCCGCTACCTGAAGGAGCACGTGGCCGGAATCGACGACATTACCCTGTCGGTCCACTGCCACAACGACCTCGGGATGGCCGTGGCCAATAGTCTCGCTGCCGTCCACGCCGGCGCACGCCAGATCGAATGCACGATCAACGGCATCGGCGAACGCGCGGGCAACTGCAGCCTCGAGGAGGTCGTCATGGCGCTCAGAACCCGCGCCGAGTTTTTCGACCTGCACACGGACATCGACAGCAAACGGCTGTACCCGACATCGAGGCTGGTCTCGAGCATCACTGGCATGCACGTTCCGCGCAACAAGGCCATCGTCGGCGAGAACGCGTTCGCCCACGAGGCCGGCATTCATCAGCACGGCATGCTGCAGCACGCGTCGACGTACGAGATCATGCGCCCGGACGATGTCGGCATCAGCCGCTCGAATCTCGTCCTCGGCAAGCACAGCGGCCGGCATGCGTTCCGCGACCGCGTGCGTGAGCTCGGCTTCGAACTGGACGACTTCGAGACCAACCGGGCGTTCCAGGAATTCAAGAAGCTCGCGGACAAGAAGAAGGACGTCTTCGATGGCGACATCGAGGCGATCATCATGAACGTCGACGCCGCAACCGCCGGACCGTGGCACATGAAGTCGCTGTCGGTCCACACTCAGTCCGACGAACCGGCCGAGGCTACCGTCGTGCTGATCGGCGAGGACGGCGAGGAAAGCAGCGCCTCCGCAACCGGCGACGGCCCCGTGCACGCCGCGTTCCAGGCCATCGAAGGCATCACCGGCGTGCCGTTGGCGCTCAAGAACTTCGAGCTGCACAGCACGTCGATGGGAGAGGATGCGCAGGGCGAAGTCACGGTCACCGTCGTGCACGATGGCGAGAGCTATCGCGGCCACGGTGCCAGCGTCGATATCGTCGAAGCCGGCAGCCAGGCCTGCCTGGAAGTCACCAACCGGCTGCTTCGCCGTCGCCAGCGCGGCGGTCCGGACACGTCGACGACGATCGACCGGGCAACCATTTGATGAGAACGCTGTTCGAAAAGGTCTGGGACGAGCACGTTGTCGTCCCGGCAACCGACGATACGCCCTCCGTCCTGTACATCGACCTGCACATCATCCACGAGGTGACGACCCCGCAGGCGTTCTCGATGCTCCGCGATCGCGGGCTGTCCGTTCGGCGTCCCGACCTCACCCTGGCAACCATGGATCACTCGACGCCGACCACGCCGGTCAGGACCTTCAAGGACCTTGCGGTCGTCGGCGAGAGCGCGGCCAACCAGATTCGCCAGATGCAGCAGAACTGCCGCGACTTCGGCATCGACCTGCTCGGCTTCGACAGCGACCGCCGCGGCATCGTGCACGTCATCGGCCCCGAACTCGGCGCCACGCAGCCGGGCAAGACGATCGTCTGTGGCGACAGTCACTCGAGCACCCATGGCGCCTTCGGCGCCCTCGCCTTCGGAATCGGCACGACCGAGGTCGGGCACGTGCTGGCGACGCAGTGCCTGCTGCAGCGGCGGCCAAAGACGCTTGCGGTCAATGTCAGTGGGCGGCTGCCCGCGGGTGTGGGCGCCAAGGACATAATCCTCGCCGTGATCGGCCGGATCGGCGTGGATGGCGGTACCGGGCACGTTATCGAATACCGCGGTGACGCAATCAGCGCACTGGACATGGAAAGCCGCATGACGGTGTGCAACATGTCCATCGAAGGCGGCGCCCGGGCCGGCATGATCGCGCCGGACGACACCACCTTCGAGTATCTCGCCGGTCGCCCGAGGGTGCCGCGAGGCGAAACCTGGGACGCAGCGCTGGCACGCTGGCAGGAACTCGTCACCGATGAAGGCGCGACCTTCGACAACGAGGTATCGATCGATGCATCGAGCCTGGAGCCAATGGTCACCTTCGGCACCAATCCGGGCATGGTCATCGGCATATCCGAGCCGGTACCCGATGGCGGTGATGATCCGAGCTTCCGGAAGGCACTCGACTACATGCAGGTCATGCCCGGAAAACCAATGACGGAGAACGACGTCGACGTCGTGTTCATCGGCAGCTGCACGAACGGCCGCCTGTCGGATATCGAGGAGGCGGCGAGCATCCTCGAGGGCCGGCAGGTCGCTGACGGCGTGCGGATGCTCGTCGTGCCCGGCTCCCAGCAGGTAAAAAGGGAGGCAGAGGCTCGTGGGCTCGACCGCGTGATTACCGACGCGGGGGCGGAGTGGCGCGAGGCCGGCTGCTCGATGTGCATCGGCATGAACGGCGACATCGCCCTACCCGGCCAGCTCAGCGTCAGTACGAGCAACCGCAATTTCGAGGGTCGCCAGGGAATCGGTGCCCGCACCGTTCTCGCGAGCCCGGCAACCGCGGCGGCGTCGGCCGTACGCGGCAAGGTTGCCGATCCCCGTCAACTCATGAATCGCTGATCCGGACCGCTCATGGAAGCCATCAAGACGTTCCGTTCCCGCACCGTCGTGTTACCGACGCGGGACATCGACACCGACCAGATCATCGCGGCGAGATTTCTCACGACGACGACGCGCGAGGGCCTCGGCAAGAGCCTGTTCTTCGACCTCCGCTTCGACGCGGATGGCAACGAACGCCCGGAGTTCCCGCTCAATGGCCCGGAGGCGCGCGGTGCCGACATTCTCGTCGCCGGCAACAACTTCGGCTGCGGTTCCTCCCGGGAGCACGCGCCGTGGGCGCTGCTCGACTACGGCTTCCGGGCCGTCATATCGACCGAGATCGCCGATATTTTTCGCAACAACTCGCTGAAAAACGGCCTCGTGCCGATCGTCGTACCGGAGGACGTCCATACGTGGCTCGTCGATAACCCGGGCGTCGAAGTGGAGATCGATGTCGAGGCGTTATCGTTGACGCTGCCCGACGGCACGACGACGACCTATCCGATGGACGGATTTGCGCGGCATTGCCTGATTGAGGGTCTCGACCAGCTCGGCTTTCTGCAGCAGCATGATGCGGCCATCGAGCAGTTCGAAAAGGAGCGGCCATGGACGCCCTGATCACCCTGCTGCCCGGTGACGGCATAGGGCCGGAGGTTACGGCCGCCGGCCGCAAGACCCTCGAGGCCGTCGAGGCGCGCTACGGCCATAAGTTCACGTACAGCGAGCAGCTGGCCGGCGGTGCCGCCATCGACGCGGTCGGCGATCCATTGCCCGACGAAACGGTTGCCAGCTGTCTCGAGAGCGATGCCGTGGTGCTCGGTGCCGTTGGTGGGCCGAAATGGTCGGATCCCTCGGCGAGCGTGCGCCCGGAACAGGGCCTGCTGAAGCTGCGCTCCGTGCTCGGCGTGTACGCCAATCTCCGGCCCGTCAGCGTCATGCCGGAGCTGATGGCCGCCTCGCCCCTGCGTGCCGACCTGCTCGAGGGCGTCGACATGATCGTCGTCCGCGAACTGACCGGCGGCATCTACTTCGGCGAGAAACACCGCGACGAGACCTCAGCCAGCGATCTCTGCGTCTACAAGGTCGAAGAGATCGAACGCATCGTCCGCATAGCGGCCAACCTCGCACGTGGCCGTCGCAGCAAGGTGACCTCGGTGGACAAAGCCAACGTCCTCGAGACGTCGCGTCTCTGGCGGGAAACGACGGACCGACTGATGACGGACGAATTTGCCGGCATCGAGGTCGAAACGCTGCTGGTCGATGCTGCCGCGATGCACCTACTTTCGCGGCCGGCTGACTTCGACGTTATCGTGACCGAGAACATGTTCGGTGACATTCTGACCGACGAGGCCTCAATGCTCGCCGGTTCAATGGGCATGCTGCCGTCGGCGTCACTCGGGGACGGTCGGCGCGGCCTCTACGAGCCGATACACGGCTCTGCCCCCGACATCGCCGGCAAGGGCATCGCAAACCCTGCCGCGATGATCGCGAGTATCGCCATGCTGCTGCGGCACAGCCTCGATCTCGCGGACGAGGCAAACGACGTCGAGTCGGCAATCGAGAAGGTGATCCGGGCCGGCGGACGTACGGCGGACATCGCCGCTGGCGACGATGCCGTCATGAGCACCGACGAGTTCGCGTCGGCGGTGCTGGCGCATCTGAAGTGATGGACGCTTAAAGGGCTTCCCGGAACTCGCGAATGAGCCCGGCCAGCGCGCCGGTCTCGATCAGGAAACCGTCGTGACCGTGCAGTGACTCGAGGGTCACGTATTGCGCGTTCGGCAGGTGCTCTGCCAGCACGGCCTGCTCGGCCGGTGGATACAGCGCGTCACTGCTGACCGAAACCACGAGTGCCGCGGTATCGATGCCTGCCAGGACTTCTTCGTAGACGCCACGTCCGCTCGCAAGGTCGTGGCTGTGCATCGCGTGCGTCAGCGTGACGTAGGTATTCGCATCGAAGCGCCGGTTGATCTTGGCACCCTGGTGGCGAAGGTAGGACTGGACCTCGAACAGCGCCTCGCCGCGGAGGTCGCGACCGAAGCGCTCATCGAAGGACTCCCAGCTTCTATAGGTACAGACGGCCATCATCCGGGCCGCGGCCAGGCCCTGTTCGGGAGGCGCATCGTCCGCGTAATTCCCGTCCAGCCAGTTCGGGTCAGCCGCGATTGCCGCACGCTGTGCTTCACTGATGCCGATGCACCAGGCCGAATGGCGCCCGCCCACACCAATCGGCACGATACTCTCGACTCTGTCCGGATACAGGCACGCCCATTCGAGCGCCTGCATGCCGCCCAGTGACGGCCCGGTTACGAGCCTGAGGCGCTCAATGCCGAGCTCGTCCAGCAGCCGCGCCTGGAGCCGGACCATGTCGCGCACCGAGATGCGCGGGAAACTGGCGCGATAGCGCTCGCCGTCCGAGGACTTCAGGCTGACCGGCCCCGTCGTGCCATAGCAGCTGCCGAGGATGTTCGCGCAGATAACGAAGTCGCGTTCGGGATCGAATGCGCCATCGGGGCCGATAATCCCGGGCCACCAGGCATCGACATCCGCCGACCCGGTGAGCGCATGGCAGACGAGGATCGCATTCGTCGAGGCGTTCTTTTTCGCGCCCCATGTGCGGAACGCGACGGTCACGTCATCGAGATGACCGCCGCCGTCGAGTTCGAAACGGCCTGCAAGAGTCCGGAACCGCGTTTCCTCGGATATTTGCGCGGCCAGGTGATCCGGCAGGCCCGTGCTCATGCAACCGCGACCGTCTTCAGGCTGGTCGCCTGCCGCGCGGCCGCGAGGGCCCCGAGCACGTCGGCAACCAGGTCGTCGCTGTCCTCGAGACCGACGGACAGCCTGACGATGTTCTGGCGGATTCCCGCCCTGGCGAGAGCCGCCTCGTTGACCGAGGAATGCGTCATCGTCGGCGGGTGGCAGACCAGACTCTCGACGCCGCCCAGCGATTCCGCCAGCGAGAAGTACTCGAGCGACTCACAAAAAACCCGCGCCGCCTCCGCGCCGCCGGCTATTTCGAAACTGATCATGCCGCCGAAACCCGACTGCTGGCGGACGGCAATATCGTGACCCGGATGGGTCTCGAGGCCGGGGTAATAGACGCGATCGACGCCTTCCTGTTCATCGAGCACGTGCGCAAGCAGGCTCGCCGAGGCCTCGTGTTGAGCGATGCGGACCTTGAGCGTGCGAATGCCCCGCAAGGTCAGGAAGCTGTCGAACGGAGCGCCCGTCGCACCGATGCAGTTCGCCCACCAGCCGAGTTCCTCGCCGAGCTCATCGGACGCCGCTACCAGCGCGCCGCCAACAACATCGCTATGGCCGTTGATGTACTTCGTGGTCGAGTGAATGACCACGTCTGCCCCGAGCGAAATTGGCTGCTGCAGCGCCGGCGACAGGAACGTGTT
>JASJBG010000176.1 GCA_030066625.1 Woeseiaceae bacterium
AACGCCGACGTCACGATGATCTTTGACGAGTGCACGGCGTACCCGGCGAGTGTCGACGAGGCACGAGAGTCAATGCAGCTCTCGCTGCGCTGGGCAGCCCGCTCGCGCAAGCGCTTCGACGAGCTCAAGGATGCCGAGCCGGAGCGCGGCGAAGCGCTGTTCGGTATCGTCCAGGGCGGCATCTACGACGACCTGCGCGACGAGTCGCTGGAGGGCCTCGCCGAAATCGGTTTCGACGGCTACGCGATCGGCGGCCTCGCTGTGGGTGAGCCCGAGGACGAGCGCAACGCGGTGCTCGATCATCTGCAGGACCGGATGCCGGAGTCGGCACCGCGCTACCTGATGGGTGTCGGCCTTCCGCTCGACATCGCGGAAGCCGTGCTCAGGGGCGTGGACATGTTCGACTGCGTCATCCCGACCCGGCATGCTCGCAACGGTCAGCTGTACACATCACGCGGCATCGTGAAGTTCCGCCACGCCCGCTATGCCGACGATACCGGGCCGCCCGATCCCGACTGTGCTTGCTACACGTGCCGACACTACAGCCTGGCATACCTCCGGCACCTGGTGAAATGCGGCGAGATCCTCGGTCCGCGCCTCGCGACGATTCATAACCTTTATTATTATCAGCAGCTTATGCGAGACATGCGGGCGGCTATCGAGGCCGGGACCCTTGCGGACTTCGTCGCCCGGCTGCGCGAAGCCTACGCCTGAGCGGCGCTTCGCTTGCAATCGCCGCGGACGCCCATACTGCAACAGGTCTGTGCCATAATACGCCGCCTTTCGGCCACCCGAATAACACGCCAGACACCCGGACATCCCCATGGACTTTTTTATCAGCAACGCCTACGCACAGGGCGCGCAGCAGGCCGATCCGTTCGGCTTCCTCCTGCCGATGCTCATTATCTTCGGTGCGTTCTATTTCCTCCTGATCCGTCCGCAGCAGAAGAAGCAAAAAGCGCATACGGAACTCGTCAATAACCTCGAGGTTGGGGACGAGGTCCTGACCGCTGGCGGCATCCTCGGCAAGATCACCGACGTGACGGATCACTACGTCGCCATCGAAATCGGTGAGAATACGGTCATCAAGATGCAGAAAGGCAGCGTCTCGCAGGTCGTCCCGAAAGGCACGATCAACGCCGCTTGACCCGCTTGCCGATATGACATTGCCGACATGAACAAGTATCCCGCGTGGCTAAACCTGCTCGTCATCGTCATCGTCCTCACGGGCATCGTCCTGGCGCTGCCCAACGTCTACGGTCGCGGGCCAGCGGTGCAGGTCGCAAGTGACAGCGACGTCGTTGACGAGGCAAAGCTCGAGGAGTTCGTTCGCGTCGTCGAGAACGCCGGACTCGTCACCGAGGACGCTTACGTGCAGGATGACCGCGCCGTCATCCGCTTCGCCTCCAAGAACGACCAGGACGCCGCGAACCGGCTACTGACGGACAATTACGACCGCGACTACGGCATCGCGTCGACGATCGCGCCGAAGACACCGGCCTGGGTGCGCTCACTCGGCCTCGCGCCGATGAGTCTCGGCCTCGACCTGCGCGGCGGCGTCAACGTCCTGCTCGAGGTCGACATGGACGCGGCAATAGCAACGCGCCTGGAACTCTACGTGCAGGACTTCAGCGACCGGCTGGCTGCCGAACGTATTCCCCGCCGCGTCGACGCGAACAACGGTGTCGTCACCGTGCGGCTGCGTTCCGCCGAAGACGTGGAGCGTGCGCGCGAGATCATCACCACGGCCGATACCGACGTGCTGGTCAGCACGGGCGCCGACGGCAGCTCGCTCAACGTGCGCATGACCGAGGCACAGATTGCTGCGCGGCAGGATTTCGCGATCGAGCAGAACATCACGACGCTCCGCAATCGCGTCAACCAGCTCGGCGTTGCCGAGCCGGTGGTGCAGCGGCAGGGCGCCGACCGAATCGTTGTGCAGCTACCCGGTATCGACGACCCAAACAAGATCAAGGAAATCCTCGGTGCGACCGCAACGCTCGAGTTCCGTCTCGTCGACCTGACCGGCGACGAGCCGGGCTCGCGACGTTACCCCGGCCGCGACGGTGAGCCTTCGCAGGTGCTGAAGCGGAAGGTGATCGCATCGGGCGACCAGATCATCGACGCCGAGTCCGGCTTCTCGGCCGAAGGTCAGCCCGCCGTTTTCATCAAGCTCGATGCTGCCGGCGGCGACAGCATGCTGGAGACGACCCAGAACAACCTCGGCAAGCCGATGTCCACCGTGTTTATCGAAACCAAGCGCGAGGGGCGTGACGTAAACGGCGAGATTGTTTACGTCGAAACGGTCACGCGGGAGATCATCAACACGGCGACGATTCAGGGCGTATTCAAGAACAACTTCCAGATCACGGGCCTGACGCCGGTCGAGGCGCGTGATCTCGCGCTGCTGCTGCGCGCAGGCGCACTCGCCGCACCCGTGTACATCATTGACGAACGCACGATCGGTGCAACGCTCGGTGAGTTGAACATCGAGCGCGGTTTCAACGCCATAAAAATCGGTTTCCTTGGCGTAATCGTCTTCATGGCTATCTACTACCGCTGGTTCGGCATGATCGCCAACCTGGCGCTGTTTTCGAACCTGGTGTTCATCATCGCGGCTTTGTCGCTGTTGCAGGCATCGCTAACGCTGCCGGGTATCGCCGGCATCGTGCTTACGGTCGGCATGGCCGTCGACGCGAACGTGCTCATCTTTGAACGAATACGTGAGGAGCTTGCAGCGGGGGCGACACCGCAGTCCGCGATCGACTCCGGATACGGTAAGGCCCTGTCATCGATCGCCGACGCCAATATCACGACGCTGATTGCGGCGGTCGTGCTGTTCGCGTTCGGCACGGGTCCGATCAAGGGCTTCGCGATCACGCTGTCTCTCGGCATCATTACCTCGATGTTCACGGCGATCGTCGGCACGCGCGCGGTCGTCAACCTCGCGTTCGGCGGACGCCGAATGGAAACCCTGCCCGTGTGAGGCCGCAATGTTTCGCCTGATCAAGGAAAAAACCAATATCAATTTCCTCGGCAAGTCGCGGCGCACCGTTGCGCTTGTCATCTCCGCGGTGTTCGTCGTAGCGTCGATCCTGTCGCTGTCGACTCGTGGTCTCCAGTTCGGTATCGACTTCACGGGCGGCGTGCTCGTCGAAGCTGCCTACGAGCAGCCGGCCGATACCGATGCGATACGGTCTGCGCTGGAGAGCGACGGCTTCGCAAGCGCGCTGGTGCAGCAGTTCGGCCCCGACACTGATGTGCTCGTCAGGTTGCCGCCGCAGGACGACGTCGAAACCTCGGAACTCCGTGATCGCCTGGAGGCAACGCTCGAGCGCGGCACCGCGGGCGTGGAGATCCGGCGTATCGAGGCTGTCAGCCCGCAGGTCGGCGCGGAGCTTGCCGAGCAGGGCGGGCTCGCGATGATCTTCGCGTTGTTGATGATCTTCGCCTACGTGATGTTTCGCTTCCAATGGAAGTTCGCGGCCGGCGCCGTGGCAGCACTGGCGCACGACGTCATCGTCACGGTCGGCTTCTTCTCGATTTTCGGCCTGCCATTCGACCTGACCGTTGTCGCCGCCGTACTCGCAGTGATCGGTTACTCGCTGAACGACACGGTCGTTACCTTCGACCGGGTCCGTGAGAACTTCTTCAAGCTGCGCGGCGTGGCGGCCGAGGAAGCGATGAACACGTCGGTCAACGAGATGCTCGCGCGAACCCTTATCACGGGTATTACGACCTTGATCGTGCTCGTCGCGCTGTTGACGCTGGGTGGCGAAGCCATTGCGCCATTCTCGATCGCGCTGATCGTCGGCATCATCATCGGTACCTACTCGTCGATCTACACGGCGAGTGCGACTGCGCTGCTGCTCGGTGTCAACCAGCAGGACCTGGTCGAGCCCGTCAAGGATCCCGAGCTCGTCGACGACCTGCCCTGATGGCAGCCGACAGGAAGAAGTACGGCATCAATACCGAGGCCGTGCACGCGGGCGAAGCCCGGCATACCGGTAACCGCCCCTCTGCACCCGACATCGTGATGTCGTCGACCTTCGTCGTCGACGAAGAAGTCAGCTTCTCGGCGAACAACCTCACCGAGGACACGCCTTGGATGTACACGCGCTGGGGCAACCCGACGACGCGTGAACTCGAGGAGCGGCTGGCGGTGCTCGAGAACGCGGAGGACTGCATCGCCTTCGCGAGCGGCATGGCGGCGACGACGGCGCTGCTGTTCCAGGTCCTCGGTCAGGGCGATCACCTCGTCATCGCCAACACCAATTACCCGGGCACGGCCGAGTTCGCGCGCGACACGCTCATGCGCTACGGGGTCGACGTCACCCCGGTCAACACGAACGATCTCGCCAACGTCGAGAACGCGATGCGGCCGGAGACGAAGCTCGTCTGGATCGAGACGCCGTCGAACCCGCTGCTCAGAATCGCGGACATCGAAGGCATTTCGAAGATCGCCAAGGCGCACGGCGCGCTGCTCGCGGTCGACTCGACCTTTGCGACGCCGATCGCGACGCGGCCTCTCGATCTTGGCGCCGACTTCGTCGTGCACTCGCTGACCAAGGCCATCGGCGGCCACGGCGATGCCATGGGCGGCTCGGTCTGCGGTTCGAAAGAACTCATGGCCCCGCTCCGGAGCGAAGGCCTGTCGCACTACGGCGGCGTGATCAGCCCGTTCAACGCGTGGCTCATCCTGCGCGGAATCGCTACCCTGCCGATGCGCATGCAGGCACACGAGCAGAATGCGATGGCGCTCGCGAATTTCCTCGAACAGCATCCGCGCGTCGATGGGGTCATCTACCCGGGGCTCGCGTCGCATTCACAGCATGAACTCGCGGCCCGGCAAATGGACAACTTCGGTGGCATGATTTCCTTCCGCGTTGCAGACGGCAAGGCGCTCGCCGAACGCATGATGCAGCAGCTCGAGGTGATCCATTACGCGGTATCGCTCGGCCATCACCGCAGCCTGGTCTACCGCATGCTGACCGACGAGCTCGCCCTCGGCTCGTACGCGCTGGAGGGCGAGGAGCTCGAGAGCTATCGTGCGCTCGCCGGCGACGGCCTGTTCCGGTTCTCAGTCGGTATCGAGGACGCCGAAGACCTCATCGCCGATCTCGATCGAGTGCTTTGATGCGCGCGTTGCCGCTGCTTATCCTGCTGATAGCAGCGACCGCGGCGGCAGCGGAGAGTACGGCGTTTCACTATCCGCCTATCGGCTGGCATTTCGAGATCCCGTCAGGCTGGGTCCGGACAACCGATGAAGAGATAGAGGCTGTGCGCGATCGCGGCAGCGAGGTCGTGACGGACGTGCTGGGCGAGCCGGTCGATGTCAGCACCCTGACGCCCGTGCTGTATCTCGAATCACCACCCCAGAACAGCTTCACCGCCGATGTCGAAGGCTGGGACCCGGCCGTCGATGGCGACTACGCAGAAAACCAGCAGGACGTTTTCGATGTCGTGCTGGCGTCGATCGACCATATCGAGGTCGAGTACCAGCACTCGTACTCGAACGTTGCGATTGACGGTATCGACTTCCGCGTTCTGGAAATCGAAATCATGCATCCGACAACGGGAGAGCCGTTCCTGAAGTCGCGCATGTTCGACGCTTTGCTTGGCGAGCAGTCGCTGGCTGTGAGCTACAGCTGCACAAACGCAGAGCGCTGCGAGGAAATCCACGCGGCGATCGTCAACTCGCGATTCGATCGTTAGTCTTTGTGTAACAGCGCCTTGATCTCTCGCGCACAGAGCTTCGCAATGCCCGCGTAGATCTTCGGCGTGCCGCACAGCACGTGACCGGTGTCGAGGTAGTCTTCGCTGCCATCGAGGCCCGACACGATGCCGCCCGCCTCGCGAATGATGAGTCCGCCGGCGGCTAGGTCCCAAGCGGCAAGACCGGTTTCCCAGAAGCCATCGAGGCGGCCGGCCGCGACGTAGCAGAGATCGAGCGCGGCCGCACCGGGTCGGCGCACGCCGGCGGTATTTTTGAGGACCTTCTCCAGCATGCCCATGTATGGCCCCATTTCCTGGTCGGCCTGGCGAAACGGGAAGCCCGTGCCGATCAGCGCGTGCTCGAGGCGCGTCTGACCGCTGACGCGGATCTTGCGGTTGTCGAGGTGCGCACCGGCGCCGCGCGAGGCGGCGAATATCTCCTGGCGAATCGGATCGTAGACGACGCCGTGTTCGACGCGACCCTTTATCCGCACCGCGATCGACACGCAGAACACGGGAAAGCCGTGCAGGTAGTTGGTCGTGCCGTCGAGCGGGTCGATGATCCAGACGTGGTCGGAGTCGCCCGTGACGCCGGACTCCTCCGCGAGGAAGGCGTGCTCGGGGTAGTGCTTCTGGACGGTGCTGATGACGGCGCGTTCCGCGGCGTGATCGGCATCGCTTACGAAATCGTTGTGGCCTTTTTTCTCGACCTTGAGCTTGTCGAGATTCGCCATTTTGCGGATGAGCACATTGCCGGCGCTGCGCGCAGCCATGATCGCCACATTGAGTAATGCGTGCATTCGAACGATTCCGTCTGAAGAAAGAACAGTGGCGGGAATTCTCGGCCCGCATCGTGAGGGGCGGTAGAATACCGGACTTTGAGCCAGCCAAGAAGCCTGTATGTCTATCCGGATCGTCCTCGTCGGCACGACCCACCCCGGCAACATCGGGGCCGTTGCACGTGCCATGAAGAACATGGGTCTCAGTGACCTCGCGCTCGTCAGGCCGCGGTACTTCCCGCACGACGAAGCGACCGCGCGCGCCTCGGGCGCGGACGACCTGCTGGAGAACGCTTCGGTTCACGAGACGCTTGCCGAGGCGATCGAGGACTGTGTCTACGTCGCGGGGACCAGTGCGCGCTCACGCGCAATCAACTGGCCGTTTCTCGACGCGAAGGACGCTGCCGCGAGGCTCATCGACGAGAGTCGCGCCGGGACGGTCGCGGCCGTTTTCGGGCCGGAGAAGACCGGTCTCGTAAATACCGACCTCGATCACTGCGACACGCTGCTGACGATACCGACGGACCCGAACTTCAGCTCGCTCAACCTGGCGATGGCCGTGCAGGTCATCACCTACGAGATCCGCGCGGCGCAGGCCGAGAAACGCCCTGAGTACGAGGCGGACGCACCGCTCGC
>JASJBG010000177.1 GCA_030066625.1 Woeseiaceae bacterium
TGCGTCCACATCAGCATCGCCCTGGACGTGAACTCGGTGCCGTTGTCGCAGACCAGCACCTGGGGGAGCCGGCCTTCGTCCCGCAGTCGATCAAGCACACGACTGACGCGCTGACCGGTGATCGACGTGTCGACCTCCAGCGCCAGGCATTCCCGTGAGTAGTCATCGACCACGACCAGCACCCGGAAGCGACGGCCGTCGGCCAGGATGTCGTGTACGAAGTCCATCGAGCCACGCTGACCCGGTGCGGTCGGGAGCTCGGCCGGTACTATCCGCTGTACGCCTCGCCGACGTCGCTTCGGCCGCCGAGGCAGCTGCAGCCCTTGCTGCGCGTACAGCCGCTCCACGCGCTTGTGGTTCACCGAACCGAACTCGCGGCGGATCATCACGGTCATCCGCGGCGCGCCGAACGCAGGCCGCTCCCCGGCCAGCTCACAGAGTCGAGTTGTGATCGCGTCGTTCGTGGGGTTCGGCTTCGCACGGTAGTACCAGCTCGCCTCGGACAGCCCGGCGAGCTTGCAGGCTCGTCGAGCGCTGATACCGTGCTTGTCGATCACCGCCCGTATCGCCGCACGCTTCGTCACGGGCTTCAGTACTTTCCCTCGATGATCGTCTTCATCGCCTGCATATCCAGCGCCTGGTCCGCGACCATCTGCTTGAGACGACGGTTCTCGTCCTCGAGCTGCTTCAGGCGCTTGACCTCCGGCGTGCCCATGCCGGCGTACTTCGACTTCCAGCGGTACAGCGTCTGGCTGCTGATGCCGTACTGGCGGCAGATCTCGGCGGTCGTCAGCCCCGCTTCATGCTGCTTCAGGATCGACGCGATCTCTTCGGGCTTGTGGCGTTTCTGCTTGCTCATCTCTCGTGCTCCTTTCCACCAGTCTAGTGGATAATGGCTCACTCGAGATACTCTGGTTCAGCGGGGTAAGGTCAGAAGGGCCCCACACATAAAACAAGGGTGGGGTCTCCCGAATTAAAAAGGGCCGCTCCCCGGCGCGCCCGCCCAGCGTGAACGCTACACCGCGGATATCGCGCGACGATCTTTAGTGGAACTGACCGTACCCCCGCCAAGTTAGCCACCCACGATGTGGGATTTCCCGATATTCTGACCGCAGGGAGGTCCCCAGATGAAGCGCAAGCGATATACCGAAGAGCAGATTATTTCGATCCTGAAGGAGCACGAGGCGGGTGCCTCGGTGCCGGATCTATCCCGCCGCCACGGCGTCGCCGAGAACACGATCTACCGCTGGAAGTCGAAGTTCGGCGGCATGGAAGTGTCGGACGCGAAGCGACTGCGTGAGCTCGAGGCCGAGAACCGCAAGCTGAAGCATCTCCTTGCCGAGGCCGAGCTCGACAAGGCGGCGATGAAGGAGATCATCAAGGGAAAGTGGTGACGGCCAGGCAACGGCGACGCGTCGTGGAGCACCTGAAGGGCAAACGTGTCAGCGAGCGTCGCGCCTGTCGCCTGGTCGGATTCTCTCGAGTCGCGATGTGGAAGCCGCTGAAGGGCCGGAACGATGCAGGGCTTCGCAGCCGCCTGAAGCAGCTGGCCGAACGCTATCCGCGATACGGCTACCCAACGCTGCACGACATGCTGCGGATCGAGGGCCTGGTTCGGAACCCGAAGCGGACGTATCGCATCTACCGGGAAGAAGGGCTTCAGGTCCGACGTAAGCGGCGCAAGAAGCTCACCCGGCCGCGGGTGCCGATGGCGGTTCCAACACGTGTCAACGAACGCTGGTCAGTCGACTTCGTCTCCGATCAGCTGGCTAACGGCAGGCGCTTCCGGGTGTTCAACGTCGTCGACGACTTCAGCCGCGAGTGCGTGGCCCAGGTCGTCGACTTTTCGATCTCGGGGCTTCGGCTGACGCGCGAGCTTGATCGGATATCGGAGCGTCGTCCGCTACCCGACAAGATCGTCTGCGACAACGGCCCCGAACTGACCTGTAAGGCGATGTTCTTCTGGGCAAAGAAACGCGGCATCAAGCTGCACTTCATCCAGCCCGGCAAGCCAACGCAGAACGCCTTCGTTGAAAGCTTCAACGGCAAGTTCCGCGACTACTGTCTTGATCTTAACTGGTTCGCTGGAATCGACGATGCCCGATCAACCATCAACCACTGGAGAAAGCACTACAACCACGTCAGGCCGCATCGATCACTGGGCAGGAAACCACCTGCCGTGTTCGCTGAAGAGGCTGCCTGATATGCTCAATCTCCCACATCAGACGTGGTTAACTTTCTGGGGTACGGTCAACAGTACTTACAACCGGGCGTTAGGTCCTCCACTATGAGCAGCGCATTGCAGAGAACCAAGGCGTCCTCCTCCGATGGACATGTACTCCTTTTCCATCCGACCTGCGTGCGAGCAATTAGTAGTACGACATCGGCAATAGCCTCGGCTGTCATCGTCCCTTCGATTCCGCTTATGTTATTGGCAGCGGTCTGCACCTGAAAAAAGGTGCCTCCGACTATGAAGGAATCTCCGGTTACAGTGATTGCCAATGCGTCATCAGTTGACGATAGAGCAAAGCAACAAACAGCAACAATCGTCGCCGGCAGTGTTCTCATGCTAATTCTCCTCTCCGGGGGTTGGAAGACATATCCGTGCAACAACGGCATCAGCACTCGCAGCGTGTTTTACGTACAGTTCCTTATAGTTGTGTCGAGTGGCAACAGTCCTGAGTTTATGTGCATCAACCCATCTTTGCAGTGCCTCCGCCTCTGATTCTGACAATTGAGCAGCAAACGTCAGGTAGTGCTCCTCCGCAATTGCGTCTCTTGCATCCTCTACACGTTCGAGCGCGGCGAAGACATCATTTCCATAGATTCGGGGAATGCCTTTCTCGCAGAGCACGTCCATGCGCATCTTTGCAAAGGCCGCATCGAACTGATCTGACACCTCTTCGAGTCGTCGCACCATGATCGCGGCCTCCGATTTCTCAATACCCATTCTCTGGGCTACCCAGTCTGCCGCAGTGTCTGGGTCTGACCGCATTCCATGCAGGAGCATTAGTAGGGCAGAAAACGAGATCCCATCTGGCAGATCAGGAGAATTCACGTACTTCGTTCTGACTGTTGGATCGGCTAGTTCGCCTTCATGGCTTGGGTCCGCGAGGTCGTCCGACTCGGCGGGAACAGTAGGCTTCTCGCGGACTCCACCATTTGACTCGTCGCTATCCGGGCGCACGGCGCCACTCGAATAACCCTCGTTTTCGCCAAGCGTTGTAAACGCGAGCACGGCCAAGCCAATCAATGCCGCAATGCCCAGAAAACGTCGTTTGGGTAGTTTCTGCTTCATTGAGTATCCGAACGACCGTTTCACGGCGATAGCGCAACAGCGAGAACCGTTTTCGCGACTCTCTGTTGGCCCCTCAGCGTCGAGCCTCATTAGCTCTTCAGAAGCGTCTGCCCCTGCGAACAAGCGGCCCGGGCGAGTCGAAGGCAAAAGCCGCCCGCGCTATGTGAGAGAAACGGACCAATAATGTCACTTGCTAGGTTATCAGGCTTTGGGCGCTAGAACATGGTTTTTCTGAATCGAGCAGCGCTGAAACTTGCCCGATGCACCCTTAGCCGGGAGACCGTTCTCCGGACTTTGTGCCTCAGCGCCCTCCTTTCGGAGGGCCGATCTCGATAATGTTCCACCCCTTAAGAAAAGCCACCGTCGTTGTTTACCCAATCCGTTCCAGCGCTTTCGGGGTGCTAGTACGTCAGCGATTCGATCGCATCGTCCAATGACACATCCACATCGTCGCCTCAATCCGATTAGCGATATTCGCAGAAGCAGTGCGCGTAGACGCCCTTCGGGTCGTCGAAGCGCGTCAGCGGCGCGATGACCGCCTCCACTCTCTGTGCGATGCGCTCGAGACTGCTCGGCTCCCGGCTGACCGGCTCGTAGCCGAACCGCGACGCGACGCTGAAGAGGTCGACCAGCATCTGCTCGGTGGGCGACAGCCCCTGCCGTACCGGCTTGGTGCCGTATTCACCCTCGACGAGACCCGCCAGCTCAGCCGCTATAGCGACGGCCCTGTCCAGCTCACCCAGTTCGTCGACGAGGCCGTTTTCCAGTGCGTCGACACCGGTCCAGACGCGGCCCTGCGCGATCGTGTCGACATCGGCCTTCTCCATCTCCCGGCTCTCCGCGACGCGGCCCAGGAAATCGTCGTAGCCTTCTTCGATAACGACCTGGAAGAGCTGCCGCGCTTCGTCCGACATCTCGCGGTCGCCGCGGAACTCGCCGGTCCAGATCGTCGAGCCGATGCCGTCAACGGCGATGCCGAGCGACTCGATCGTGCGCTGGTAGGTCGGGAACATGCCGAAGATACCGATCGAGCCGGTAATCGTCGCGGGCGACGCGAGGATGCGATCGGCGCCCGCCGATATCCAGTAGCCGCCGGATGCGGCGACGCTGCTCATCGAAGCAACGACCGGCTTGCCGGCGTCCTGCAGCGCGGCAATCTCGTTGGCAATGACGTCGGATGCGAACGCACTGCCTCCCGGGCTGTCGACGCGCAGTACAACGGCGCGAATCGTATCGTCGTTCCGCGCCGATCGAAGCAGGTCGCTGGTCGAGTCCGCGCCGATCCGACCGGGCGACTGCGTACCGCCGACGATCTCGCCCGACGCGACAATGACCGCCACGTTTTCGTCCTGCTGGTTGGCGCCGTTGAGCATGCGCGTGACCGACAGGTACTCGCCCATGCCGATCAGCTTCGGCGTATCCGGGTGGTCGTCGTTCTTGCCCACGATGTCGATGAAGCGATCGCGCATCTCCTTGCGCGTCTTCAGACCGTCGACGAGACCACGGTCGAGCGCAGCAGCAGCGAGGTCGCCGCCGGTGGCCTCGAGTATGTCGAGCAGGCCATCCGAGAACTGCTGGACGTCGCCGTCCTCGAGACCGCGGGCCGCGACGACGTCTGAGCGATACATATCCCAGAGCTGGTCGGTGATGTTGCCGATGGACTCCTTTGCCTCATCCGACATGTCCATGCGCGTGTACGGCTCGACGAACGTCTTGTGCGTACCGACGCGGAACACGTTCCAGTCCAGCTTGAGCTTCTCGATAGCATCGCGGAAGTACGTGCGGTAGCTGCCGTAGCCCTGCAGGAACACAATGCCCTCGGGATGCAGGTATACCTCGTCGGCATGGGCTGCAATGTAGTAGCCCTGCTGCGAGAAGAAGTCACCGCTCGCGATAACCGGCTTTCCGGACGACTCGCGGAATTCGCGGATTGCAGCGGCAATGCGCTGCAGCTTGCTCAGCCCACCGACGCCGAGGCCGCTGAGCTCGAGATGCACGGCCTCGATTCGTGCGTCGTCGGCCGCGTACTCGAGTGCGTCGACGATATCCTGCACGACCGTTTGCGGCGGCGCCTCGTCAAATACCTCGGCAAGCGCGCGATCGAACGGATCGCCTTCGATCTCCTCGACCAGCGCGCCGGCGGGTCGAATCTCGAGTGCCGCCGATGCCGGCAACTTCGGCACCCCGGCCGACATGGAGCCGATGAACCCGAGCAGGATGAAAAAGCCGATGACCAGGAAGATCAGGTGCAGCACCTTGCGGACGCTGTCCACACTCATCCAGATCACACGCAGGAAGCGCAGGAAGTGGTTGGGCTGTTCCGGTACGTAACGTTCATTCATTGTCTTTCACCTCGGACTCAGGGTCCGGTGTAGCTGATACGGTAGATCTTGTTATCGAAATCGTCGCTGACCAGCATCGACCCGTCTTCGAGCACCAGCAGGTCGACAGGGCGGCCAAGCGTGGTTTCTCCATCCAGCCAGCCGTCGGCAAAGGTCTCGTACGCGACGGCCTGCCCCTCTTCAAACTCGACCCGCGTGATCCGGTAACCGATTTTCTTCGAGCGATTCCATGAGCCATGTTCGGCGATGAACGCCTGGCCCGTGTACTCGGCCGGGAACATATCGCCGGTGTAAAACTTCATACCCAGCGGCGCCACGTGCGGTCCCAGGTTCTGCACGGGCGGTGTGTAATCGGCGCAGTTCATGCCGCGACCGTACTCGTCGTCGAGCAGGTCACCCTGGTGGCAGTACGGGAAGCCGAAGTGCTCACCCTTCACGCTGACCTTGTTGAGCTCACAGGCCGGCAGATCGTCGCCGAGCATGTCGCGGCCGTTGTCCGTGAACCAGAGCTCGCCCGTATCGGGATGCCAGGTGAAGCCGACCGAGTTGCGAACGCCCTGGGCAATCATTTCGCGCTCGCTGCCGTCGACGTTCATGCGCTCGATAACGGCAAAGCCCTCTTCGTCACACACGTTGCAGGGCGCACCGATGCTGACGTAGAGCTTGCCGTCGGGACCAAAGCCGATGTAGCGCCAGCCATGATGGCGCTTCGAAGGCAGGTCGATGTCGAGAACTTCGGGCTCCGGCGCATCGGCGAGCCGCGAGCCGATGCCGCGGTAGCGCAGCACGCGGTCGATTTCGGCAACGTACAGGTCGCCGTCCTTGTACGCGATGCCGTTCGGAGTCTTCAGGTCGTCCGCGATCTCGACAACGCGGTTTCGATTGCCTGGACCCGGTACGATCGCGTAGATCGCACTGGCCCTGCGGTTACTCACGTAGACGACGCCATCGTCGCCCATTGCCAGCGACCGCGCATTCGGCACCTCGGCATAGACCTCGATCTCGAAGCCGGGCGGCATGCGGATGTCGTCGAGGTCGACGGCGGCAGACGCCGCGAACGGCAGCAGCAGGATCGGGAAAAGAGCGCGATAGATCGCGGCGCGAAAACTCATGCGTTGCTCCAGTGTTTAGGGCTTATGGCTCAGGAGTCAGGCAGCAGCCAGAGCGACAGACCCGGCCAGAACGTGATCAGTATGACCGAGATCATCAAGATTATCAGGAACGGGAACGTCGCCGAGTACACGTGCATGATCGGTTTTTCGAATCGATAACTCGCAATAAACAGGTTCAGCCCCACGGGCGGCGTCAGGTAGCCGAGCTGCATCGCGGCAAGGAATACGATGCCGAGATGAACCGGGTGCACGTCGTAGCCCGCGGCGATCGGCAGGATCAGCGGCACGACGAGAACGATCGCCGAGAAGATGTCGAGGATCGCGCCGAGGATCAGCAGGAA
>JASJBG010000178.1 GCA_030066625.1 Woeseiaceae bacterium
GCCGAAGAAGCCATCGCGCCGACGGCTTTCCGCAGGGCTGCCGAGACCAGGGCCGTCGAGGTGGATACGGGGCCGAGCCGGCTGCGCGGCATCCTGATCGCAGGGCTGGCAATACTGGGCGCCGTGTCGTTCCTGTTATTTACGTCGAAGTCGATCCAGGTGTCCGTCGAGCCCGCCGACCCGGACCGGATTTCGATCAGCGGCGGCGGGTTCCAGCTGCCGCTCGGCGACCGTATCCTGCTGCGCAAGGGCGAGCATACGCTGAAGGTAGAGAAGCGCGGCTACTACGACGTCAGCCAGGCTTTCGTCGTGGACGACGAGCCGAGCAAGACGATTTCGGTCGAAATGCGCAAGCTGCCCGGCCGCCTCGCCGTTGCCGTGACGCCATCGGCCGAGGCGACTGTGTCGATCGATGACGTGCACATCGGGCCGGCGCCGCTCGGTCCCGTCGAGCTGGAGCCCGGCGCGCACAGCATCAGCATCCGCTCGGAACGCTTCCTGCCGTACTCCGGGATCGTCGACTTTGCAGGGCTCGGCCGCGAGGAAGTCGTTACGGTGCAGCTCGTGCCGCGCTGGGCCGACGTCACCGTGACGTCGGAGCCCGAAGGGGCCGTCATCTATGCCGGCGATGAACGCGTCGGCGAGACCCCCGGTGTCATCGAGCTGTTCGAAGGCACGCACCAGCTGAGCATCGTGCGGGAAGGCTTCAAGGCGTGGGACGGCAGCGTGACCGTCGAACCGAACGAGGCGCAGGAGTTGCCCCTGATCCGGCTCGAAGAGGCCGATGCGCGCCTGCTCGTCAATTCCATTCCACGCGGCGCCAACGTTCTGGTCAACGGCCGTTACCGTGGGCAGTCGCCGATCACGCTGGACCTGTCGCCCGACGTGGACTACCAGATCGGCCTGTCGAAAGCCGGCTACGGGTCGACGACCCGCTCAGTCCGGCTGCAGTCGGCGGCACGCGAGACGATTATGGTCGACCTGACCGCGCGCACCGGCACCGTAACGGTCAACGTGTCGCCGGCGGATGCCACCGTCATCGTCGACGGGCGCTCGCGCGGCCGGGGTACGACGACGCTCAGGCTGGCATCGACGGCGCACCGCATCGAAGTGCGCCGGGACGGCTATGAAAGCTGGACCCGCACCGTTACGCCGCGCCCCGGTTACACGCAGACGCTGACGGCGCGCCTGCGGTCGAACGAGGCGGTAGAGCGGGCGAAAATCCAGACGACGCTCGAGACTGCCGACGGCAAGCCGATGCGGCGCGTGGAGCCGGGCACCTTCGTCATGGGGGCGTCCCGAAGCGTGCAGGGGCGCCGCGCCAACGAGGTGCTCGTCCCGGTGACCATTTCCAAGCCGTTCTTCATCAGTACCCACGAGGTCACCAACCGCGAGTTCGCGCTGTTCCGCGCCGAACACGATTCGGGCGGCACGACGCACGCGTCGCTAGCCGGTGACAACAATCCCGTGGCGAAGGTCACCTGGAACCAGGCGGCCGAGTACTGCAACTACCTGAGCAGCCGCGAGGGTCTCACTCCTGTCTACGAGGAGCGCTTCGGCCAGTACGAGACGATACTGCCGCTGCCGAACGGCTACCGGTTGCCGACCGAGGCCGAATGGGCGTGGGCCATGCGCTACGCGGGCCAGAAGCGGGCCCCGAAATTCAGCTGGGGCGATAACTGGCCGCCGCGCGGTGATGCCGGCAACTACGCCGATCGTTCGGCCGCCGAACTCATGGTTACCGTCATCACGTCCTACGACGACGGGTATGCGTCCACCGCGCCCGTTGGCTCGTTCCCGGCCAACGCACTCGGCCTCCACGACGCCGGCGGCAACGTCGCCGAATGGGTCAACGACTACTACACGGTGCCGACCCCGGGCCGGACCGAGCCGATCGTCGACCCGACGGGCCCCGAGGCGGGCACGACCCGCGTGATTCGTGGTTCGAGCTGGCGTCACGCCGGGATGACCGAAATCAGGCTCAGCTATCGTGACTACGGCGATGACGCCCGCGATGACGTCGGTTTTCGAATCGTACGCAGCGCACCCGAGTGAAAAATCGCCGAATTTGATGCGACAATTGGCCGATTACGCGGTCCAAATGCCTGCTGGTTATAAGAGAGGTCCCGCCATGCGAGATTTACGACGATTCCTGGCCCTGCTGGGCTTAGGCCTCATGGTCGGCGCCGCGTCCTGGGCGCAGGAAAGCGAGGCCCCTGACGAGGAGGCCGCCGAGACCGAGCCTGCGGCCGAGATCGACGAGGAATCCTACCTCGATATCGACGAGGAGGATTTCCGGCCCAGCGAAGAGATTGGTGCCGACCAGTCCATCCCGTTCCCGACCGACATCTAGACCGACCCCACGGCAGACTATGCGCAAGAAAAACATCCCCGTTGAATTCGTCTTCCAGCTGTTCGCACTGATCATCGCGGTGATCATCGTGCACGCGTTTTACGTGTCGGTCGTTCGGCCTAACGCGGAGCAGGTGATTGAGGAGCAGAACGCCGCGGCAGCCGCTGATCCGGACTACGTACGGGAGCGATCGGTCTGGGTGCTCATCAAAGACCTGGAACAGGAAGCTTGTTTCATCCTGATGTTCTGGGCGCTTGCAATCATGGGCTACAAGGCGGTCAAGATCGTGAACGAGCGGCGCCTGCTCGATACCGACCTCGTGCCGGTCGCCGAGGGCATGCGAATACTGCCCGAGGACACACGTGAATTTGCGCGCCAGTTGCAGGCGCTGCCGGAAGA
Organism: Woeseiaceae bacterium; assembly: GCA_030066625.1. Lineage (GTDB taxonomy): Bacteria > Pseudomonadota > Gammaproteobacteria > Steroidobacterales > Woeseiaceae > UBA1847. The sequence goes on from JASJBG010000178.1 coordinate 2,753, forward strand.
CCGGCAGCGGATGCTGCTGCCGCGGGCGCTATTGAATGCGCTCCGGCGCTTCAACTCGACCCGCAACATCCAGGACGTGTCGAGCACGACCAATAAGATCTGCGAATCGGAGGCGGACCGTCTCGAGTCGGAGCTGTCGATGATTCGCTACATCTCGTGGGCCATCCCGTCGATCGGCTTTATCGGGACGGTTCGCGGCATCGGCGAGGCGCTCGCGCAGGCCGACAAGGCCGTGCAGGGCGACATCGCCGGCGTTACCCAGAGCCTCGGCGTGGCGTTTAACTCGACATTTATCGCGCTCCTGATCAGCATTTTTCTTATGTTCCTGGTGCACCAGCTGCAGCTGTTGCAGGAACGGTTCGTGTTCGACAGTGAGTCGTATTGCAACGACAAACTCATTCGGCACATGAAGGCGGACTGAGGCCGGAGACCATCGAGTGGCACTGCTTGCAGCAGACATCAACGACGCCGGCATCACGGTACTGAGTGACGACTCGGTCATCTACCGTGAGCCCGGCTTCGCGCTGCTCGAGGACGACGGCCTGACGACCGGCAACGCGGCGTACGTAAACGCACGCATCAAGCCGCGCCGCATTCACGATCACTATTGGTCGAACCTGAGTACCGACGCGCTGCCGGACCAGCGCTTTCGGCACCTGAGTTCGGCGGACCTCGTCAGCCGGCAGATCGAGCAGCTCTGGGACGCGGCAAGGGCACACGGCGACCGGCTCGTCGTTGCGGTACCGTCGTACATGCAGTCGGCGAACCTCGGCCTGTTTCTCGGTATCTGCAACGAGATCGGGGTGCCCGTAGTCGCACTGGTGGATGCGGCCGTAGCGGCAACCCGCCGCGAGTATGCAAACGCGACGCCGGTGCACGTCGACATGAGCCTGCATTCGGCACTCCTGACGCGCATGGCGCAACCCGGTCAGGCGCAGGTCGACAAGACGGCCGTCGTCGAGGACAACGGGCTCGCTGCGCTGTACCAATCATGGATCAGCACGCTCGCCGAGACGTTCGTGCAGCAGTCACGCTTCGACCCGCTGCACACCGCCGAGACCGAGCAGATGCTGCTGGACCGCATCCCCCGCTGGCTGTCGGCGGCGGCCGGTGGCGGCACGATCGGTATCGACGTCGAGTACCGCGGCATCTCCCATCACGCAGAGATCGATTCGCTGACGCTTGTCTCGGCGGCGGCACCCGTCTACCAGCGCATCGTCAGCCAGCTACGTGCCCTGTGTCGTGCCGACGAGACGCCGGCCATCCAGCTGACCGATCGCGCGGCGCGTATGCCGGGACTGGCCGACATGCTAAAGGCGCGCGTGGGTGGCGAAGTATTTCTGCTCGAATCCGCCGCGACCGCGCGCGGGCTGCTGAATCGCTGCCGGGATATGCAGCGCGGCGGCGACGTCAGCCTGATCCGCAAGCTGCCGTGGGACCAGTCGACGGTCGAACTCTCGGTCGAAGCGCAGGATTCGGCCGGCGGTCGGCCGACACATATACTTTACGGCAACACGGCCTACGCGCTCAACGGCGAGGCGCTCAGTCTCGGCTCGCAGGCGGTTGCCGGGGAACGCTGGATCGACTTCCGGGACTCAATGCCGGGACTGTCGCGCAAGCATTGCACGCTTTCGGTCGAGAACGGCCAGTGCGTTGTCCGCGACTACAGCCGCTATGGCACGTTCCTGAACGGCCATCGCCTCGACGGTTCCGCGGTGCTGCAGGTTGGTGACCTGATAAGGCTGGGCACACCCGGCTTCGAACTCAGGCTGATTACGACGGAGGTCCAGGATGGCGCGTAAACGTCGTGCAACCGAGGTTTTCAGCATGTCGTTCCTCGACTGCATGAGCTGTGGTTTCGGCGCCGTGATCCTGTTCTTCATGATCATCAACGCGCAGGTGCAGGAAACGACGGAGCAGGACCCGTCGAGCCTGATGGCCGAGACGACGAAGCTCGAGCGTGAAATTCTCGAGGGGCGCAAAAACCTGGTGCTCGCGCGCAACACGATCGAGGACCTCGAGGAAGAGCAGCAGACGGCCGAGGGCCAGATTGCACAGATCATCCAGCTTATCGAGCAGCTGCGTGCGGAGCTGTCGAAATACGACCAGGACACGATCGCGAAGATCGAGGCCGTCGAGCAGCTGCAGGCCGACATCAAGACGCTCGAGGAAGAGGTCGCGCGCCTGATCCAGCTCGCCGCGGAGCAGGAGACCGAGGGCGCCCGCATTCGCCAGTTCGACCAGGAAGGTCAGGGCTCTCGTCAGTACCTGACCGGGCTAAAGCTCGACGGTCAGCGCACGCTGATCCTCGTTGACGTTTCCGCGAGCATGCTCGACGACACGATCGTCAATATCATTCGCCGCCGCAACATGTCGGATACCGAGAAACTGCGCTCGGTGAAATGGCGGCAAACGGTTGCGACCGTGGACTGGCTGACCGCACAGGTCCGACCCGGCACGGACTTCCAGATCTACATGTACAACAACACGACCGAACCGGCGATCAAGGGCAGCAAGGGCACCTGGCTGACGGCGGACGACAACACCCAGCTCGACGAGGCGGTGGATACGCTGCGGCGCACGATACCGACGGCCGGCACGAACCTGAGAGGTGCGTTCGAGGCGGCGCGCGAGTTGGAGCCACGTCCCGACAACATCATCCTGCTCGCAGACGGGCTGCCGACGATGGATGCCGAAAGCACAAATCGCCGCACCGTGACCGGCCGTCAGCGACTGAACATGTTCCGTGATGCAATCCGCGAAATCCCGCGCGGCATCCCGGTCAACGTTTTCCTGTATCCGCTCGAAGGCGACTATGAAGCACCGATCGCCTACTGGGCGCTTTCCTTCGAAACCGGCGGCTCGATGATCAGCGTCAGCCGCGACTGGCCATAGGAGAGGGACGATGAGACGCAAACGCCGTAATGTCGAAGCCTTCAGCCTGTCGTTTCTCGACTGCATTTGCTGCGGTTTCGGCGCCGTAATCCTGCTGCTCGTACTCTCGAAGATCTACGAGCCCGTGATCATCGAGAAGACCCAGGACGACCTGGAGGCGCTGATCGCGATCCTGCAGCAGGAGCTGTTCGATATTCGCGGCGAGACCGCGGTGCTCAATCGCGACCTCGAGTCGGTGCGCTCGCAAACCTCGGAGTCGAAGATCCGCCTCGCAACGCTGCAGGGCGAGCTCGAGACGGTTCGCGGCCAGTACACGCTGTCGCAGCAGGAATCGGAGAGTCTCGCCGATGAAGGCGAGCTCCGGCGCGCCAAGCAGCGCCTGACCGAGGAAATGATTCGCCTGCAGCCGTACTACCGCGCGGCGGATGACGACGCGATTGCCGGTATCCCGGTCGACAGCGAGTACGTCATCTTCATTGTCGATACGTCCGGCAGTATGCAGCAGTTCAACTGGGGCCGGGCGATGCAGAAGATTGAGGAGACCCTGGATGTCTACCCGGAGGTGAAGGGCATCCAGATCCTGAACGACAACGGCAAGTACATGTTCCAGCAGTACGCCGGCAAGTGGATTCCGGATACGCCGGGACGGCGTCAGGCGATCATCAATACGATGCGGACCTGGCGGCCCTTCAGTGACTCCAATCCGGCTGACGGCATCATCTACGCGATCAACACGTTCTGGGCGCCGGATCGCAAGATCTCGATCTACGTCTTCGGCGACGAATTCACGGGCAACTCGGTCGAAAATGTCGTTCGGCAAATTGAGACTGTGAACCGTGCGTCAGCGTCGGGTGAGCAGCTGGTCCGCATTCACGCCGTTGGATTCCCGCTGCTGGACGTCGGTGGCGGCATCCCGCCCTCAGCGCGCCAGTTCGCGCAGCTGATGCGCGTACTCTGCGATCAGAACGGCGGAACCTTCGTCGCGCTGAATCGCAGGAACTAAGCCTGAAAAAGAAAAGCGTCCCGGAAATCTCCGTGCAGGACCTGAGTTCCTGGCCGACCAAGCGCCTGCTCGGCCGGCTCAACGCCCTGCGCAGGCTCGTTGAGTCGCCCTCACAATCCGATCTCGAGCCGAGTGAGATCCGCCGTGGAGCGGAAATCCAGTTCAAGTCCGACCCGCGTTGGTCAAATGCGTACAAGGACCTGAAATCCATCCTGGACAAGCGCGAGAACGTTCGTTCCGGTCGCGCGGATCGCCTCGCTCGCATCAAGGAGGGCCGGCGGTAGTCGGTCGTTGTTTTTCCTTGATGCGAGTGCGCGCAGAGAAGAAAACCGACGAGGAAATGCGCGAGGCGTACCCGATCGCCGACCGGCACCCCGGCTGGTATTTTCGGATGACCGAGGTCTCGAACGGTGCGTGGCTGGTCGAAGGCAGCGACGCATGGGGCCGGACGGTTTCGCGACAGGGTGTGGACCCGGAGCAGCTGCTGGCGGAGTGCATCGATTCCGCGACGAATGTCGACTCGCGCTGAATCGATCGAGCGCGCGAAGAGCCAGGAGGAACTTGTGAAGCGAAATGCTTGTGATGCCGTGGTGTTTGTTTGTCTGGCCGCACTGCTCGCAGGTGGTTGTGCTACGCAAACGGCTGCGGTCAATGCATCTGCCCTGGCCAATGGATTTAGCGGAATGGCAATGATTGACGACACGCACTATTTGGCGGTCCATGACGAACTATCACACGA
>JASJBG010000179.1 GCA_030066625.1 Woeseiaceae bacterium
CGCTACTCCTGGTCCGAAGGCAAGTACGTCGAAGTGTTCGACAGCACCATCGTCGAACTCGTCACCGATGGCGGGCTCACCGGCTACGGTGAGGTCTGTCCGCTAGGGCCCTTCTACCTGCCGGCATTCGGCGCCGGTGCGCGTGCGGGCATCGGCGAGCTGTCGACGAGCCTGCTTGGCGAGGACCCGACTGCGATCGGTCCGATCAACCAGCTCATGGATCGGGCGCTGCTGGGGCACCCGTACGTCAAATCGGCCATCGACATGGCGTGCTGGGACCTGCTTGGAAAGGTCTGCGGCAAATCGGTGTGCGATCTGTTCGGCGGCAGGTTTGGCGACAGCATTGCCCTGTACCGCGCGATCAGCCAGCGACCGGCCGACGAAATGGCCGACAACGTCGCCGGGCATCGAGCGGACGGGTACACCAAGTTCCAGCTCAAGGTCGGCGGCGACCCCGCCGACGATATCGCGCGAATTCACGGCGCTGCGGACGTGCTGACAGACGGGGAGGTGCTGGTCGCCGATGCCAACACGGGCTGGCGCGTGGACGACGCGCTGCGGGTTGTGAAAGCGGTTCACGATCGCGACGTCTATATCGAACAGCCCTGCCGCTCCTACGACCACTGCGTGACCGTTCGGCGCAAGACTGCATTGCCGTTCATCCTCGACGAGAACATCACGGATATTCATGCGCTGATGCGCGGCCATCATGACGGGGCCATGGACGTCATCAACCTGAAGATCTCCAAGGTCGGCGGGCTGACGAAAGCGCGACAGATTCGCGATCTCTGCGTCACGCTGAACCTGCCCATGACCATCGAGGACAGCTGGGGCGGCGATATCATCACGGCGGCGATCGCGCACCTCGCCCACTCGACGCCAGAGCATTTGCGCTTCTCCGCGACGGATTTCAACAGCTACGTCACGGTTCGTAACGCGACCGGCGCGCCGAGGCGGGTCGACGGCAAGATGCACGCGTCAGACGGACCGGGACTCGGCATCGAGCCGGACTGGGTCGCGGTGGGCAAACCGGTCGCCGAGTACGCCTGATCATGGATGTTCCGTTCGTTGATAGCGCGGAAGTTGCCGCGAGGACGCCGTGGCCGGCACTGATCGACGCCATTCGTGATGCATTTCGTCGTGGCGGTGAGTCCCCCGTTCGCCACCAGCACGTCATTCCCGCCGGCGGTGACGACAACATAGATCTGCTACTAATGCCGGCGTGGCGGGACGGCGGCGACTTCGGGATCAAGATCGTCGCGCTCGCACGCGCCAACGCGGCGCGCGGGCTTCCAACCCTGCATGGCCTGTATCTTCTGTTCGACGGCACAACCGGTGTGCCGCGAGCGCTTCTCGACGCAGGCTCGTTGACAGCGCGGCGTACGGCGGCCGCATCCGCGCTGGCCTCCCGGTCCCTGTCCCGCGAGGACTCGAGTACGCTGCTGATGATCGGAACGGGCCGCGTTGCGCGAAACCTGATCGCTGCACACTGCGCCGTCCGACCGATCAAAGAAGTACGCGTCTGGGGGCGGTCTGCCTCGAATGCGGAGAAGGCGGCCGATGAAGCAAGGCGCGAAACGGGTGTCGCGTGTGTCGTCGTTGCCGACGTCGCGGAGGCTGCCGCCGGTGCCGACATTATCAGTTCGGCCGTGCCAACGGAGGAGCCGTTGCTTAAAGGTGCGTGGATCCAGCCGGGAACGCACGTCGATCTCGTCGGAGCGTTCAAGCCGACGATGTGCGAGGCGGACCCGGAGGTCATCGCCCGCGCGACCGTGTACGTCGACACGATGGATGGCGCAAAGGACGAAGCGGGCGACCTGATTCAGGCGACCGACGCCGGTGTGTTTTCCTGGGATAAGGTCGCAGGCGATCTGGTCGGCATGGCTGCGGCCGAAAAGAGCCTGCGTCAGGGCGCGGAGGAGATCACGCTGTTCAAGTCCGTTGGTTCAGCGGTAGAAGACCTTGCCGCAGCCGAGCTTTGCCTTAGGTAGCGGCCGATTTCATGCGTTCGCCGCGCGCACGGCGAAACGCCTGTACCCGGTGGGCGACAGGTACCGACTAGTTTCCCTGCAATGCGACGGCCCTCTTGTATGGGAGGGCCGTTCCTTGTCGTGCGCACAGACCGTCAGCTGATGGAAATCCAGGGCGAATAACGCTTTAACATTGGTGATATTCGGACTACCACGATGATTCGGAGGCATCACTTGCCTTTGAAGAGCCGCGTTATGGCGTTGACGACCACCGTCAGGAGCTTGAATAGCGCGTTTACGAACATCAGGAATCCAGGCACGAATATCGCGAGAACAACGACGCCGATGCCTATCAGCCATGGCAGGGAGAGGGATTTAATAGTGTCCAACAGCTCCGCGAACCATCCCTTTTCTTCCTTGGGAACGGCTGCTTCGGTCTCGACGAGTCTCTCAGGATCGGGAGCGATCTGTTCGTCACCGACGACAACGATCTCCTCCGGCACCATCGCCACTGTGTATTTGACGACGAACTGGGCATAACTGTTGATAGGAATAATCTCCACAGGAAGCCGGCGAAAGAACTCCTTCTTCGTGCGAACGAGAGCACCGGAACGCATGGTGGCCGTGACGGCGAACCTCGCCGTCCCCGGCAGGTCGGCTGCGGGCTCGTCCTCTCTGGCTGCACGGAGTGTCTCTCCCGAAAACAGCTGCAGTGCGCCTTCGCCTGTCGCCACGGACGCCACGGGCGGAGCAACTCGGTATCCGTCGGGTACGTTGTTGAGGTTGATTTTGGTCGGGCCATCAAAGCACGGAATGATCTTGCAGAACCCCGTAGGTGCCTGCGGGTCTTGCGCATCCACGCCACCGATACCGTGACGTGCCGCAACGATATCGACATGCACAAATCCTGCCTTGAAATTCGCGTTTGCATCGCCGCCCCACGGTTGGACGCGCGCTTTGAAGGCAACGCGATAGGTGACCATGCCGCCGTCACCGTCATCCTGCTGAATGTTTACGAGCCCGGGAACCGTCCCGCTATCGCTGACGCTGTTCTGTATGAGCGCGAGCATTTTCGGGTCCGCGCTGTACTCGCGCCGCGAGTACGACGACCAAAGGCGGGGGTCCGTCTTCTGATTGAAGTTCGCGCTGGTCTCGTGCGAAAAGAACACCCTGTTGCCGCTACGTCCGAGATCTCGCGCCGAGAAGTTCTTTTGCGTGGCGTTGGTGTGGATCGTGATCACGCTGTAATAGTGTTTGAGGACCACCTGGCCAATCTGCCCGCCGAGATCGACTGTGCGTGGCGGCGATTGCTGGAACGTAAAGTCTTCGAAGTCGAGTACGCGGCCTCTCACCTCGCGCAGGTTGTCAGCAAGCGAGTCGAGCCACGACTGATCGGTCGCCTCCCAGACCGGCGATATAAGGACGCCTATGCCCGGCACGCCTGTCGAATTGCCATCAATGTCGATGTCCTGCCGGCTGTATTGCTGGGGCACCCGCCACCAGATCTTGTCTGTACCGCCACGCGATACCGGAAGATCGCCGCGACCACTCGAAACCTGGAGGTACTCGATCTCCGCGTCGATGGAGTGCCCGGAGACCATGGGCAATCCGTCGCGATCCGCATCGATGTCGCGGCCGTACTTGATCCGAAAAGCACGCCAGTCGGCGATCTCCGACGGCTGTCTGCCTTGCCTAAGCAGGGTGGCAACAAAAGTTTCATGGCCGATCTCATTGACCGAGAACTCGTGCACGGCAGTTTGCATCCCGTCGACATCTTCGAACGCAAGCATTCCCCTGCGCACGAGTGCGTCTGTTTCGTTCGGATTTCCTGCGGTAAGCAGAAAAGGACGGTTGGGATCGAGGGTCAGGCCGGTTCGCCAACGCAGCTTGATCGAATCAGCCTGATCATCGATCAGAAGCAGGTTTACGGTGCGGTCTTCGGGCGGCGTCTCGAGACATCCGTCGATGCAGTCGACGACAAAATCCGCGCGCACTGTCGACGAGAGTGCGAAGAAAAACAGCGTCAACCAGATGCGGTCCATTTCGGCAACCCCTGAATGGCTTTGGTGGAGGATATGGTATACTGCGACCAAAAGCGACTGACCCAAGAACAATCCAATCCTATAAGAATTGGGGACGCGTAATGCCTCGTCCGGCACACCGTGTGTTGACCGCTATTACCTTGCTATTGGTGCTCGCTGCCTGCGAGCCCGAAAGCGTGTGTGACTACCAGGTCGCCGCAAGTTCCGACGGCAAGACCCGGGTCGCCCTGCTCGTCGACACGAGCGAACAAGGCATCGATAAAATTCGCTCGTCGCTGGAGACCCTGCAGTTTCCGAACAGCAATATCTGCACCTTGAGCGGTGCGGACGCCACTAGCGAGGCAACTCGCATCGCTGTCGCCGAATTCGCCGCCCTCAGTAATTCGAACGCGGTCCGGTTTGCGTATCTCAGCGCGGCCGGGTCCGTCGTTGCCGACGACAATGCTGACGAGCCCGACGAGTACGATGAAACGCTCGTGTTCACGGACGGTGACGGCAGCGGGAAGGGCGAGATTCGTGATGATGAGCTCGATGAATGGCTGCGGTCCATAGCGTCACGGTCGTCGGCTTCACTGATTGCCATCAATGCTGGTGTGCATTCCGCTTCGCTAGCCGCGGATCAGAATCCGATGACCCGGACCGATCTGCTCCGGTCGAGAAACGTCGCCAGCGCGGATGCCAATGGCGGCGACGGGGCCGCGTGGCTGCACGACGGCGGTGGGGAAAACCATGTTGTACTCGCGCCGGGACCCGGCGCCGCGGGCGTCCTGTTTCAGAAGCGCGTAATGGAGCTGCTGAATCAACTGGGTGTGCACACCCCAACCTATGAACAGCTTGTTCGTAGATTTACTCTTCAAGTTCATGCGGATGGCCTGCAGCCTGATGCGCGTGGCGGCGGTTCGGGCAGTGTGTTCGAACTGCATCGGACCAGGCTGGTACCTCTTGCCCTTGGTGAAGCACGGCTGACCGTCAGCATCCGGAGCGAGGCGCTGCCTGGTGGGCTGGCGTCAGGCGAAAGGGCGGTTGCGGCCGACATCCTCGAAGGGTTTGGTGGGGCGGTCGACGGCGACGGGCTGGCCGACTTCGAGATTAGCCGGCGCGACGACGGAAAGTACATTTTGCGGGGATCGGGTGGACGGGCGCGCAACGCCTTCGAGTCGCTCGATATGCTGGCCGATATTCTCACCGGCCATCGCCTGCAGGTGCAGCTGTCCCAACTGCGCGGCAACGACTCCCAACTCATCCCGGATTTCTCATCCGTCGACGTGTCACTGCGCCGGAATAGCCAGCAACTCCCATGTGCCACAGGCGCCTGGGATGCCGCAGCACCGGGCGAAGTGCAGGACATTCCGCTCTGCGCGGCCTGGTATGTTGCTGTGAACAACTTGCGGCCCTCAGTGCCGCTTTTCATGACTGTGCTTGTTTTGTCGTCTGACGGGACCACGATCGCTATTCCCGGGACGGCGGGCCGGCCGGTAAACGGCGAGATTCTCTACGATGCGCCGCAGCAGGTACTCGGTGCGGGTCCGCCCATAGATGTCGTTGATCGGGTCGTGGTTATTGGCTCCACCGAGCGCATCGATATCAATGCAATTCTGGACGGACGTGCCGCGGCGCCAGACGGTTCCAAATGGACCATCGGAACACGGCTGTTTCGTTCTGTCGCGAATAGCGGCTTTGTTGCTGCCGATGAGCTTTCGCAGCGGGAGTACACGATAAAGAATTTCGACATCCGCCCGTACCTTCCGGATGACGATGAAACAGCGTTGTCAAAGTTTCTGCGGAAGGCGGATTCGCTCGCGAGGTCCTCGGTGGAGGACGGTTATTCGTACAAGCAGCATGGTTGGCGACATGCGACGGATACCGAAAATCTTGCGCTCGGCATCGACTGTTCGCGCTCGATCTGGTTCGCATTCACCCGGGCAGGGTTGCCGTATAACTCTCGCGACGATCGCTACCTTACAACAGCCGACATGGTCAGCAACGAAACACCTATGGGTGACGAATTCGAATCGTGTGCGCTGGACGAGGATTACCAGATTGGGGATATCCTGGTGTATCGCAGCAGCGAACGCGGCGACGGTCATGTCGTTGCGGTCATCGATCCGGCAAGGCGCATCGCCTGGGGGTCGCACGGTTGGGATGGAAACGTTAGGGCCGAGCTTGCGCTGGAGCCGGATACGGGCGTTGAGTATCAGAAGATCCGTGTGAAGCAGGACTGGCGACGGTGGGACCGTTCCGATATGGAGCTTAAGAAGTGCTGGCGGTATCGCCGGTTTTCAGAGGAGTTGGCGGCAGGGCGCGGCAGCACCGGCAGCCGAATCCTCAATGTCACATGCAGCGAACGAGAATGCAGGTTTTAGGAACGAGGACACGATGATTCGGCACACGGCACTGGTCACTTTGCTCATTCTCCTTATAGGAGGGTCGGCTGCAGCGTTTGAACCGGAAGAGGTAGGAAAGCGGGCGCTTCTTATCGGTATCAGTAACTACGAAAACCTCAAGCCTCTGCGCGGTGCGGATCGCGACGTCGAGCTGATGGCGACAGTTCTGACGGGTCGTTTCGCCTTTGAACCTGACAATGTCCGCGTTCTCAGGAACGAGAACGCCACGTACGACACGATCATGGCGAACCTCAAGCTACTCGCTGAATCAACTGGCCCGAACGACGTTGTCTATGTTCACTTCAGCGGCTACGGTTCGCAGGTCGTGGACCAGTCGGGCGAGGAGTTGGACAGGTTCGATGAGAGCGTGGTGCCGTACGATGGTCGAGGTAGCGCACCCGACATACTCGACGACGATATCGAGACGTTTCTGCGTGACATCGTCGCTAAAACGCGCAACGTAACCATAACGCTCGATGTCTGCTACACGACCGAATACTCAAGGCGCGGTACGCAAGGTCGCTGCATTGATGCGGAGTACGCCAGCGAGAAACAGGTTTTTCAGTCGAGTTTCTCGGAGCCTGACGACAAGTTCGTAGAAGCGCGGCGAGAAATTGCAATTCTGCAGGCGGCACGGCGTGGCAGCATAGCCAACGAGACGCTGTTCGATTCTGGCGTTTACGGGGTTTTGACTTACGAACTCGCCCATTCGATGCTGAATGCGCCGGCAAATGCGACCTTCGGTTCCGTTCTGGAACAGGTCGACGCGCACGTCTCTGCGAGGTTTCCGTCGCAAAAGGTAGACATCGATCTGAAGCGACGGGATGAGCCGATGTTGTTCGTGCCGGATGCACGATCACAATTCGGTGGTCTGGTTTCCGTCCTCGACGAGAACAACACCGTTCGCTTGCAGGGTGGCGTAGCGCAGGGATTCGAAGTTGGCCGCTCCGTCGATATCTACGCGCCCGGCACACGTGATT
>JASJBG010000180.1 GCA_030066625.1 Woeseiaceae bacterium
TCGATTTTCCCGGGACGTGAGGTCAACGCCGCGGGCTGGTGCAACGTGTACGCGCCCAAGCCGGGCTAGCCGCTAAAGCGAAAGCTCCCACTGCAGCCGGAAGCGATTGCCGGACTCGCCGGCCAGCGGATCGTCGAAGTCGAGCCACGAGTAATCGGCGGTCCACTCGGTCTGCGTGTCCGAGGCCTCGTCGCGCGCGTCCGGTGACCAGCCCTTCAGCAGCTCGTCCGTGAAGCGACCGGGCTGAGCGTAGCCGCCCGCGCTCGAGCGCCAACACCGGGCGGCACCCGTCCGCGCGGCGGTCCTTCGGCCGTACCGAGTCAATACGTCGATACGACCGATTAGACTCTCCTCCATAATTGTGTAAAAGTTGCACAATTATGACTATAAACAAAGAAAATTCGCTGCGGGCGTTCCGCCTGCTGTTCCGCCCGATTGCGCGGATTCTGCTTCGCGCCGGCGTCACCTGGAGGGAGCTGTCGGGCTTGTGCAAGCTGTGTTACGTCGAAGTGGCGTCCGAGGAATTCGGTATTCGCGGCCGGCCAACCAACATGTCCCGGGTCGCCATCCTGACCGGCATCGCGCGACGTGAAGTCAAACGGCTTCGTGATGTCGCGGACAACACTGAGGCAGTGTCATTCGGACACATGGACGCTGCTACTCGCGTGCTTACGGGTTGGTACACGGATCCGGATTTCACGGATGCCGACGAGCAGCCGCGTCGACTCGCCGCCGCCGGCAACAACCCGTCGTTCGAAACACTCTGCGGACGGTATGCCGGCGACGTGCCGACCTCGACGATGCTCAAGGAGCTCAAGCACGTCGGCGCGGTGGTTGCCGAGCCGGATGGCAGCCTGGTGGTCCGTATGCGCTATTTCATGCCGACGCGAACCGACCCGGAGCTGATGCTGTCTTCGGGTAGCGTATTGCAGGATCTCGGCGAGACCGTCGCTTACAACCTGCACCGCGGAGACGACGACCCCAGTCGTTTCGAACGCCGTGCAAGCAACACGAACATCCCGCGTTCCGCTCTGCGCGACTTCAAGCAATTCCTCGACGACGAGGGCCAGGCCTTCCTGGAACGCGTCGACGAGTGGCTCAGCGAGCACGAAGACCTGGAACACGAAAAGCCGGTCCGCCTGGGGCTCGGCATGTACTGGATTGAAGAACACAAACCTGAGAGGACTTCATCATCATGAATACGATCAAAACGATCAGAAATACCGGCGTCGCAAGTTTTGCTGCTTTCCTCATCGCCTGTGGCGGTGGGGGCGGTGGTGGCGATGCACAGAACGATGGTCAGGGCGCCGGAGGCAACAACCCCACCGGCGGCATCGACGCACGCGGCAGCGCCGTGGCTGTCGGCACTATTAGCGGCTTCGGCAGCGTCATCGTCAACGGCGTTCGTTTCGACACGAGCAATGCGATCTTCACAATCGATGACGAGGCCGGGTCCGAATCCGATCTCGCTGTCGGCCAGGTCGTCGTGGTAACCGGCGAGATAGACGACGACGGGACCACGGGCACTGCCGACGCGGTGAGCTTCGACGACGCCGTCGAAGGGCCGATCAGCGAGATCGACACGGCAAACAACACGCTCATCGTGCTCGGGCAGACCGTCGTCGTTGATACGGGCACATCGTTCGAGGACGACATCGAGCCCGGCTCCATCCTCGGCCTTGCCGTGGGCGACATCGTCGAGGTGTCGGGCTTCTACCTGGCGGATGGCCGCATTCTAGCGACGTATATAGAACTGGAGTCGCCTGGCGATGATTTCGAAGTCACCGGCCAGGTACGCAATCTCGACGTTGGCGCGTTGACCTTCGAGATCAGTGGGCTTGTCGTCGACTATAGCGGGGCGATGCTTGAGGACTTCCCCGGCGGCGCCCCGGAGAATGGCCAGATCGTCGAAGCCGAAGGTCCGACGCTTGGGCCGAATGGCGAGCTCGTTGCGACGTCTGTCGAGTTCGAGTCGGAAGACGGCAGCTTCGGTATCCTCGACGATGGTGACGATGTCGAAATCGAGGGCCTCATCACGCGCTTCGACTCCGCCACCGATTTCGACGTCAACGGGCTATCTGTAACGACAAATGCGTCGACGGAATTCGAGAACGGCTCGGCCGCCGACCTCGCGCTCAATCGACGTGTTGAGGTCGAGGGTTCGGTCAATTCGAATGGCGTCATCGTCGCGGACGAGATCGAATTCGAACAGGAAGCAGACCTGGAGTTCGCGGGCAACGTCGAGGCGACGAGCGCGGATTCGATCACCCTGCTTGGTGTCACAATTCGCGTAACGCCAAAGACGGAACTCGACGACCAGAGGGCCGATTCTGTTCGCACCTTCAGCCTCGCAGACCTTGTCGTTGGTGACTTCGTAGAGGTTGACGCCTATGACGACGGCAATGGGCTGGTGGCGGCTTCCATTGAGCGCGAGGACGATCTCGATGAGGACCGCGTCAGTGGGCCAGTCGCCGAGATTGCCGAACCCGAGTTCACCGTTAACGGTGTGACAGTGCGCACGGATGCGAATACCGAGTACGAAACTGATGAATTGGAGATCGATGCCGCTGACTTCTTCGGCAGCGCGCTTGGGCAGTTCGTCGAGGTTGAGGGCTCATTCAGCAACGGCGTGTTACTCGCGAGCGAGGTTGAGCTCGACGACGATTGAACGTGGCGACGGCACGCCGGTCGACTCAGCTCGGCGTGCCGTTCGGCCCGTTAACGTCAGGTAACGGCCTGAAGACGCGCCTGCGCTCCCAGGCCGGGCTACAGCGAAAGCTCCCACTGCAGTCGGAAGCGATTGCCGGACTCGCCGGCCAGCGGATCGTCGAAGTCTAGCCAGGAGTAGTCGGCGGTCAGCTTGTTGCGGTGACCGTGGAAGAACCAGTTGAGACCGAGCGTCCACTCGGTCTGCGTGTCCGAAGCCCGGTCGCGGTCCGGGTCAACAATCGCGAAGCGGCCGACCACCTCGACGTTCGGTGACCAGAACTCCGTGAGCTGGTCCATGAATACGCCGAGCTGAGCATAGCCGCCCGCGATCTCACGCTCGAGCCCCGACTCACGGTCGCGAATCCGTTTGACGTGCAGCTCCTGCTGCCAGGCGAAGCCGCGGTAGTGTACGGCGGTCTCGAACAGGTACTGCCGCAGGTCGAAGTCGCCCGTTGTGAACCCGGGGAGGTTGCCGCCACCCGAGCTAGAGAAGCTCGTGTGCGGTGAGCGCCCGTCGATCATGGCAACCGCGATCGAGGACACCGGCTTATCGTGACGCACGAGGGCGCTCTGGCTGTAAGGTAACTGTGTGCCGGACGGGTTCCACATCACGCGTCCGAGCCACAGCCCGGCGTCGCTCTCGAAATTGTTGCCGAGGCCCAGACCGCTCAGGCGTTCGAGGTACACGCGGGTATCGGCAATCGTGCCGCGCGCGAAACGCGCTGAAGTCGCGATGCCCCGCTGCCGGTCGACCGTGAACCAGTAGTTCGTGATCGATCGTTCGACAAGCTGCTGTCTGCCCGACGAGTCGACTCGTTCGCGGTTGAACTCGGACTTCCACTGGCCGATACGGAACGACAGGAATCCTCGCCAGGTGGTCGTTACGCGGTAGTCGAGAAACGTGTCGCTAGCGAAATCGTGCTCCAGGTAGACGTGTAGCCAGTCCCGGAACAGGTCGCCGCCACCCTTGATACGGCCGCGCCGCAGGTCGAAGCCTTGGTCGCCGGAGCTGATGAGGTCGGCAGGCGTCCTGAGGTCGCCCGGGCGCGTATCATACCGGGTCTGGAAACGCAGTCCTATCCACAAGGCGGTGTCGCTGTCCGCCGGGTTGTATTCAATGCCTTTGCCGCCGTACGACCAGTTTTGGCTCCACTCGGCGTTGAACAGTGAGTCGAGACGACCGGTGCCTGCCGTCGGCTCGTCGCGAGTCATGCCCTTCTTCTCGGCGCCGACGCACGGAGCGGCACCAATCAGTATGAGCAATAAAAGAGCCCAGCGGGCCAGGGACGAGTCCAGCGTTGTCTCCTGATCGTCGTTGACGCTGCATCGTACAACAACGGGCGCAATGCGCTATCGTGAGACCAGGCCGTGACCGCAGGAGACCCGCATGCAGGTGATTCTTGGCGCCGGCGGCGTCATCGGGAACGAACTCGCCGTCGTACTGCCAGCGTACGCCGATGAGATACGGCTGGTCAGCCGAACGCCGACCAAGGTCATCGAATCCAATGAGACCTTTGCCGCGGATCTTGTCGATTCCGGCCAGATGCATGCCGCCGTGGAAGGCGCCGAGGTGGCCTATCTCGTGGCCGGCCTGCCGTACCGCACGTCCGAGTGGCAGGCGAAGTGGCCCGTGATCATGCAGAACGCAATCGAAGCCTGCAAAGCGCACGGGACGAAGCTCGTGTTCTTCGACAATATCTACATGTACGACTGCGATCGGCTCGACGGCATGGATGAAATGACGCCGATACGGCCAACGAGCCGCAAGGGCGAGGTACGCGCCAACATTGCGCAGATGCTTATGGACGCCGTCCAGAGCGGCGATGTACAGGGACTGATCGCGCGCAGCGCCGATTTCTACGGACCCGGCCGGCAGCAGAACAGCGTCATCGGCGTATCGGTTTTCGAGCGCCTTGCGGCTGGCAAGGCGGCGCAATGGCTCATGTCGCTCGAGCACAAGCATTCGTTCACGTACACGCCCGATGCGGCCGTTGGCACCGCGCTGCTCGGCAACACGGCGGACGCTTACGGCGGCGTATGGCACCTGCCGACGGCAGCAGACCCGCCCACAGGGCAGGAGTGGATCGACCGGATCGCCGCGGAACTTGGCGTCACGTCGAAAGCACAGGTCGCCGGATCGGCCATCATGACGATCATGGGACTCTTCAACGAGCCGCTGCGCGAGTTGAAGGAGATGGCCTACCAGTACGATCGCGACTACGTGTTCTCAAGCGACAAGTTCAACGCCCGCTTCGACTTCAAGCCGACCAGCTATGCTGATGGCATCAAGGCGATCGCCGAGGCAGACTATCGATAGTCAAGGCGCCCCTGGAGACCGAGAAACATGATTACGGCATTTGAAATCGCCGGCACGTTCGCAGCACACGCCGTCTGGTCTCTGTCCGATGGTGAAACACTGACGCCAATGCTGGCCTACACGACGGAGGAGGACGAACGGCGAATGGAGCGCCTCGTACACGACGAACTCGGCGCCGCCGTTGAACACGGCAAGCAGAGGCTGACATCGAACGACATGGATGCAAACGATGCTGTGCTCGTCTACGACGGCCGGATCACGATCGATGATGAGAAACACGATGCGCTCATTCTCGAGATGCGCGCCTACTTCGAGCCCGATGCCGCCGCTATCCTCGCGGTTCCATATACGCCGAAAGCCAGTGGACAGTTTCGCGTCCACACGCCGAAACTGCTCGCATGGGAGAACTGCGACGACTTCGACCTGGAACACGCGTTCTCATCGTTCTTCGACGGCGTCGCCGGCCATGAGAAGGGCGCCGCGATCTGGGCCCAGAGTTTCGACGACTCCGTGTAGCGTCTAATCACCGATTCCGAAGACCGAGAACGGGAACAGCACGACGGTCACTACCTTCGGGTAGGCAATGCCGAGAATCATGCCGACGATCGCTGCGCCGCCGCCGAATGCCAGCAGTTCCATGATTGACCCCTCGCTGCTCACGACGAGTTTGGCGATGATGCCGACCCAGAAGCCGCCGAACAGGCCGATCGTGGCGGCCCTTGAGCGGTCCTTCGCCGTAATCGGTCGGTTCCACCAGTCGACAAATCGTCCCATTGTTTGAGCGTACGCCTACTTCGTCAGGTAGAAGGTGATCGTCGTCACGACGCGGACGTCTTTCTCGATCTTGCGCGTGTCGCCGTAGGTTTCGCCCGCGTCGCGAATGATGAAGCCGCCCTGGCGAGCGTCACGAATTCCGCCGACCTCGACACCCGCGTTCTGCGCGAATTCGTTGGCGGCCGTACGCGCGTTCGTCGTCGCTTCCTTCAGCATGTCCGGCTTGATGTCATTGAGCTTCGTGAAGTAATAGGCCGGCGGGTTGTTCTGGATGTCGATACCGCGGGCGATCAGCTGGTTGAGCTTCGAACGCGCTTCGCGAAGCAGCCGGACCTGCTCGGTCTCGACCTCGATGGTGCCGACCAGCCGGAAACGCTCCTCCACGAGGTTCTGGTTTTCGTCGCGAAATTCCTTGCGTTGGTAGTCGACGATGCCGGGCTTGAGCTCGGTGTCGTCGAAACCGCTCTCGGTGAGCAGCTCGAGGATCTGCTGCCGCTGGGACTCGGACTCCGCGTATAGCTCTGGAATGGCATCGGCGTCATTGCCCGAGACCGTGTACTGCACGAGCCAGTAGGCGCGGTCGGCCTCGACGCGGCGCTCGGCCAGTCCCTTGACCTCTGCGGTGTTGATGCCGACCTTGGAGTTGTACATCGTCTGGCCGATGAAGTAGCCAGCGGCCGCGACGCCGATGGCTATCAGCAGGGCCGGTACGATGCTGTTGTGGGCTTGGTTGCTCATAGTCGCCTCCGATCAGTTTCCCGCCAATCGTGTGCGTCGTCCCATTGTGCATGGTCGCCGCCGTTTTCGCGACGTCAATACGGAGCGAAAACCGGCACCTGCGTCGTTGCGCCTCGAGTTGCCGCTGACATAGCATCGAAGCATACGCGCGGACCGCACGGGAGACGCAGCAATCAAACCGAAACCGTCACTGCTGGACGCCTTGATCAAGCAATCGCTGTTGCCGGACGACGCGCACGAAAATCCGGACATAACGAGTTTCGCTGCGCTCGAGAACGGCATCGTGCGGCACGTATCGAGCCTCGACCCGACGCCGACAAACGTCGCCTGGAACGATTCGGAGCGCATCTCGGATCCGGACCTCTACTGGGCCGTGGCGGACGACTTCTTTCACGCGATGCCGGGAGCGCCCGAAGACGTGCCGGTCGACTGCAGTTACGACGAATCGACCGAGGTCGTTACGGTCACGATCGACTTCAACGGCAAGAAGAGCAGCGCAAGCTTTGTCCAGGTTCTGGACTGGGTGACATCCGAGTTTTTCGATCTGATGCTCGAGGTGACAGCCAGCAAGTCCGGCCGTTTCGTCGAGCTGAGCCCGGGCGACCAGAGCTTCATGTTCGTTTATCTCAAGCCGTCGGTCGCGAACGCTCTCGACGACTATCGGGCTCGCGACGCCGACTCGCGCGAGTCCGTCTTCACGTCGCAGTCGGAGTCCGCCAAGCATCGCTTCAAGGATCTCAAGATACTGTCGAGGCGGGAGTTTCAGAGCGCGCTGGCAAGACTCAAACACAAGCTGATGAACGGTGACGACCCTGACGAC
>JASJBG010000005.1 GCA_030066625.1 Woeseiaceae bacterium
ACGTAATCGAACTCGTCCCAGTGCGACATGTCGCTCAGGGCATCGCGGAGCCTGCGGTTGATGACGTCTTCGCTGTCGGTGCGGCGGTCGCGCAGCCGTCGTTCCAGCTCGTCGCGGGACGGCGGCAGGATGAAAACGGACCGACATTCGGGCATCGATTCACGCACCTGGCGCGCACCCTGCCAGTCGATCTCGAGGATGACGTTGTGCCCCTCGGCCAGGTGCCTGTCGACCTGTTCGCGGCTCGTGCCGTAGAAGTTGTCGAACACGGTGGCGGACTCGAGCAGGGCGTCTGCCGCGCGCAGTCGATTGAACTCGTCGACATCGACAAACAGGTAGTCAACGCCGTTCGCCTCGTTGCGCCGCTGCGGCCGGGTGGTGTACGAAATCGAGAAGCGGAGCTCCGGGTGATTGCGGGTCAGGGCATGGACAAGCGTGGTCTTCCCGGCGCCGGACGGGGCCGCGAGCACGAACAGTCTGGGTGCACTCATGTCGGTCGGTCTTATTCCACGTTCTGGATCTGTTCGCGCATCTGCTCGATCAATACCTTGAGGTCGACCGCGGCCCGCGTCGTGTCGGTGTCCGCTGATTTCGAGGCCAGCGTGTTGGCCTCCCGGTTCAGCTCCTGCATCAGGAAATCCAGCCGCCGCCCAACCGCTTCGTCGCGCTCGAGCACATCGCGAATCTCGACGACGTGGCTTGCCAGCCGGTCGAGTTCCTCGTCCACATCGAGTTTCTGCGCGATCAGCGCGAGCTCGACCTCGAGGCGGGCGGGATCGGCATCGACATCGAGCTTGTCGATGCGGTCACGCTGCCTTGAGCGCACGGCGTCCATGACGACCGGCATACGCTCGCGCACCGCCGCGGCGATGCGTTCGATCTCGTCGCAGCGCGACGTCAGCATTTCGTAGATTCGCTCGCCCTCGCTCCGGCGCATGGCGTTCATGGCATCGAGTGCCCGGGCAAAGAGCTTGCCCGCCTCGGCGAAGACCGGGGCCGTGTCGACTTCGCGCGGCTGCACGACGCCGGGCCAGCGGAGGATATCGACCGGATCGACTGCGCCGTAGTCGTGGCTCGCGACGCGCATCTCCTCGATCTTCTCGGTGAGGATCGAGACCAGCTCCCGGTTGAGTTCGAGATCGGCCTGGCTCGATTCCGGCCGCCGGAAAAACAATGCGCACTCCACCTTGCCGCGCCTGAGCGCATTTCCGGCCTGCTTGCGGAACGCCTGCTCCTCGCCTTTGAGCTCCTCGGGCAAACGGAACTGCAAGTCCAGGTAGTGGTGATTGACGGCTTTTAGTTCCCAGGTCAGGGTGCCGATCTTGGTCTCGAGCGATTCCCGCGCGAAGCCCGTCATACTGTAAAGCATTGGGTCAGGTTCTCCGGATCTGCCGTATTCGTCACGTTTTTGTCGGCAGCGACGCGGGCATAATACTCGCTGGACCGGGACCGCCACCAGTAACGAATAATCGCCGCCGTCCCGCCGTCTTCTTCCCGGGAACAAGAACGCCAAGAGCCAGACCGATTGAACGCAAACGCCCTCAAGCTTACGCTGCCGTTCAGGGAAGAACCCGGAGCGCGCAGTTTGAACATCGAGTACGCCAAGGTATCCGCACTCGGCGATCGCACGGATAACCAGGATCGGGCCGCGGTCGTGGTGTCCGACGAGGCCGCGCTGATGCTCGTATTCGATGGCATGGGCGGCCACTCCGACGGCGCGCAGGCGGCCGAAACGGGTATCCAGGTCGTGCAGGACCTGTTCATGGCATCGAAGCTGCCGATCTTCGACCCGATGGGCTTCCTCTACATGGCGCTGTCCCGCGCCCACGACGCCGTCGTTGCGCTGGGCACGCACGTTGCCGTCGACTTCCGGCCGCGTGCGACCTGTGCGATCTGCCTTGTGCAGGAGGACGGCGCCTACTGGGCCCACATCGGCGACAGTCGCATCTACCACGTCCGCGACAGCCGGGTCCTGACCCGGTCCCGGGACCACAGTCACGTCGAGGTGTTGATCCAGGAAGGCGCCATTACCGAGGAAGAGGCGCAGGATCACCCGATGCGCAACTTCGTGGAATGCTGCCTCGGCGGCGATCCGCCCGTACCGGACATGAGCATTACGACCAAGGTCAGGCTGGAGCCGGACGACGTGCTGCTCGTCTGCAGCGACGGCCTCTGGTCGGGCCTGACCGACGACGATATGGCCACGATCGGTATCCCTGGCGACAACAACCTGGCCGAGAATCTCAAGGACCTGAGCTTGAGGGCGTTGAACGTGAACTCGCCCTACAGCGACAATACGACCGGTACGGCTATTCGCTGGCTCAGCCGCTAGCCGGCATCCAGGCAACCAGGAGATCACGATGCGCCCCAGTGGCCGCGAAGCCTCTGAGCTTCGCCCGGTTCAATTTACACCCGGTTTCACACGTCACGCTGAAGGCAGTGTCCTCGCCGAATTCGGCGAAACAAGAGTCCTTTGCACGGCAAGCGTCGAAGAACGCGTGCCGCCGTGGCTCAGGGGCCGGGGCTCGGGATGGGTGACGGGTGAGTACGGCATGTTGCCGCGCTCGACCCATACGCGGATGCAGCGCGAAGCCACTCGCGGCAAGCAGAGCGGGCGCACGCAGGAGATTTCCCGCCTGATCGGCAGGAGCCTCCGAGCCGTCGTGGATCTCGAGGCGCTGGGCGAGCGTACGATCACCCTCGACTGCGACGTGATCCAGGCCGACGGCGGCACTCGCACGGCTGCGATCAGCGGCGCCTGGGTTGCCCTGGCGCTTGCCATTCGCGAACTCGAGACGCGCGCTCGCATGAAGCGAAATCCGCTGCATGGCCAGGTCGCGGCTATCTCTGTCGGTATCTACGAAGGCGTGCCGGTACTCGACCTCGACTATGCCGAGGATTCGGAGGCCGAAACCGACATGAACGTCGTGATGAACGACGGCGGCCGTTTCGTCGAGGTGCAGGGCACCGCCGAAGGTCACGCGTTTACGGCGGAGGAGTTCGACGCCATGATCGCGCTCGCGCGTGCAGGCATCGCTGACATCGTGGCGCTGCAGAACGCGGCGCTCGCCCCTTGAGCTCTGCCCGGTGAGAACGACGAGGTGAGCCTGCCGCGCCGGATCGTCTTCGCGAGTGGCAACCCGGGCAAGCTTCGCGAGGTGAAGCGTCTCCTTGAAGGCTTCGGTGTCGACGTCGTCCCGCAGTCGAACTTCGACGTCGAAGAAGCCGACGAGACCGGCACGACGTTTCTCGAGAATTCATTGATCAAGTCGCGACATGCGGCAGAGGTGACGGGGCTGCCAGCCATCGCCGACGATTCCGGTCTCGCCGTGGATGCGCTCGGCGGGGCACCGGGGGTCTATTCGGCTCGCTACAGCGGGCCCGATGCGACCGATGACAGCAACATCGACAAGCTCCTGGCCGATCTCGATGGCGTAGCGGACAGCGAGCGAACAGCAGCGTTCCATTGCGTGGCAAGCTTCGTCGACCCGGAGACCGGCGACGAGGTCATCGGCGAGGGGGTATGGCCCGGGCGCATACTGACTGCGCGCCAGGGCGACGGCGGCTTCGGCTACGACCCCGTATTCTTCGATCCTCAGCGCGGCAAGTCCGCTGCTTTGTTCGGCGCCGACGAAAAGAACGCGGCAAGCCACCGGGGGCAGGCGCTTCGCGCGCTCGTCGC
Organism: Woeseiaceae bacterium; assembly: GCA_030066625.1. Taxonomy (GTDB): domain Bacteria; phylum Pseudomonadota; class Gammaproteobacteria; order Steroidobacterales; family Woeseiaceae; genus UBA1847. The sequence continues at coordinate 3,683 of JASJBG010000005.1, forward strand.
GGCGCTCGAGGCCCGCTACGAGCGGCCATGAATACGGCCATGAATACGGCAATGAGTAGGACCATAAATCCGGCCGAAATCCCGCTGGCGCTCTACGTGCACCTGCCCTGGTGTGCAAAGAAGTGCCCGTACTGCGACTTCAATTCGTTCACCGCCACGCGGGAGCCGCCGCGGACGCGTTACGTCGATGCGCTCCTCAGGGATCTCGATCTCAACCGGGCGCTTTCAGGCGAGCGCGTTCTGGAAAGTGTCTTCCTCGGCGGCGGCACACCCAGCCTGTTCGAGCCCGCCGACATCGCGCGGATCCTTGCCGGCATTCGCGAACGTTTCGATCTCGCTGCCGGCGCCGAGATCACGATGGAGGCCAACCCGGGCACCGTGGATTGCGGCGATCCCGCCGGCTACCGGGAGGCCGGGATCAACCGGCTGTCGATTGGCGCACAGTCATTCTCGGATGCGGCGCTCCGGCGGCTCGGGCGGATTCACACGGCAGACGCCATTGGGGCCTCGTTTGCCGCGGCTCGCGAGGCCGGTTTCGACAACATCAATCTCGACGTCATGTTCTGCCTGCCCGGGCAGGACGTGGCGGCGGCGGTCGCCGACATCGACGCCGCGGTGGCTCTCTCGCCGGAACACATTTCGTGGTACCACCTGACGCTTGAGCCGAACACGGTCTTCCACGCCCGGCCGCCGGCCGGCCTTCCGAACGAAGAGCTTGCGGCTGATATCCAGATCGCCGGCGCCGAACGCCTCGTCGAGGGCGGCTTTCGCCAGTACGAGGTGTCAGCCTGGGCGAGGAGCGGCCGGGAGTGCCGCCACAACCTGAATTACTGGACCTTTGGCGACTACCTTGCCGCCGGCGCGGGTGCCCACGGCAAGATCACGACCGCGGCGGGCATCGAGCGCTTCGAGCGGCCCGCGAACCCGGAGGCCTACATGCAATTGCTTGAGCAATCGCTCGAGCAGAACCTCGAGCAATCGCCCGAGCGGCGAGAGGCGCTCACATCCCGCCCGGTCGCAGCGGGCGACGTGATCTTCGAGTTCATGCTCAATGCCTTGAGGCTGAAGGATGGTTTTAGTCTGGGCGACTTCGAACGCGCCACGGGCCAGGACCGGACGGTCCTGACCTCGACGCTCGGTCGCCTGACGGAGGCTGGCCTGGTCGAGGCGCGAGAGGGGGGCCGGGTCCTGCCGAGCGAGCGTGGCTACGATGTCCTGAACGAGCTCCTGGCCGCGTTTTTGCCCGTCTCCGAGCGCGGTCAGCGCGTATAGGCAGGCGCTATACGTGTGCTACTAATCGGCATTCGCCGCGGTAAACTTATGCACACCGCCGTGGCTGCCACTGTAATCATAGTGTTAACTGGCTCTCATTTCAGTTTTGATGTCGAAAAGTGGCCGTAATTCATTGTTTTTGATGGGTTTCACAAAGTGGCCATAAAATAGTCATATTGAGAACGGTGCTTTGAAAACCGCACCTTAGGGCACTCACCCAAAAAGCTTCCACAATGTTATCCACAGCTTCTGTGGATAAACCGGTGGCGCATTTCGGACCACATTCGCGGTCGCCAGAACGGGGTTGCAGCCGGTTGGATGAGGGCGTATATTACGCGGCCTTTTTGCCAGGCCACGACTCGCCGGAGAGACATCCAATGAAAGCCGACATCCATCCCAACTACGCCGAAATCAAGGTGACCTGTAGTTGCGGCAACGAGTTCACGACGCGCTCGACCCTAGGCGAAGACCTCACGATCGAGGTGTGCTCCTCCTGTCATCCGTTTTACACGGGTAAGCAGAAGATCGTCGACACGGGCGGCCGCGTAGACAAGTTCCGCAAGAAGTACGGTATGTAAGCGTGTTGCCGGGCCACGGCCCGGCAATCCCGCGACGACTGTCGCGCGCATCTCGCCAGCCACGATCTCACTTCTGCCCTCCGCATTGCAGGGGGGCACACCCCGCCTTGCGGGGTTCTGCTATGCTCGACGGGCTTTGCAGACACCAAATTGAATGCCGCAGGAAGCGGCCAGACGATCGAGGAAAATAATGAGCCAGGATGCCTTCCGACTGATAAGCCCCGACGGGACCGAGTCCGAACTGCCTGTACACAAGGGCACGACCGGCCCCGACGTCATCGACATCTCCCGGCTGTACCGCGAGCAGGGCGTATTCACTTACGACCCCGGCTTCATGGCGACCGGCAGCTGTTCCTCCGACATCACTTATATCGATGGTGAGGAAGGTGTCCTGATGTATCGCGGCTACCCGGTCGAGCAACTGGCCAAGCACTCGAGCTTCATCGAAGTGTCCTACCTGCTCCTGCACGGTGACCTGCCGACGGCTGAGCAGCTGGAGGAATTCGACCAGACGATCCGTCGGCACACGATGCTCAACGAGGGCATGCTGAAGTTCTTCAACGGCTTCCGCTACGACGCTCACCCGATGGCGATCCTGTCCGCGGTGGTCGGCTCCATGTCGGCTTACTATCATGACAGTCTCGACAGCTCGAACCCTGAAGAGCGCGATATTTTCGCGCACCGCATCCTTGCCAAGCTGCCGACGGTCGCGGCGGCCGCGTACAAGCTCAACATCGGCCAGCCGTTCATGTATCCGCAGAACGATCTCAACTACACGGAGAACCTGCTGCACATGCTGTTCGCCGTGCCGGCCGAACCCTACGAGATGGACGAGATCGCGGCCGAGGCGCTCGACCTCCTGTTCATCCTGCACGCTGATCACGAGCAGAACTGCTCGACGTCGACCGTCCGCATGGCCGGCAGCTCCGGCGCGAACCCGTACTCGGCGATCGCGGCGGGTATCTCGGCACTGTGGGGCCCGGCGCACGGCGGCGCCAACGAGGCCGTCCTCGAGATGCTGCAGGAAATCGGTCATCCGAAGCACATCGGCAAGTTCGTCGACAAGGCCAAGGATCGCGACGATCCGTTCCGGCTGATGGGCTTCGGCCACCGCGTCTACAAGAACTTCGACCCGCGCGCGACGATCATCCGCGAGATGGCGCACAAGGTGCTCGCGCGCCTGGGCCGCCAGGACACGCCGCTGTTCGACCTGGCGCTCGAGCTCGAGCAGGTCGCCCTTAAAGACGAGTACTTCATCGAGAAGAACCTGTACCCGAACGTCGACTTCTACTCGGGCATCATCTATCGCGCGCTGAACATCCCGACCTCGATGTTCACGGTCATGTTCGCGCTCGGTCGCTCGGTAGGCTGGACGGCACACTGGCGCGAAATGATCGCCGACCCGACGGGCAGGATCTCGCGGCCGCGGCAGTTGTACACGGGCCCAACGCAGCGCGACTACGTCGCCGTCGCCGACCGATAGGCTGGGCGGTGCAAACGGCACGGGCTGTCGGTACGGCACTCGTGCTGCTGCTCGCGGCCGGCACCGTTGCCGCGCAGGCGATCGATACGAACCGGCCCGGCTTTTCGTTCTCTCCGAACGTCGTACCCAAGGGTCGCTGGCAGGTCGAGACCGGCTTCGCGTATACCCGGATCGACTCAGATGCCGATTTCATATCGCTACCGAATGCCGAGCTGCGTTTCGGTACGGCGGACAGACTGGAACTGTTCGTCTCGTCGCTGAACTGGGCTGACGTCGATACACCTGGCGGATCAAGCTCCGGGCTTCTGGATGTGGCGATCGGCGCGAAAGTCGACATTGCGAATGCCGACGCGAAGTTTCGTACGGCCCTGTTGCTGCAATTCTCGGTGCCCGTTGGCGACAGCCGGTTCTCGAGCGACAGGATGGATCCCACCCTGGGCTTCATCTGGGCAGGAACGACGGGCCTGCCGTTCGCAGGCACGGTCAAGCTCACCGACTTCGAGGACAACCTGCAGCTCGATAACGGATTGAAACTGCCGTTTTCGATCAACGAAACGCAGAGTGCCTTTGTCGAGTGGGAAGCGAACATTCCCGAGTCGGGTGGTGCTACGCACTGGCTGAATGGCGGGTTCCAGTGGTTGCTCGACGACAACCTGCAGCTGGATTTCAGCGCGGGCCTGGGACTCAATGACCGTAGCGGCGACTACCGGTGGGGAGTCGGGATTTCTTACCGACCGAAATACTAGTTCCGCGGGCTCAGTCGACGGGGTTCGGCAGGTAAGCGCCGGCCGAGAGAAAGTCGCCCAGGTGGTCTACCGTGGGATACCTGTAGAGGTCATTATGACCCGCCCCCTCGAGTTCGATGAACGACTTCGGTTGCTTTGCTTCGGCGAACAGGGCGCGGCCGCTGTCGACCGGGATAATCGTGTCGCGATCACCGTGCATGATGAGCAAGGGCATGTCGATCGCATCGATGTGATCGACGGAATAAAAGGTGTCCTTCATCAGCAGGCGGGTCGGCAGAAACGGATAGTGCCTCGACGCGACATCGACAGCCGATGCCATCGGCGCCTCCAGTACGAGAGCTCGTGCCTCTACCTCCGCCGCGAGCTGGACGGCAACGCCCGAGCCGATCGATTCACCGTAGATCACGATATCGCCAGCCTCGAGACCGAGCCCGGCCAGGTGCTCGTACGCCAGCCGCGATGCCTCGACGAACGAGCCTTCCGAGGGCGAGCCGCCGCTGCCGCCGTAGCCGGGGTAGCCGAGCACGAACAGCCCGTAGCCCGCTGTCATCAGCGTACGAAAGCGGTAGTCGCGATGGTTCACCGCGCCGGCATTGCCGTGGAACAACAAGATCGTCGGGTAGCCCTCTGCGGCTTCGCCATACCAGCTGTAGAGTTCGTGGCCGGACGCGTTACGGAGCACGACCTCGCGTACTCGCTTCAGTCCCACGTCCGCCGGATCGACCCGGTCGACGGTCGGCAGGAACATCATCTGCCGCTGGAGGCCGTATACGGCCGCCGTCAGCAACACGTAGCCGGTTGCCACGATGACGACAGTCGATTTGAGTAGTCCGAGCACCCGTCTTTCGCCCTAGAGGAGCTCCTGCACGCGCTTCGAGTCGGCCCGCTCCATCGGCTTGCCGTCGATCGGGCTCAGCGGTGCCTGGCGAATGCCGTCCACGGGAAACACGGTCGCCTGCACGTGTGCCGTGTCGAGCGCGAACTCGAAACCTGCGTACGTGTCGGTCTGGTCCCGACGGCTCTTCAGCCGCCGCTCGTAGGGCCGGTACTGGATGTCGCTGGCGGAGAGCGTCATCGCGATGGCCTCGACGCTGTCGGAGAAGACGTGCAGGTTCACCGCCGAGTTGGCGTCCGCGGTACCGGCCAGCACGGGCCCGACGAGTCGCGGGGTGAACGACGACAGCAGCTCCATCGCGGCGAGCGCCGCTTCACGCATCGTTCGCATCAGGTCGGCGTGCGAATCGCCGCCGAACAGCAGGTGGTGTTCCTCGAGCGCCTGCTGGATCTCGGCGTTGCCGGGCAGCGAGCCGCGGGTATTCAGTCCAAGCCGGTCCGCGGCCTTCATCTTGGCGACGCGGTAGTCGCGGACGCCCTGGTTGACGATGATGCGCGCGGCTTCCTGCGCGACGACGCGGCGTTCGCGCTCGTTACCGTTGGCGGCCTTCTTGCTGCTTCTTCTTGGCATGCCGTCCTCGCCTGGCGTTCGCCGGAATCCAATGATTCTAGAACAGGGACTCGTCTTCCTGCTCTTCTTCGCCTTCCTCGCCGCTTTCGTCATCCATGACGTTGAAGATTTCCGGCAGCTCGTCGACGATTTCGCACTCGGGCACCTGTCCCGCGCGGAAGATTTCGAACATCGTGTTGATCTCACCGGAGCGAGCCGGGCAGCCGGTCTCGCGGTTGATCTTCTGGTTGACGATGCCGTCCGGCATCGGCATGCGGTGATTCGGTGCGCCGTCCAGGGCAATCCGCGAGAACTCGACCCAGATAGGCAGCGCCGTGCGCGAGCCTTCCTCGCCCGGGCCGAGCGGCAGGTCGTCGTCGTAGCCGACCCAGACGATGCTCGCGAGGTCGGCATTGAAGCCGCCGAACCACGCATCGCGACGGTCGTTCGAGGTGCCGGTCTTGCCGGACAGGTCGTTGCGGCCGAGCACGCGGGCGCGGCGCCCGGTGCCGCGCATGATCACGTCGCGCATCATGTCCTGCACGATGTAGACGTTGCGCTCGTCGACGGCGCGCGGCGCCGTGTTGACCTCATCGAAGAGTTCGGGCGCGGCCGAGGCGTCCGGCCGGTAGTCCAGCGCGACGTTGGCCATGCGAAGCAGCTCGAGTTCACGCGCTTCCGCGGCCGCCGCCTCTGGATCGTCGGCGGCTTCGAGGTCGACGGGCTCGGCAAACGGCGATTGAGCAGGTCCGCCCTCGGCTTCGCAGTCCCGGCAGACGACCAGCGGCTCGGCGCGATACAGCGTTTCGCCCTCGGGGCCGTATATCGCGTCGATGACATAGGGTTTGACACCGTAGCCGCCGTTCGCGAGCGTCGCATAGCCCTGCACCATGTCGAGCGGTGACGCGGAACCACCGCCAAGCGCAAGCGAACCGTTGCGAGGCAGCGCCCCCTCGCCAAACCCGAAGCGGGCAATGTGGCGGACCGCGTTGCCGACGCCCGTCTTATATAAGAGTAAACGCACCGACACGAGATTCATTGATCGCGTCAGTGCCTCGCGCAGCCGCGTCGGGCCGTAGAAGCGGCCGGAGTAGTTGATCGGTCGCCAGTCCTTCTCGAGCTCGGACGAGCGGATGACGACCGGCGAGTCGTCAACGACGGTCGCGGCCGTGTTGCCGTTCTCGAGGGCGGCCGAGTAGATAAAGGGTTTGAACGAGGAACCGGGCTGGCGATTGGCCTGGGTGACGCGGTTGAACTTGCTCGTCGCGAAGTCGAAGCCGCCGGCAAGGCTCGTAATGGCACCGTCGAGCGGATCCATCGAAACGACGGCACTCTGCGCGTCCGGGACCTGCGCCAGCGCCCACGTACCCGCCGCGGTCGGCATGACAAAGATGGCGTCGCCCACCGCGAGCACGTCGGTGACGGCTTCGGGCGCCGGCCCCGTCGTTTCGCGATCGACGAATGGTTTCGCCCAGCTCATGCCGCCCCACTCGAGCCGTGCGGGGACGCCGTTCTTGAACACGATATCGGCGCCGTTGTTGCCTTCTTCCTCGTCCAGCGCCGTCACGAGCGCGACCTTCAGCCCGCCCGGTGCGTACTGGTCGAGCGTATTCAGCAGGTCGATCGGCCACTCCGGTACAGACGTCGTCAACAGGTCTTCCGGCAGCTCGAAGTTTGCGATCGGGCCGCGGTAGCCGCGCCGCCGCGTAAATTCGAGCAGGCCGTTCCGGAGCGCGTAGTTGGCGCCGGTCTGCATGCGCGAATCGATCGATGTGACGACCTGGTAGCCGGCGGAGTAGGTTGCCTCGCCGTAGCGCTCGAGCATCTCGCGCCTGACCATCTCCGCGACGTAGCCGGCCTCGAGCTCGACGGCGGTACCGTGGAGTTCCGATTCCATCGGCAACGACATGGCTTCGTCGTATTGCTCGCGGTTGATGTAGCCAAGGTTGTACATGCGGCCGAGCACATAGCTCCGTCGCACCTCGGCGTTCGCCGCACTGCGTACCGGGTTGTAGCGTGACGGTGCCGGCAGTACGCCCGCCAGCGTCGCCGCCTCGGCAATGTTCAGGTCTTCGAGCGGCTTGTTGAAGTACACCTGCGAAGCTGCTGCCACACCGTAAGCGCGCTGGCCGAAGAACATCTTGTTGAGGAACAGCGCCATGATCTGTTCCTTCGTGAATTCCTGTTCGATCTTCCAGGCGAGGAACGCTTCGCGGATCTTGCGCGTGTACACACGTTCGCGGGACAGGAAGTAGTCGCGCGCGAGCTGCTGCGTCAGCGTGCTGCCGCCGGCTTTGACGTCACCCGTCGTGACCAGCTGGAACACGGCGCGCATCACGCCGACATAGTCGACGCCGGGATGCTCGAAGAAGCGTCGGTCCTCGGCGGCGATGAATGCCTGCACGACGTGCTCGGGCACATCGTCATAGGTCACGAGGATGCGGCGGCGCTCGCCGATTTCGGATATCAGGCGACCGTCGCGGCTGTAGATCCTGAGCGGAATCTGCAGCGGGATGTCGCGGATGGTCTCGGCCTCGGGAAGGCTCGGCGCAACGTAGTAATAAGCGCCGATCACGGCGGCCACACCGCCGATCACGCTGGTTATACCGAGTCCAAACAGCACGACCAAGACTCGCAGCCAACGGCCGCGAGACTTGTGACCTGCGTCCCTGTTCCTTTTTCGTGTCTCTTGCATAGTCGCTGGCGTCCGTAGGTCAGGCCGTTTCGCGGGCTAAACGCTTAATAAGGAATGTGCTGGTCGCGGAGAGTACAGCGTACCGTGGTGTCGGTCTGGTGCGCGAAATGTGGCAATCCTGTGGCATCGAAGCTCGTGATCCCGGGAATCGCTTGCCCAAGCGTCCTACGGGTGGCTGGCACGGCGCCGATGATAGCGAGCGTCGGGTGGCCGAGGCAACGCTTCAGGCAGCGTTTTCAGGTCTCGTTGTGAGGCGCCGACCAGTTCACAGAATGCCGGACGCGCCAGCAGTAACATGCGTAGCCCGGGACCGTGAACGCAGTCACGTTTTATTTAACATTTTATTGATATATAGTTAAATCGATTTGCCTGAACCAATCTAGAATTGGTTTGCAACTCACCGACTTAGAAGGGAAAAGTGGTGTTCTTCGGAAAGAAATCTCCCCCGTTATTGGGCCTCGATATAACGACCTCGTCGGTGAAGCTTATTGAGCTCTCGCAGAGCGGCAAACGCTTCCGGGTCGAGTCGTATTCGGCCGAGCCCACACCCCCCAGTTCCGTCAGCGAAAAAGCCATCGTCGATGCCAAGGCCGTCGGTGAGGCGATTCGCCGCGCAGTGAAGCGCGCCGGCGCAAAAGCAACCGATGTTGCTGTTGCCATTTCCGGTGACGCAGCCATCACCAAGGTTATCCAGATGCCGGCGAGTCTCTCCGAGCGAGACCTCGAAGGCCAGGTCGAGATCCAGGCTGACCAGTACATCCCCTTCCCCATGGAAGAGGTGAGCTTCGACTACGAGATCGTCGGTCCGAACGAAAAGGATCCCGAGCTCATGGACGTGCTGCTGGTTGCAACGCGTACCGATAACGTCGAACAGCGCCAGGCCGCGGTTACTGCTGCCGGTCTTGCAACGCAGGTTGTCGATGTCGAAGCGTTCGCGCTCGAGAATGCCTGCGCACTGCTGTCGCACCAGATTCCCGACGGCGGCATGGGCCAGTCGGTCGCCGTTGTCGACATCGGTGCATCGTCGACGACCTTCAGTGTGCTGCAGGATCTCAAAGTCATCTATACGCGTGACTTCAACTTCGGTGGCCAGCAGCTCACCGAGGAAATCATGCGTACCTACGGTCTGTCGATGGAAGACGCCGGCCGTGCCAAGAAGCAGGGCGGCCTGCCGTCGAACTACCAGCCCGAGGTTCTCGAGCCGTTCATCGACGACATGACCCAGCAGGTCAGCCGCTCGCTGCAGTTCTACCTTGCCTCGGGTGGTGGTCGTGAGCAGCCGGACATGATCCTGGTCTGCGGCGGCTGCGCGAACATCCCTGGCATTTCCGACGTCATCTCGAGCCGCGTCGGTATCCCGACCGAGGTCGGCGATCCGCTGGGCCAGATGAAGATCTCGTCGAAAGCCAAGTCGCAGGGCGTACACAAAGATGCAACGGCGTTGCTGACTGCGTGCGGACTTGCATTGAGGAGCTTTGACTAATGCCACGCATTAACCTACTCCCCTGGCGCGAGGAAGAGCGCAAGAAACGCCAGTACGAGTTCGGCGTCGCGATGATCGGTGCGGTCGTGGCCGCGGCCGGTGTGGTCATCCTGACGATGTTCGCGTACTCGGGAATGATCTCGGCACAGGAAGCCCGTAACGAGCGCCTGCGCGCCGAGATCGCCGAGATAGAAAAGAGTATCGAGGAAATCGACAGCCTCGAGCGCCAGAAGGAACGCCTGCTGGCGCGCATGGAAATCATCGACCAGCTGCAGAAGAGCCGGCCGGAGATCGTCCACCTGTTCGACGAACTTTCGCGGCAGCTTCCCGAGGGTGTTTACCTGACCGGCATGCAGCAGCGCGGTTCGCGCGTCGAGCTTCGCGGCGTCGCCCAGTCGAGCACGCGAGTCTCGGCGCTGATGCGCCAGATCGACTCCTCCGAGTGGCTGGCGGATCCCGAAGTAGAGAAGGTCGAGACGACGACCGAGGGTTCCGCGCGACAGGCCGAGTTCGTCGTGTATCTCAGACAGGTACGCATGGATGACGACCTGGAGGAGGCCGAATGAATCTCGTAGAAGAACTCAAGAGCCTCGACGTCAATGACGTCGGTCGCTGGCCGCTGGTATTCCGCGCTGCCGTCATCGGCATCGTGTTCCTGGCCGTGACGTTCCTGGGCGTCTGGTTCATGATCGTGCAGGACAAGTCGCCGCTCCTCGAGCGTGCCGAGCAGGAAGAGCAGGATCTCCGCCTGTCGTTCGAGAACAAGCAGCGCAAGGCGGCAAACTACGACGCCTACAAGGACCAGCTCGAAGAGATCGAGCAGTCCTTCGGCACGATGCTCAGGCAGTTGCCGGGTGAAACCGAGATCCCGAGCCTGATCGTTGACATTTCGCAGACCGGCCTCGCGTCGGGCCTGCAGGAAAAACTGTTCCAGCCGCAGCCGGAAATCCCGAAGGATTTCTACGCCGAGAAGCCGATCAAGATTCAGCTCTCGGGCGGCTACCATGAAATCGCGAATTTCGTCTCCGGCGTTGCGTCCCTGCCGCGTATTGTGACCCTGCACAACATCACGATCACGCCCGAGGATGCCAACAACTTCGATCAGCTGAGCCTCGAAGTCACCGCACAGACCTACCGTTATCTTGAGGAGGCGCAATGATGAAAGCTTCTCTCAACATTCTGAAGGTGACGGTCGCCGCGTTCGCGCTTGCGGGTCTCACGGCCTGCGGCGCTGACATGGACGACCTCGATACCTATATCAACGAGATCAAGGCCAAGCCGGGCGGCCGCATCGAGCCGCTGCCGGAAATTACGCCGTACGAGTCGTTCACCTACATAGCGGACGTCGACGGTGTGCGTTCACCGTTCCGTCCGGACACGCCGCAGGCGGCCAGTTCGACGAGTGGCATTACGATCGATACGAGTCGCGTCAAGGAACACCTCGAGACGTTCCCGCTGGATACGCTGCGCATGGTCGGCACGCTGAACATGAACGAGACCGCGTATGGCCTCGTACAAACGTCTGACGGCCTGATCCACCGCGTCATCCCGGGCAACTACATGGGACAGAATGACGGCCGGATCACGGAAATATCGGACTCGGAAATCAAACTGGTTGAAATTATTTCTGACGGGATCGGCGGCTATGTGGAGAGAGATGCCGCCGTTGGTCTTACGGACTGATGCCTGAACGAACTGGGAGTAAATGGGAATGGCGTTCAATATGAAATCGACAGTCGGTCAACGCACGCGGGTGCTTCGACTTGCTGCTATGGCACAGGCCGTATTCCTGCTGTTCGCGGGGCTTTCCGCGAGCGCGCAGGAGGGCAATCGCCTGCAGGACATCCAGGTTCAGAGCCTGCCCGGACAGCGGGTCGAGCTGAAGCTGATCATGAGCGAATCGGCGCCTGAGCCGCTCGCGTTCACGATCGACAACCCGGCGCGAATTGCACTCGACCTGCCGGATACTGCGCTTGCCCTGTCGTCGCGACGTCGCGACGTCAACATGGGTCCGCTCGATACGATCCTGACCGCGGAGGCCAACGGCCGCACGCGCGTCGTCCTGAATCTCGACACGATGGTTGCCTACGAGACCCGCGCCGCAGGCAATACCGTTACCGTTCTGCTTGGCGACAGCGGCGAATACAACGCCGGTACCACCCAGTTTACTGCCGCCACGCCGACCTCGACCTCGACGTCGTACACGCCGCCGACCAACCGCGGCATCACGAACGTCGATTTCCGCCGTACGCGAGACGGCGGTGGCCGCGTCATCGTCAACCTGACGGATCCGGGTACGCCCGTGGACATCCGCCAGGAAGGTGGTCGCGTCGTCGCAATCTTCAAGGACACGTCGCTGCCGGCAGAGCTCATGCGCCGCCTCGACGTCATGGACTTCGCAACGCCGGTACAGACGGTCGATACGCTGCGCACGAATCTCGATACGCGCATCGTCATTACCGCTGACGGCAAGTACGAGCAGCTCGCTTACCAGTCCGACAACGAGTTCACGATCGAGGTGAACCCGGTTGCCGAGACCCAGGAAGAAGGCTCGACGCTGTTCTCCGAAGCCAAGGAATACGAAGGCCAGCGCCTGACGCTGAACTTCCAGGACATCGAGACGCGCGCGGTGCTGCAGCTGCTCGCCGAAACCTCGGGCCGCAACATCGTCGTTTCCGACACGGTGCAGGGCAACGTCACGCTGCGACTGCGCAACGTGCCGTGGGACCAGGCGCTCGATATCGTCATGACGACGAAAGGCCTGGACATGCGCCAGAACGGCAACGTGATCATCGTTGCACCGGCCGAGGAAATCGCGGCTCGCGAGACCGCGGACCTCGAAGCCAAGGCGGCGATCAGCGAGCTCGAGCCGCTGTACTCCGAGTTCCTGCAGGTCAACTACGCGAAGGCCGGTGACCTCGCCGACCTGATCGCGGGTGAAGGCGCGAACTCGCTGCTCTCGGAACGCGGCAGCATCGCGGTCGACGATCGCACGAACACGCTGCTGGTCAACGACACCGCTGCGCGCCTTCAGGACATTCGCCGGATGGTGACGACGCTCGATATCCCGATCAAGCAGGTACTGATCGAGTCGCGCATCGTTGTTGTCAACGACGACTTCAGCCGCGACCTCGGCATCCGCCTCGGTGTGACCGCGGCAGATCAGCGTGGCGAGACGCTGTGGCTGACATCGGCAGCGGGCGAAGGCACCGACACGATGGTCAACTCGGCGCTGGCCAACATCAACGATCCGACGAACCCCAACCCGGGTTCGCCGTTCCCGATCCAGATTCCGTCGCTCGGCAACCGTTACAACGTTAACGTGCCGATCGAGAATCCGGCCGGTCGCTTCTCGCTCGCGGTCCTGAACCCGGACTACCTGGTCGACCTCGAGCTCACGGCACTGGAAGCCGAGGGTCGAGGTGAGATCGTGTCGACGCCGCGCGTCATCACGGCAAACCAGAAAGAGGCACGCATCGAGCAGGGTGTGGAAATTCCGTACCAGCAGTCAGCATCCTCGGGCGCGACCACGATTCAGTTCAAGAAGGCCGTGCTCAGCCTGACGGTGACGCCGCAGATTACGCCTGACAACAACATCATCATGGACCTGGCCGTGAACAAGGACAGCGTCGGTGAGGTGATTTCGACGGGTGGCCTCGGCGGCACGGTACCGAGTATCGATACCCGCCAGGTCGAGACGCAGGTACTCGTCGCTGACGGCCAGACGGTCGTCCTCGGCGGCATCTACGAGACGGAGCGTCGCGAGACGATCAGCAAGGTTCCGTTCCTCGGTGATATCCCGGTTGTCGGCTACGCGTTCCGCTCCAAGCAGCGCGTGGACAACAAGGCGGAGCTGTTGATCTTCGTCACCCCGCGGATCATCGAGGAAGGCGGTAGCATCTACTAAGCCGACTCGTATAAAGTCCATGGAAAGCCAACCTCCGGGTTGGCTTTCTGTTATCTGAGCACGCCAACACATGAAGCATCCGAAAAACGTGTTTCTCATCGGACCGATGGGTGCGGGCAAGTCGGCCGTCGGCCGTCAGCTTGCGCGGATGCTGCACCTTTCCTTCGTCGATTCGGACGAGGAGATCGAATCGCGCACCGGCGTCGATATTCCCTTCATCTTCGAGAAAGAAGGCGAAGAGGGTTTTCGCACACGCGAGGCCAAGGTCATCGACGATCTATCCGGCCGCGACGGGATCGTGCTCGCCACTGGCGGTGGTGCCGTCATCGATCGGCAAAGCCGCAGTCACCTGGGCGCTCGTGGCTTCGTGGTCTACCTGAAGACCAGCGTCGACCAGCAGCTGGCGCGGACGCGCCGGGGCCGCGACCGGCCCCTGCTCGAGCAGGACGACCCGCGCGTGGTCCTCGAGCAGCTGATGCTCACCCGCGAACCGATGTACCTCGAGATCGCCGACCTGACGGTCGACACGGACGGCCGCAAGGTGAATGCCGTCGCCAACGAGATCTACGAGGCCATAACCTGAGCCCATACCCCGGCGGCTCCGCCTGCCGGGGGAGACTGATCGCGCGATCGCGGGTATCTTTCGGGGAATGACAGAGACGCTCACAGTCGATCTCGGCAATCGCAGCTACCCAATCATCATTGGCCGCGAACTGCTCGGCGGCGGTTTCGACCTCAGCCGCTATGTCGCAGGATCGGGCTGCCTCGTGGTCTCCAACGAGACGGTTGCACCGCTCTATCTCGACGCGCTCGAGGCATGCCTCGGCGACAAGCATGTAGATTCGCTGGCGCTTCCCGACGGCGAGGCTTACAAGACACTCGATACGCTGTCGAGGGTCCTGGACAAGCTGGTCGATACGAAAGCGGCCCGCGATACAACGGTGATCGCACTCGGCGGTGGCGTCGTTGGCGACATCACGGGTTTTGCGGCGGCCTGCTATATGCGCGGCGTTGCGTTCATCCAGGTGCCGACCACGCTGCTGGCGCAGGTGGATTCGTCAGTCGGTGGCAAGACCGGCGTCAACCACACGGGCGGCAAGAACCTGGTCGGCGCTTTTCACCAGCCGAGGCTGGTGCTCATCGATACCGACACGCTGGGCACCCTGCCCGACCGCGAGCTCAAGGCCGGCCTAGCCGAGGTCATCAAGCACGGCGCGATCGTCGATGCCGACTTCTTTGCGTGGCTCGAGGTCAACATGGAAGCATTGCTCGCGCGCGAGCCCGATGCACTCGCACACGCAATCCGCCGATCCTGCGAGATCAAAGCCGAAGTCGTTGCGGAAGACGAGCGCGAGGCGGGTCGGCGCGCCATCCTGAACTTCGGCCATACCTTCGGCCACGCGATTGAGCGCTGCCAGGGCTACGGCGACTGGCTGCACGGCGAGGCCGTGGCGGCCGGCATGATCATGGCCGCGCGGCTGAGCGACATCGGCGATGATGCCGTGGACCGATTGACGGCGCTGGTCGCAAACGCCGGCCTGCCCGTGATGCCCCCCGGCATCGGCGCGGACGCGATGATGGAAGCGATGGGTCTCGACAAGAAGGTGGTCGCCAACCGTCTGCGCTTCGTCCTGCTTGAACGCTTAGGCGCCGCAATCGTTACTTCCGAATACGACCCCGAGCGACTGGCGGCCACGCTGGAGGCCGCGAACTGATGCCCGGCGGCCTCGCGCCTTACGCGGCCGATGCGTCGCGTTCGCGAGGGCGGCGATACGACGAGCCGCCGGCCGCCTACCGGGGCGAGTACCAGCGCGACCGCGACCGCATCATTCACTCGACCGCTTTCCGCCGGCTCATCTACAAGACGCAGGTGTTCGTCAATCACGAGGGCGACCTGTACCGGACACGGCTCACGCATTCGATCGAGGTATCCCAGATCGGCCGCACGGTTGCGCTGGCGCTCGATCTCAACGAGCCGCTCACCGAAGCGATCTGTCTCGCCCACGACCTCGGCCACACTCCGTTCGGACACGCCGGCCAGGACACGCTTAACGAGTGCATGCGCGACTACGGTGGATTCGAGCACAACCTGCAGTCGCTCAGGGTCGTGGACGAGCTCGAGGCAAAGTACGCGGACTTTCCCGGCCTCAACCTGATGTTCGAGACGCGCGAAGGCATCCTCAAGCACTGTTCGCGATCCAACGCGGAGCAGCTCGGCGACGTTGGCGAACGCTTTCTAAAGCGTGAGCAGCCTGGCCTCGAGGCGCAGATCGCGAATATCGTCGACGCGATTGCGTACAACAATCACGATGTCGACGACGGCTTCCGCGCCGGGCTGATTTCGCTCGAGCAACTCAACGAGCAGCCGCTGTTCAAGGCGCAGTACGAGGCCGTGCAGGAACGCCACCCGGGTCTCGAGGACCGAAGGCTGATCTACGAGATCATCCGCCGCATGATCGATACGGTCGTCACCGACCTCATCAGCGAGACTCAGAGGAACCTCGATGAACAGAAGCCCCGATCCATCGACGACGTGCGCAAGGCGGGCCGGCCGCTGGTGACGATGTCGGAAGATGTCGGCGCAGAGCACCTGGGACTCAAGCGTTTCCTGAATCAACACCTGTATCGGCACGAGAAGAAGCTCGAAATGACCGGGCGTGTGCAGACCGTGCTGCGCGAGCTGTTCGACATGTTCCTCCGCGATACCGGGACGATGCCGGCCGAGTTCGCGAACAAGGCAAAGGGCCTCGACACTGCCGGTCAGGCTCGCGTGGTCGCTGACTATCTCGCCGGGATGACCGACCGCTACGCAATTGCCGAGCACGAGCGACTCGTTGGCTGATAGAATGCTGCGCCGTTATCCCAAGGACCCGGCCCCATCGTGACACCCAAGAACATCCCTTCACGGGACCGCCTGATCTTTGCCATGGACGTGCCCGACTGCGATCGTGCCCGGGAGCTGGCCGAGGAGCTCGGCGGGTCGGTCACTTTCTACAAGATCGGCCTCGAGCTCATGATGAGTGGCGGTTATTTCGAGCTGCTCGACTGGCTGCTTGAACGCGACAAGAAGGTCTTTTGCGACCTGAAGTTCTTCGACATCCCCGCGACGGTAGGCTCGGCAGTGCGCCAGCTCAAGGACCGCGGCGCGAGCTTCGTCACCGTGCACGGCAACCGCTCGATCATGGAAGCGGCGGCGGAGAACAAGGGTGATACGCTCAAGGTACTCGGCGTGACGGTGCTGACGAGCCTGGATCGCGGCGATCTCGACGATCTCGGCTTCGACTGCGACATCGACGAGCTGGTCCTGTCGCGTGCCCGGCAGGCTCTGGAGGCAGGCTGCGACGGCGTGATCTCGTCGGGCCTCGAGATTCCGAAGCTCCGGGAGTTCGTTGACGAGCAGCTGCTCGTCGTGTCGCCCGGCATACGGCCCGTGGACAACAAACCCGTCGGCGACCAGAAACGCGTCGTGACGGTCGAGACCGCCTTTTCCAACGGCGCCGACCATATCGTCGTCGGCCGGCCGATTCGCGACGCGGCAAGCCCGCGTGCGGCCGCCGAGGCCATCCAGGCAACCATTGCGGAGCAGTTCTAAGTGAGTGAACTCGAGAACGACCTGTTGCTGCGCGCGCTCCTGCGCCAGCCCGTACCGCGTACGCCGGTATGGATCATGCGCCAGGCGGGACGGTATCTGCCCGAGTATCGGGAGACCCGCGCCCAGGCCGGCGACTTCATGAGCCTGTGCAGGAACCCGGAGCTGGCCTGCGAGGTGACGATGCAGCCACTCAGGCGCTACAAGCTCGATGCGGCGATCCTGTTCTCGGACATCCTGACCGTGCCCGACGCGCTGGGTCTCGGGCTGTACTTCGAGACGGGCGAGGGCCCGAAGTTCGAAAGGCCCGTGCGTACGAAGGCTGATATCGACAAGCTGCCCGACATCGACGTCAGCGAGACGCTCGGCTACGTCTTCGACGCCGTGAGGACGATCCGCCGCGAACTCAGCGGCCGCGTGCCGCTGATCGGCTTCTCGGGCAGCCCGTGGACCGTCGGCACCTACATGGTTGAGGGCGGTTCGAGCCGCGAGTTCCCGACCATCAAGGGACTTGCGAAGGACGACCCGAAAACGCTTGAAGCTATGCTCGCCAAGGTTGCCGCGATAACGACCGACTACCTCAACGCACAGATCGAGGCGGGCGCGCAGGCCGTACAGATCTTCGATACCTGGGGCTCGGCGCTGGAACGCGACGACTACAAACGTTTCTCACTCGCCAGCATGCAGCAGATCGTCGACGGGCTGACGCGCGAGAAAGACGGCCGGAAGATCCCGGTGATCCTGTTCACCAAGGGCGCGGGACCGATGCTCGAGGACATGGTGGCAACGGGCTGCGACGCACTCGGCGTCGACTGGACGACGAGCCTGGCCGATGCCCGCGGCTACACGGGCGACAAGGTCGCACTGCAGGGCAACCTGGACCCGGCAACGCTCAGGGAGTCGCCGGACGTTATTCGCCAGGGCGTGGCGGACACGCTGGCGAGCTACGGCGACGGCCCGGGACACGTCTTCAACCTGGGCCACGGCATCACGCCCGACATCGACCCCGACCACCTCGGCGTGCTCGTCGAGGCCGTCCACGAGCTGAGCCCGCAGTACCACGCTGCCAAGACCCCCTAGACTGCAAGTCCCTGTTTTGCAAAGGGCCCAGGTGACGTAGCGGGCTCCGTCATACGTGCACAGCCGAAATAGTACGTATACGACCGCAGCCGGCCGCAAGGTATAAAAAGCTCTATCCAACCAGCATGGAGAGCGATAGCGTGCAGTCCGCCGCGCGACCCCTGGCCCAGGAACAGCTGGCCCGCTACGATCGGGATCCGGCGTCGATCCTGCAGATGTTGCGCAACCTGCAGCTACAGCAGAATGGCATCCGCCCATCGGACATCGAGACGCTCTCCGAAGGCCTGAATGTACCGGCGACCAAGATCAAGTCGCTGATCGACTTCTACAGTTTCCTGCACGATAGGCCGCGCGGCAGCTACGATATCTACCTGAGCGATAGCATCACGGACCGGATGCTCGGTGGCCGAGAAGTTGCCTGGACGCTCTGTCGCGAGCTCGGCGTCCGGCTCGGCGAGCCGCGTCCCGATGGCATGGTGACCGTCTCGACCACCTCCTGCACCGGGCTCTGCGAACGCGGGCCGGCGGCCATTGTCGATGGCCTGGCCATCGAACGTGTGGACGTCGAGCGCGCCCGGGAAATGGCCCGGCTGATAAAGGCCGGTGCCCCCGTCGACGAATGGCCGCTGGACTGGTTCCTGATCGATGACGAGATTCATCGCAAGGGTCCGCTGCTGGACGCGGATCGCGAACCCGGCGCGGCGACTGAACGCGCAATCAAACTCGGTCCCTACATGACGTTGGCGGAGCTGCAGGTGGCGGGTCTGCGCGGCTGTGGCGGCGCCGGTTTCGAGACTCACCAGAAGTGGAACCTGTGCCGCTCGGCCATTGCCGACCGCCGCTTTGTCATCTGCAATGCCGATGAGGGCGAGCCTGGCACGTTCAAGGATCGCGCCCTGCTCAACGCCTATACGGACATGCTGCTCGAGGGCATGGCGGTCTGCGCCGTTACGATCGGCGCAACGCGCGGTTTCATTTACCTGCGCCACGAGTACGAATTCCTGCGTGACCGCATCGAGCGGCGCATCCAGCGCCGCCGCGATAAGGGCCTGCTCGGCCGCAATATCCTCGGCCATCACGGCATCGACTTCGATATCGAGGTCTATATGGGCGCCGGCTCTTACGTCTGCGGTGAGGAGTCAGCGCTGATCGAGTCACTGGAGGGGCATCGGGGCATCCCTCGAATTCGCCCGCCGTTCCCGGTCACGAACGGCTATCTGGGCAAGCCGACCGTCGTCAACAACGTCGAGACGCTGTGCTACGCTGCGGGCATCCTCGAGCAAGGCCCCGGGTTCGTCGCGAATGACGGCGATGAGCCCGGCTGGAAGCTCCTGAGCATCAGCGGCGACTGCGCAAAACCCGGAATCTACGAGATCCCGCTCGGCATGCCGGTCCGGGACGTGTTGGCAATGTGCGAGGCCGAAAACGTCCAGGCGGTGCAGGTCGGCGGACCCGGCGGGACGCTGATATCCGCGGACGAGTTCGACAGACGCGTTTCGTTCAATGATCTCAACACGGCCGGTGCCTTTATCATCTTCGACGAATCGCGTGACATGCTCGAGGTTGCGCTGAATTTCACCCACTTCTTTGCCCATGAAAGCTGCGGCTTCTGCACGCCCTGTCGTGTCGGCACCAAGCTTATGGCGCAGATGGCCGACAAGCTCGCCGAGGGCCACGGCGCACGGCTCGACATCGAGCAGATGCGCCGCCTGCACAAGATCATGACCCAGGCCAGCCACTGCGGTCTCGGCCAGGTCGCGGCCGTGCCGATACTGACGGCTTACGAGAAGTTCCCTGATGACTTCCAGCGGCGTATGGATGACGTCGACTTTCAACCGACCTTCGACGTCGAGGCGGCCATTGAGCGCTCGAAACAGATCGTCCGCGAAGAGGAGGCAGCCCGGTGACGCGCTGGATCACGATCGACGGCCGCGCAGTGCCGTTTGCCGATGGCCAGACTGTCATGCAGGCGGCGACGGATGCCGGCGTCTTCATACCGCACCTTTGCTACCACCCGGACTACGCGGCCAACGGCAGCTGCAAGATGTGCACGTGCAAGATCAACGGCCGGCAGATGTCGAGCTGTACGACGCGCGCCGTGGAAGGCCAGGTTATCGAGAGCAACACCGAGGAGCTGAACTCGGAGCGCCGCGCACTCGCGCAGATGCTGTTCGCGGAGGGTAACCATCACTGCCCGTCCTGCGAGGAGAGCGGCAACTGCGTCCTGCAGAACATGGCCTACCGGCTCGGCATGACGGCGTTGATGTTCCCGAACTTCCACCCGGGTCGTGCGACCGATGCGACTCATCCGGACGTGCTCCTCAACCGGGACCGCTGCATCTACTGCGAGCTGTGCGTGCGTGCGTCGCGGGATACCGACGGCAAGGACATTTTCTGCATCAGCGGCCGCTCGGAGAACAAGTCGCTCACCATCAACTCGGACAGCGGTACGCTCGCGGACTCCGGGCTCTCGATCGACGACAAGGCCGCGGAGGTGTGCCCGGTCGGTGCGCTGATCAAGAAAAGGGAAGGCTTCAAGCAGCCGATCGGAGAGCGCGAATTCGACCGCCTGCAGGGCAGCGGCGCCCAGATTCGCGCACCGAGGATGCCGAAGCTGATACGCGAGCCCGGCAAGAAGCTCAAGCTCGCGACGTGTTCACTGGCAGGGTGTTTCGGCTGCCACATGTCGTTCCTCGACATCGACGAGCGGATCCTGGAACTCGTCGAGCACGTCGAGTTCGACCGTTCGCCCCTCGATGACCTTAAGGAGTTCACAGGCGAGTGTGACATCGGCCTGATCGAGGGCGGCGTATGCAATACCGAGAACATCGAAACGCTGCGCGAGTTTCGCAAGCGTTGCAAGGTCATCATCGCCGTCGGTGCCTGTGCGATTAGCGGTGGTGTACCGGCGCTGCGCAACACGATCGACGTACGCGAACTGCTCGAGGAGACCTATATAAACGGCATGGGCGTCGACAACGGCCAGATCCCGACCGATCCCGAGCTGCCGCACATCCTCGAACGAGTCAGCCCTGTACACGAGGTCGTCAAGGTCGACTTCTTCCTGCCCGGTTGCCCACCGTCGGCCGACGCGATCTGGCGCGTACTGACCAGCGTCGTCGCCGACGAGCAGCCGAACCTTCCTTACGACCTAATGCACTTCGATTAGAGACGCACATGAGTAGAGAATTGGAAACCGCCGACAATCGCGAATCGCTGAAGCGCGTCGTCATAGAGCCGCTGACGCGGGTCGAAGGTCATGGCAAGGTCACGCTGCTGGCGGACGACGACAACATCATCCGAGAGGCGCGCCTGCACATCGTCGAGTTCCGCGGCTTCGAGCGTTTCATCCAGGGTCGGCCTTACTGGGACGTGCCGGTCGTCGTTCAGCGGCTCTGCGGCATCTGTCCGGTAAGTCATCATCTCGCTGCTGGCAAGGCGATCGACCGGATCGCCGGCGCGGAGAAGATCACCGCAACCGCGAAGAAGCTTCGCGAGCTCGCGCACTTCGGCCAGATCCTGCAGAGTCACGCCCTGCACTTCTTCCATCTCGCGTCGCCCGACCTGCTGTTCGGTTTCGAGAGCGATATCGCGAAGCGGAATATTTTCGGCGTTATACAAGAGCATGAGGACATTGCGCTGAAGGGCATCCGGCTGCGCAAGTACGGCCAGGAGGTGATCAAGGCGATTCTAGGCAAGCGCATTCACGGCACCGGTGCCATCCCGGGCGGCATGAACAAACCGCTGACAGCGGAAGAACGCGACACGCTACTGGTGGACCTGGATGAGATCACAGCGTGGGCGAAAGACGCCGTGGATCTCGCCAGGGACTGCTATCTCGGTAACGAGGACTACAACGCCCGCTTTGGCAGCATGTCGTCGAACTTCCTGAGCCTCGTGCGCGAGGACGGCGCGCTCGAACTCTACGACGGCAAGCTGCGTGCGCGCGATCACAACGGCGACACGATCTTCGACCAGGTCAGCGACCAGCAGTACTACGAGCACATCCGCGAAGAGGTGCGCAACTGGAGCTACATGAAGTTCCCGTATCTCGTCGAGCTCGGTGCGGATGCAGGATGGTATCGGGTCGGCCCGCTTGCTCGCCTGAACAACTGCGACTACATCGATACGCCGCTGGCCGAGGCAGAGCGGGAGCGCTTCATGGAGCTTGGCGGCGGGTCACCGGTGCACGCGTCGCTGGCCTACCACTGGGCGAGAATGATCGAGCTGCTGCACTGCGCGGAGAAAATACGCGAGCTGCTCGACGATCCGGTCACGCTGGGTTCGGATATCGTTGTGACCGGCGAACGCCAATCAACAGGCATCGGCGTTATCGAGGCGACTCGCGGGACGCTATTCCATCACTACGAGGTCGACGACGACGACATGATTCGTAAGGCGAACCTTATTGTATCGACGACCAACAACAACCAGGCGATGAACGAGGCAATCCGGCAGGTCGCGAAAGACAAGCTGAACGGCGAGGAAATTACCGAGCCGCTGCTCAACAACATCGAGGTTGCCGTGCGCGCCTACGACCCCTGCCTGTCCTGCGCCACGCATGCCGTCGGCAAGATGCCGCTGGCCGTCGAGCTTCGCCGTACAAGCGGCGAGCTTGTCCACCGCCTGCAGCGAGACAGCAATGGACACTACAGCTGATCGCTCGCTGGTCGTTTTCGCCTGGGGAAATGCGAGCCGCGGCGACGACGGCATCGGCCCGGAGATCGCTCGCCGCCTCGCCTCCCTGGAATTGCCAGGCCTTCGTGTGATCGAAGACTTCCAGCTGCAAATCGAGCACGTCATGGACCTCGATGCCGACGTGCCGGCGCTGTTTATCGATGCGAGCGTCGCGATCGACGAGGGCTTTCGGATTGAGCGCATCGAGCCCGGCCTGGATCCGAGCCTGTCCACGCACGCCGTATCACCGGCAGCTTTGCTCGGGCTCTACGAACAGACCCTGCAAACGCCGGCCCCGGAGGCCTGGCTGCTGCACGTTGCCGCGACCAGTTTCGAACTGGGCGAGGCCATCAGCGAGCAGACCAGCCACAACCTGGATGCGGCGTGGTCATTCCTCGAGCAGGTTCTTGGCGGCTCGCCGCACACGCTCGGTGCGCGCCTCGCGGCCGCCGCGTAGCTGCCTTTCAGGCAGATCGCCCGGGTTTATTCCGGGATAAGGCCTTGCGACCACTGTGCCACGCGGCCAGCCCCAGCCCGAAGGCAAGCAGCATGAATAGCGGTCCCCCAATGACTCCGCCTGTCTTGTGACCCAGCTCGGCCGGCCCGTCGTTGATGGATACCGGGTTGGTCGTGAACAGTTCCCAGAGCGTGCCCCAGAAATGCCCTGCCCCGAACACGAAGAACATGAAACTGAAGAAGCCGGTTATGAGGGCAAGCCCGCCGAACAGCAGCCTCTTGAGCGCATCCACTACTCGAGCAACTCCACTTCGATGACGCGGCACTCCTGGATCACGTCGGAGGTCTCGCCGCCGTGTGAGTTCGCCGGCTGCCAGGTCGGCGTGCCGAACTTGTAGTCGCGCATGCGCTCGCCGCCCTGGCCGTCGTCTTCGATCCAGGCGCAGGGATTCAGGTAAACCACGACGCGATCCGGCTGCTGCACGAGCGGCATCGTCTCGCCGTTTCGTATCGTGCGTTTCAGAACACGAACGCGATCGTTTTCGAATGCCAGCTCGTAGATATGCGGGGCGACCTTGACCGGGTCGAGCGCGGGCGGAACCTTCGCTACGCCGACAGCAACGCCGAGCAGGAACAGGACGACGCCGGCTGCCGCGAGCTTCATTGCTGCGCGGCTCGCTTCTCGACTTCCTCCTCGCGCAGCGCCCGCCTCAGGATTTTGCCGACGTTGGTCTTCGGCAGGTCCTCGCGGAACTCGACTTCCTTCGGCCGCTTGTAGTTGGTGAGGTTGTCACGGCAGTAATCGATGACGTCCTGGTCCGTGACGTTGTCGTCCGTGCGCACGGCGAATACCTTGACCGCCTCGCCGGTCTTCTCGTCCGGCACGCCGATGGCCGCGGCCTCGAGGATGCCGTCCATCTCGACGATGACGTTCTCGATCTCGTTCGGGTACACGTTGAACGCGGACACGAGGATCATGTCCTTCTTGCGATCCTCGATCCACGTGTAGCCATTCTCGTCCATGCGGCCGATGTCACCGGTGCGCAGCCATCCGCCGGGCAGCATAACCTCGGCGGTCTCGGCCGGGCGTTGCCAGTAGCCTTCCATGACCTGTGGTCCCTTGATGCAGATCTCGCCGGTCTCGCCGATCGGAAGCGGATTGCCGTCTTCGCCGGCGATCATGACGTCCGTGGACGGCAGCGGCAGGCCGATCGACCCACTGAAGGTGCTCTCGACCGTGTTGCAGACGGCCGATGGCGACGTTTCGGTCAGGCCGTAGCCCTGGGCGATTTCGCAGCCCGTGATCTCGGCCCACTGTTTCGCGACGGCCGGCTGCACGGCCATGCCGCCGCCGACGCAGACCTTCAGGTGACTGAAGTCCAGATCGGCAAAACCCGGCGTGTTCATCAGGCCCGCGAACAAAGTGTTCACTGCGGTGACGAAATTGAACTCGTGCTGGCCGAGTTCCTTGACGAAGGCCGGCAGGTCCCGGGGATTAGTGATCAGTACGTTCTCGCCGCCCTGCGCCATCATCATGAGGCAGTTATTCTGCAGCGAGAAGATGTGGTAGAGCGGCAGCGAGGTGATCGCGACGATCGGCTCGACACCGTCGTACGCGTCGCGCTGCCACTCGATCGACTGCTCGACGTTGTAGACCATGTTGCGATGACTGAGCATCGCGCCCTTCGAGATGCCCGTGGTGCCGCCCGTGTACTGCAGGAACGCAATATCGGCATAGCCGAGTTCGACGTCCTCGACGCTCTGCGAGCTGCCGAGCTTCAGCGCCCGCCGGAAGCCGACCGAGTCCGGCAGGCTGTAGGACGGTACGTCGCGGCGCACATGGCGCAGCACGAAATTGACGATCCAGCCTTTCGGCTTGGCAAGCAGGTCGCCGACACCCGTTGTCACGATGTGTTTGACGGCGGTCTCCGACAGAACCTCTTCGAGAACGTGCGCGAAGTTCTCCAGGATGACGATCGCCTTCGCGCCGGAGTCCTTCAGCTGGTGTTCGAGCTCTCGCGCCGTATACAGCGGGTTGACGTTGACCGCGACGAGACCGGCACGAAAGACGCCGCAAAGCGCCACGGGGTACTGCAGGATATTGGGCATCATCAGGGCCACGCGCTCGCCGCGCGTCAGTCCGAGCGTCTTCTGCAGGTAGCCCGCGAACTCGAGCGACAGCCGGTCGAGCTCGCGGTAGGTCAGCGACGTGCCCATGTTCGTGTAGGCCCGGTTGTCGGGCCACTCGGTGAAGCTGTGCTCGATCATGTCGCGGAGCGACCTGAACTGCGGTTCGCCCACTTCCGGGGATACCCCCGGCGGGTACGACTTCAACCAGATTTTTTCCAAGCGATCCCCCTGCATCGTCCGAGTGCTACTGCGTCTGCGCCTCCCCAAGCGACTCCGCGATGATGGGCCAGGCATTGTCGAGTAGCAAGGGCTGCGCCTCGGCGTTCGGGTGAATGCCGTCGTCCTGCATAAGCGATTCGTTGAGTGCGACGCCTTCCATGAAGAATTCGATCCACGGGATGTCCTGGCTGCCCGCTGCATCCCGGAACGCCGACTCGAAGGCCTG
Source organism: Woeseiaceae bacterium (assembly GCA_030066625.1). Taxonomy (GTDB): domain Bacteria; phylum Pseudomonadota; class Gammaproteobacteria; order Steroidobacterales; family Woeseiaceae; genus UBA1847. The sequence goes on from JASJBG010000005.1 coordinate 29,668, forward strand.
GGAGTAGCGCGGCCCATAGTTCAGCGGGATGCGAATGCCGAGCAGGACCACGCTCGCACCGGCCTTCTTCGCGGTCGAGATCATCGTCTCGAGGTTGCCGCGCAGCCGCTCGGGCGGAAAGCCACGCAGGCCGTCGTTGCCGCCGAGTTCGAGAATGACGAGGTCCGGTTGAAATCGCTCCAGGGCGCCAGATATCCGACTGACGCCCCCTTCGGTCGTTTCGCCGGAAATACTGGCGTTGATGACCTTATGTTCGTACCCTTTGGACGTCAGACGGGCCTGCAACAAAGCCGCCCAGGACTGGTCAACGTCGATACCGTAGCCTGCACTCAGGCTGTCCCCGAAAATAAGCACCGTTGGATTATCGTTGCCGTAGGCGCTTGTCGCCGACAGCAGCACCGCAGCAAGGATCAGAAGTCTACGCATGTCGAATCAAGAAGAAGGTTCAAAAACCGTCCTGGCAGCCCAGGAGTTGACGAAGCAGGTTAGCAGTCCCGAAGGTACTCTGACCATCCTTTCGGACGTCAGTTTCCAGGTCGGTGCAGGCGAGTCGGTCGCGATCATCGGCGCCTCGGGCGCCGGCAAGTCGACGCTGCTGGCGCTGCTGGCGGGCCTCGACCTGCCGACAGAAGGTTATGTCACGCTGAACGGCAACAATCTGGGCCAGCTGGACGAAGACGGCCGCGCCCGCATCCGCGCGGAAAGCGTCGGCTTCGTGTTCCAGTCCTTTCACCTGGTGCCCTCGCTGAACGCGCTCGAAAACGTCATGCTGCCACTCGAGCTCGCCGGCAATGCCGACCCGCGCAAAGCGGCCAGCGCCATTATCGACAAAGTCGGCCTGAAGGACCGCTGGAGCCACTACCCGGCCCAGCTCTCCGGCGGCGAGAAGCAGCGCGTCGCAATTGCACGCGCGTTCGCGACCGAGCCGGCCGTACTGTTCGCCGACGAGCCGACCGGCAACCTCGACGCGCGCACCGGCGAGAAGATCATGCAGCTCATGTTCGAGCTCAACCAGAGTTCGTCGACAACGCTCGTATTGGTTACGCATGACAGCGCGCTGGCCGAGCGCTGCGACCGTGTGATCAGCCTCGATGCAGGCAAACTCGTGAGCGACGAGCGCGCGGCTGCATGAAGGCGCTGATCTTCTCGCTCAGAAGCTTCGGCCGCGAGCTGCGCTCCGGCGAAGTCCTCGTCCTGCTTTCCGCGGTCGTCCTCGCCGTCGGCGCGCTGACCGCCGTCGGATTTCTCACTGATCGCATCGGCAAGGCCGTTGCACGCCAGGCCAACGAAGTACTGGCCGCCGATCTCAGGCTGCGCTCCCAGGAGCCGGTCCCCGACAGCTGGCGCGAACAGGCCTTAAGCTACGGGCTCAGAACGGCGAACATGGTCGCGTTCCCGTCGGTCGTCTACGCGGACGAATCGAGTGCGCTGACGACGGTTCTGGCGGTAGGCGACGGCTACCCGCTGCGCGGCACGGTTCGCATTGCCGACCGACTGTTCGGCGAGGAGCTCGAGGCCAACGGGGTGCCGCGGCCGGGCGAGGTCTGGGCCGACGGCTCGCTGCTTGCCCGCACCGATGCCAGCGTCGGCGATACGGTCGAAGTCGGCGCCGCGACGCTCAGGGTGTCCGCCGTCGTCACCTACCGGCCGGACCAGTCGATCGGTTTCGCGTCGCTTGCGCCAACACTGCTCATGAATGAAGCCGATCTCGCGGCGACCGACCTTATCGGTGTCGGCAGCCGGGTTCGCTATTCGCTGCTGGTCGCCGGCAACGACGAGGCAGTCGCAGAATTCAACGCCGCTATTGAGGACGAACTGCCGGATTCTTTGCGGCTGCGATCCGCCGAGGAGTCCAGCGAGCGAGCGTTTGCCGCGGCCGACCGGGCGCAGCGATTCCTGTCGCTCACTGCCGTCATCAGCCTGTTGCTGAGCGCGGTCGCCATTGCGATGTCGGCGCGCCGCTTCGCGCAGCGGCGTATGGACACCGTCGCCCTGATGAAGAGCCTCGGCGCGACCCAGTCCTTCGTTATCACCGTCGCGATGATCCAGCTCGTGATGGTGGGTGTGATCGGCGTAGCAATCGGTAGCGTCATCGGCTTCGCTGCGGAAACCACGCTCAGCTGGCTGCTGGCCGACATCATTGCCGGCGACCTGCCCGACCCGGGATTCACGCCGGTCGTGTTGGCGAGCGGCAGCGCCCTGGTACTGCTGGTCGGCTTTGCTCTGCCCTCGCTGATCCAGCTCAGGAACACACCGCCGCTGCGCGTGCTGCGGCACGATGCGATGCCGCCGGCGCCGTCGCGGCTGCTGGTCGCGGGCCTCGCGCTCGCAGCCGTGGCCGCGCTGCTGTATCGCTCGGTCGGTGATGCGAGGATGCTGGTCATCGTGCTCGGCGGCATCATTGCAATTGCCGGGGCGCTGTACGCTGTCGGCCGTGGGCTGGTCGGCACGATGGGCCGCTTCCGCTCCGGCGTCGGCGTAGCCTGGCGCTACGGACTCGCGAACGTCGCGCGCCGCGGCCGCGCGAGTGCGGTGCAGGTCGTCGCGTTCGGCCTGGGCCTTACGGTGCTGCTGCTGCTGACGCTGGTACGCACCGATCTTCTCGAAGGCTGGCGGCAGACGCTGGATGAGAACGCGCCGAACCAGTTCCTGATCAACATCCAGCCGCACGAGACCGAGTCGGTTGCCGGTATTTTCGAGGCCCGCGAGATCTTGCCCCCCGATTTCTCGCCGCTAGTCCGCGCACGCATGATCGAGATCAACGGCACTGGCGTGAAAGAACGGTCGTATCCGGATCCGGGCGGCGAGTGGTTCGCCAACCGCGAGCAGAACCTGTCCTTCGCCTCAACCCTGAGTGACAGCAACGAGATACTCGAAGGCGAATGGTGGCCCGAGGACTATTCGGGGCCGCCACTCGTGTCGATCGAGGAGGAAGCCGCGATGGAAACCGGGCTCGGCCTCGGCGACGTTCTGCGTTTTGAGGTTGCGGGACAAACGGTCGAGGCGACGATCGCGAGCGTGCGCACCATCAACTGGGATTCGTTCCAGCCGAACTTCTTCCTCGTATTCTCACCCGGCGCGCTTGCGGATTTCCCGACGACCTACATCGCCAGCATGCGCGTCGAACAGCACGAACGCCCGGCGCTGGTCGAACTCGTGCGCAAGCACCCGACGATCTCGGTGATCGACCTCGATTCGATCCTGCGCCAGGTGCGCGGCATCATCGAGAAAGCGAGCCTCGCCGTGCAGGCCGTGTTCTTCTTCACGCTGGCCGCCGGCATCGCGGTGCTGTTCGCGGCCGTGCAGTCGACGATCGACGAGCGCCGTTTCGAGAGCGCAATGCTGCGCGCGCTTGGTGCGAAAAAGCGCATCGTGTTCTCGGGCGTCATGGCGGAGTTTGCGGCATTGGGCGCGGCCGCGGGGCTGCTGGCGTCCGCGGGCGCATCCGTGCTTGCCGCTATTGTTGCTATCGAACTGTTCAACCTGCCGTACAGCTTCAACCCGATGCTGTGGGTCGTCGGAATGGCGGCGGGCATAGTCGTCGTCTGCGCCAGTGGTTTCTTCGCTGCGCGCAGCGCCATCAATTCGGCGCCGGTGGACATACTACGCGGCGCGGGCGCCTGAGCCCGGCACGGTGATCGAGTAGCCGTGAGCGAGGAGAAGCTATCCTGCGGCATCGTACTCGCAAGGACGACCGAATCCGGTTACGTTACGCTCATGTTGCGCGCCTGGCACCACTGGGATTTTCCCAAGGGGCTGCTGGAAGAAGGCGAGGAGCCCATCGAGACGGCCATTCGTGAGCTGCGCGAGGAAACCAGCATCGACACGACCTCCTTCGAGTGGGGCGAACGATTCCTGGAGACCGGTCCGTACAGCCGCGGCAAGGTTGCCCGCTACTTTCTGGCCGCGACCGAGCAGTCCGACGTCGTCATGGGCCCGTCGCCGGACACGGGCGAGCCGGAGCATCACGAGTGGCGCTGGGTGAGTTTCGATGAAGCGTACGACCTTTCGTCGCCGCGTGTGCGCGAGGTCGTGCAATGGGCGAGGCAGATAATAGGCACCTGAATATGAAGTATCGTCACATCGCACTCGCGGCCGCGCTGATAGTCACCAGCGGCTGCGCGAGCATCGACTTCGACTATCCGCGCAGTGAGTCCTACGCACTCACCGATACCGACGACACCTACCTCGGCAAGGAGATCGCCGAGGCCGACGTCAACTACCCGCCCGACCATTCCGGTTTTCATCCGCTGAGCGATGGCGTCGACGCGCTTGCGGCACGCATTCTGCTGGCCCAGCGCGCCGAAAAGTCGATCGACGCGCAGTACTACCTGATCAAGAACGACATCGTCGGCCGAGCGTTCATCCTGTCGCTGCTGCAGGCGGCCGACCGCGGCGTGCGAGTCCGCCTGCTGCTGGACGACATGTTTACGTCCGGCTACGACGTCGGCATGGCGGCGCTGCACTCGCACCCGAACTTCGAAATCCGCATCTACAACCCGTTCAATCGCGGCGCGGCCGGCAAGGTTGGGTCGGCGCTCACGAGTTTTGGCCGCATCAACCGCCGCATGCACAACAAGTCGTTCACCGTGGACAACAAGATGACGCTGATCGGCGGGCGCAACATCGCCGATGAGTACTTCGGTGCGCGTGAGGACAAGGCTTTCGGCGATCTCGATGTGCTCACTGTTGGCCCGATCGTCCAGGAAGTCTCGGCTATGTTCGATCTTTACTGGAATCACGAGACGGCATTGCCGGCGCCGGCCTTCGTTAAAGAGCTCGATGACCCCGAGGCCGAGCTCGACGCGCTCCGGCGAAGACTCGAGGCAGTAACAGAGGAGATTCTCGAGTCGAAGTACGCTCATGCTGTACGTGACAAGGTCTACGCGTACATGGCCGAAGATGAAACGATCTTCAGCTGGGCGCGTTACAAACTGGTTTACGATTCCCCGGACAAGGGCATCAAGGGCAAAGCGACTGAAGACAGCCTGATCACGGCGCCGCTGATCGAGTCGCTGGCGAGCGCGGAAGAGGAGATCATCATCGTCTCGCCCTACTTCGTCCCGCTGAAGACCGGGATAGAGGGCCTGTCCGAGCTCGAGGAGCGAGGAATTGAAGTTGCGATCATCACGAACTCCCTGGCCGCCAACAATCAGTTTACGGTTCACGCGGGCTACAAGCCCTCACGCAAGCCACTGCTCGAGAACGGCGTATCTATCCTCGAAGTGCGCCCGGATGCAACCGTTGCCGGAACCCAGTTCGTCGACGCGAGCGGCGCGACCGCGACGCTGCACACGAAGGCCTTTCTCGTCGACCGCGAGCAGGTATTCATCGGCTCGTTCAATTTCGACCCGCGCTCGGCCAATCTCAACACCGAGCTCGGAGTGATCATCTACGACCCGGAACTCGGCGAGTTTTTTGCTAACGAGCTGGAAAGCAAGTACCGGGAGTTCGCCTACCAGGTATTCCTCAACGAAGACGGCAAGGTGCGCTGGCGCGGCTGGGACGGGGATGAAGAGGTGATCTACACGAAGGAGCCGAATACGACCGGTTGGGACCGATTCAAGGTCGGCTTCATCGGAATCTTCCCGATCAAGAAACAGCTATAAGCGGCCTACGAACCCGGCGCCCGCATGTGCACGGTGCGCTGCGGGAATGGGATCGTTATTCCTTCTTCATCGAAGCGCTTCTTGACCAGTTCGGTCAGATCCCAGTAGGTATTCCAGTAGTCGTCGGTCTTCACCCAGGGCCTCAGGATCAGGTTCACTGACGATTCGCCGAGCTCGTGGACTCGAATGTTCGGCGGCGGGTCGTCGAGGATCGCCGGGTATTCGCGGGCGACGTCGGCGAGTATCTGTTTAGCTTTGTCTATGTCGTCGCCGTAGGCGATGCTGAACATCAGGTCGACCCGCCGCGTGCGCTGTGCGGTGAGGTTGACGATCACGTCCTGCCAGATCTTGTTGTTCGGCACGACGAGCACCTGGTTATCGAGCGTCTTGAACGTCGTGTTGACGAGGCTCATCGCGTCGACGCGGCCGCTGACGCCGCCGGCCTCGACGAAGTCACCGACGTCGAATGGCCGGTACAGCAGGATCATCAGCCCGGACGCAAAGTTGGATAGCGAGTCCTGCAGCGCAAAGCCGATGATGAAGCCGACGATGCCGAGACCGGCCAGCAGCGGCCCGAGCGAGATACCGAGCTGGGACAGGCCGATCAACAGGCCTAGGAACAGCACGATGTTGCTGATCGTCGAGACGATCATGCGCTTCAGCAGGTGTGACATTCTGACCCGTGACGACGTTAGCGCACGCGTCGCCAGTCTCTTGGCCAGCCGGCCGAGCCGGATCGATACAAACACGATCAGGACAAAGATGAGCACGCGCAAGGCGAACTTCGGTCCCTGCGTGCGAGCGGCATCGTAGACCGACGCCGACCAATCAGCGAGCAGGCCGCGAACAACGCCGACGTCGAGGACGTCCGTGGTGAGCTCGCCGGTCGCCCTCAGGATCTGCGCGCGGTAGGTGCTGGTATCGAGATCCATCGCGTTCATGAGCCGGACGATGTCCTGCAGCGTCTCCGAGGCGATGACAACTCGCGCCTCCGCCGCCAGCAGCCGCTGCGGCAGATCGGGGTCCTTCGGAAGCGTGGAAACGGCATTGCGAGCGACGCCTACCCGGTCGATCGACAGCTGCAGGTAGGCCGAGCGATTGGCGGCCGAATCCGGCAGCCGCTCGAGCAGGAACTCGACCTGTTCCGAAGCGTCGATCTGCATCGACTCGGCGATCTGTGTGTAGGTGACGAGCGACTGCAGGATTGCGTCACTTCGCTGTACGGCAGCCAGCAGCTGCTGGTCGAGCAGCACCAGTTCGGCCGGCGCCTTGTCCTCGGTCGCGAATACGGCCTTCTCGCCGATCCTGTCCATGGCCGCAATCGCCCGACTCGGGAATTCAGCCAGATCGCTCGCGAGCGTAGCGACAATGCCGGCGACGTCGTAACCGGCGTCCCGCTGTGCCGCAACGTCGCGCGCCAGCTTCAGTGAGTTGTCGAACATCGCTGCCCATACCGTGTCCATGCGCGACTCGAAGACGTCGATGAGTACCGCGGCGAATGCCTCGTCGAAACCCTCGAGCCGGGTCTCGAGGTCGTCGATGGCGGCACGCTGTTGCTCGATCGTCGCGAGCTGGGCCTCGAAATCTGCCGCCACTTCCGGCGGCAGTGGTTGGGGAGCCTCGGGGGCGGGCTCCTGACCCGCTGCCGTTCCGATGAACAGCAGCATGGTGAACAGGATGACCGGGCGCATCTGGAATCCGGGCGGCGTCTGCTTCCCTACTTCTCGGGTGTCACCGGCACTCCGCTGCCGGCCTCGAACGGATACAGTGCGAAGAACTTCGGCACGCCTTCATTGACGCGTTCTTCCAGCTCTTCGATTGCTTTCTGGCTAACGCGACCGACGCCGACCGCTTCCCAGACGAGTTTCTTCTGGCGAGCGTCGACGAGGTCAATATTGAAGGTCCCTTCCGTGTACTGCGAAACGTGGGTCTCGGTCGCGTAGCCGTAACCCATCCACGGATCGTAGAAGCCACCGCGATAGCCGTAGTAGCCCCTGCCCATCGACGGCGCCGGGGTCGTACGTACGTCCGTCTTCTCCTGCAGGATCGCATTAAAGTTGACGAGCAGGTCGGGATCGTCGGACTTGGTGTAGCCGCGCATTTCCATCTCCTTCGAGATGGCGGCGACCATGTACTGGGAGAAGAAGCTCTGGTAGTTAGTTGCTTCCGGGCCGGCATCCGCGAAGAAGTTGTAGGTCTCGTACTGGCTGAAATCCGCCGTGGGGTCGTAGTCCGAGCGCAGGTTGCCGCTCGAGCAGCCTGTCGCCATCGCGGTGATAACCAGCAGGCCGAGGATTCGGATGATTCGCATATCTGAGCTCCGCAGGGTTTATTCGAGTATCAGGAGGACGCGGCCCATGACGCCCTGGACGTCGCCTGAAAGGCCGTCTTTGTCGTTGCTTATGAACCGGTAGTTCAAGTTTACATTGAATACGGGTGTCAGCCACCAGTTGGCACCCAGCGACAGGATGTCGATCTCGCCGCCGTCGACGAGTCCGTCGGTTAGATCCAGGCTCGAGTAGCGGGCGCTGAGTTCGACCGCGCCCCAGCCGTCCTGGTGAACGGTACGCGCGATGGGCACCGGTCCGAAAATGCCGCTCTGGTAGCGGTACTCGCGCATCTCGCCCGTGAGGATCCATGAGCCCGTGACGTGGTAGCCACGGAAGCCGGGGTCGCCTACGGTTGGCGCATCCAGGTCCGCGCGGACGTACTCTCCGTGCAGCCAATACGGGCCGCGGCGCCAGCTGGCCTCGAGATTCCACGTGCTGCTGTCGCTGGTATCCAGCAGGCCGGTGTCGACGAAGTTCGGGCTCTTGTTGAACTCGGGCTCAGTAACGAAGCGCGTGCCCTGTTTGGCGTTGGAGAAGCGGGCGCCGGCCCCGAGGTGGACCAGGTTGCTGTCGTCGGCCGACGCAAACGGGACCCACGTAACCCGGCCGATGAGCTGCGTCGCCGTATTGCCGATCGACTGTTCGGCGTCGATGAAGTTGTTGAAGACGCCGCCGGCCCAGCTCATCTTGTTACCGAGCGCATTGCCGGAGACGACCGCGCCGAAGTTGCGGGACGGCAGCAGCGCATCCGACACCGTGGTGCGTTCCTGCATTGGCAGCTGTACCAGGGACATGACGCGCTCCATCGAGATCGGCTCCTTCTGTTTACCGACGCTCAGGTTGATGCCGTCCGTGAGCGGTATGTCCAGGCGATAGTCGAACCAGGTGAAGTCGTCCTGGTCGTCGATCTCGAAGCCCTTGTCGAAAGCATTGGTGGCGCCGAATACGGTGTAGACCCATGGCCGCTCGAAATAGTCGAGCGTGCCAATGACGCCCACGCGGAAGCCACGGATCTCGCCGCCCTCGAACTCCTCGAGGTCGCCGACCTGCTGCTCGCTGGCCGAGTTCTGCGACGGCCAGTGCTGGCGGTCCAGCACGACCGCGGCAGTGAACAGGCCGGTCGTGTTCTCGGTTTGCCACTGGTTGAACTTGTCCGGATCGCCGTAGTTGGTCGGTACGGCCAGCGGCGGCGGCGTATATGCGAGCCAGCGGGGGAGGTCCGGTTCCTCGGCGGGCGCCTCAATGGCATCCGTCTCGAATCCAAGATTGAAGCGGCGGAGTTCGCCGTCATTGATCGCGAATACGGTATGCGAGTCGGTATCGAGCAGAATCTCGAAGTCTGTCGTCGGATCGCCGTCGAGGATGATGAAGCTCGGCGTCTCGCCGAGCGCGAGCTGGCCGACGAGGTAGCCGCCGGCGGCATCGACCGCGATGACGCCCTCCGGCGCCGGGATCCGCTCCCGGGACAGCAGCTCGAGCTTGTTGTCGCGGATCAGGATATTGACGGCGCCGACGCCCTCGGCCTCGGCGGCCACGATGTTGACGTTGTCGATCAGTACGTTCTGCGGATCGACGAACTGGGCCAGTGCGAAGCCAGGAGACAAGAAAAGCAACGGTAGAAGGTTCTTCATAGTGGAGTTCCAGTTGGCGGTGCTGAGCGCGTCTCGAAAGCGCCATGGACAGGCGCAATAACCTGTTTCTTGCACATACTGATCGTCTACACTTTGATCGACAGGCTGCATAAATCGCAAAGCGTAATAATGATATCGGCTTCGTTGATCGGCGTCAGAGAATGATATGAACAATAAAGCTCAGTCGACGTCCGTACGCAGCGCTCGAAGGTTCCGTTTGCGCGTTGGCGATTCAATGGCTGTGTTGCTGCTCGCGGCTGCGGTCCAGCTTACTCCGCACGCGAACGCAAGCGAACCGGCGCCGATTACGCTAGACCAGGCGTTCGCGATACCGGGCATCACCGGTATCGTCCCCACGAACCCCGTCTGGTCGCCCGACAGCCGGCGGTTCGCATTTGCCTGGAACCACAGCGGTACATCAGAACGCGCGCTGTGGATTGCCGCTAAGGACGGCAAGGACCTGCGGCGTGTCGACACGGATGCCGATGCCGGATCGGTACGGGGCATCGCCTGGCTACCGGACGGAAACACGATTCTGACCCTGCGCGGCGAGGCGCTGTGGGCGACTGATGTCCGGCGCGGCCGCACATCGCAGCTTGCGGAGATCGGCCCCGGCGCCTCGAATCTCACCGTGTCGCCCGATGGCTCAAAAGCGGCCTGGCTAAAGGGCGGCGACCTGTGGTTGGTCAACGTCGGCGGCGGCACGCCCGTCGCGGCCACAGACATCGGCATCGCGAGCCTCTCCTCGCTGCCGCTAGGCCGATACAGCCGGCCCGAGCGCGAGATCGGCCCCGGTATCTGGGGCGGGCCGACCTACGAATGGTCGCCCAACGGCAAGACGATCGCCGTGCATTACGTGGACCGGCGCGGAATGCGCAAGGTGCCGTTCCCGGACTACCTCGCCGACGAAACCAACCCGAATGAAGTCCGGCGCGGCTACCCGGGCGATCCCAACGAACTGCGAACAGTCGGGCTCGTGGACGTCGAGCGCCGGGAACTCGAGCTTCTTGATCTCGACGACCCGACCGCGAACCAGGTTGTCGGCTTTAGCTGGTCACCGGACGGCATCCTGCTGCTTGATCTCGCGACAGATACCGCCGTTGACCGTTGGCTCACGACGCTCGACCCTGCAAATTCCGCGGAGCGTGAAATCTGGCGCAGCAGTCGGGATAGCCGGATCTACACGGCGTTCGCTTCCAGCTGGCAGCCCGACGGCGAGCACGTCGTGTTCCTGAGTGACCGCGAGGACCGCTACGGACTGTATTCCATCAACGCCGCCTCGGGATCGCTGCGGCGGCTGACGGATGCGGCCTGGGACGTGCTCAGTGCGCCGAAGGTCAACGCCGCGCGCGGCATGGTCTTCTTCGAGGCCAACGGCGTGAATCCCTATGAGCAGCATGTTTATCGTGTGTCCCTCGACGGCGGAGAAGCGGTAAGGATCACCAACCGGCCCGGCCGGCACACCGGGTTCCCGTCGCCGGACGGCCGCTCCGTCGCGGTGATCCACAGCGATGATGCGAATCCGCCGGAGATCTACGTCGTCAGCGCCGACGGCGGCGAGATGCAGCGCGTGACGACGTCGCCGTTGCCTGCGTTCCGCGAGCACGAATGGGCGCAGGCGCGCTATGTCAGCTTCCCGAGCGAGATCGATGACTATGTGCTGCACGCGCGGATTCTCGAGCCCCCCGACCTGGACCCCTCGCGGCTCTACCCGGTCCTGTTCGGCCCGGCCTATTCGAATACGGCGAGGAATCGCTGGCGTGGCACCTACAGCATGGCCCAGCAGCTGCTCGTCAAGCGCGGCTATATCGTCGTGCAGGTGGACGTGCGCGGCAGCACCGGTTACGGACGAGCGTTCCGGGAAGAATTCCTGCTCGACTTCGCGGGCGAGGACATCGAGGACCTCGCGAGCGCCGTCAAGTACATGAAGACGCTGCCGTACGTGGACCCGGATCGTTTCGGCATCTGGGGCTCGAGCTACGGCGGCACGCTGTCCGTGTACACGCTGCTGAAGAAACCGGGCCTGTTCCAGGCTGCGGTTGCAGCCGCCTCGGCCGTCGATCCGTACTTCTTCGGCACTGACGACGTTGCAATCGTGCGGCGCCCCGACACTGACCCCGAGATCTATGAGAACGCCGCCCGCTACTACGCGGACAATCTCGAGGATCACCTGCTGTTCATCCATGGCATGCAGGACCACGTCGTGCCGTTCAAAACCGTCGCCGTGCTGGCCGACGAGCTCATTCGCAAGGGCAAGAATTTCGACTTCGCACTGGCGCCCGGGGCGACCCACGCGTGGAGGAGTGAGCCGTACTACGCCCGCTTCCTGTACGGGAAGCTCTTCGAGTACTTCGATCGCCACCTCGGGGAATCGCAACCGGAAAGCGATCGCAAGGCCGACTCAAAGGAGACGCACAACCGTGACTGATTTGAAAACTATCTACGCCATCGTGGCTCTCTCGGCGCTGGCCGCCGGCTGCTCGGACGGGACAACGCCGGAATCGGCCGACGCAACCGGCGAAGATGCGGGACTGGCTCCGGACATTGTCGAGGCCCTCCAATCTGCCGCCCGCGGCGAGCCGTTTCACGACGACGTTCACCCTGATACCGCGCGGACGGGCAGGGCGATGTCGCCCATCCAGGCCGCATTCGACGTGCGCCACTACGGCCTGTCACTCAAGGTGATGCCGGACACCCGAACGATCGACGGGACGCTCGACGTCACGTTCACGGCCAACGACACGCTCGAAGCCATCGAACTCGACCTGGACCCGAGGCTCGACGTCAAGGACGCTCGGCTCGGCGACCAGTCGCTCGCGGTCACGCGCAACGAGGACAGGTTCACGGTCGCACTGCCCGAGGCCATGGCGGCCGGCAGCAGGGCGACCGTGTCGATCGATTACGGCGGCAAGCCTCACGTCGCCAAGGCGCCACCGTGGCACGGCGGCTTTGTCTGGTCCGAGATCGACGACACGCCGTGGTTCGCAACCGCGGTGCAAACCGAGGGTTGCGACCTGTGGTGGCCGTGCAAGGATACCTTTGCCGACAAGCCCGACGAGGGCGTGCGCGTATCGATCTCGGCGCCGAAGGGCGTGACCGTCGCATCGGTCGGTGTGCTCGAGAGCGTCGAGGATCGTGGCGACGGGTATGAGACCTGGAACTGGGTGTCGCATCACCCGTACGCGGGCTACGCGATCGCGATTAACGGCGGCCCTTACCAGCTCATCGAGCGGGAGTACACCGGCGTCAACGGCACGACCTACCCGATCCGTTTCTGGGCGCTGCCGAAGAACGTCGACAAGGCCGCGGCGCTGATCGAGTCCGACGCCATTCCGCACCTTAAGTTCTTCGAACGCATGATCGGCCCGTATCCTTGGGGCGACGAGAAAGTGGGCTTCGTGGAGACGCCGCACCTCGGCATGGAACACCAGACGATCAACGGCTATGGCGAGCAGTACAAGCGCGGCACCTACGGGTTCGACGGGCTCCTGCATCACGAGCTCGCACACGAATGGTTCGGCAACGTAATGACGCACGCGCGGCCGCAGGACTCCTGGCTGCACGAAGGCTACGGCGCCTACATGCAGCACGTTTACGCCGAGGAGACCGTCGGCCGCATGGGCTATCTCGACGGCATGTTCCGCGCTTACGTGGATACCGAGCACTGTGACCCGGCCGCGAACCCGGCCGTCGTCGACGTGGGCGAAGCCTTCGACAACCGCGACATCTACACGAAGGGCGCGTGGATGTTGCACACGCTCCGTAACTACATCGGCGAGGACGCATTCTGGGCAGGCACGCGACGGCTGATATTTGACACGGCAGAGCCGTGGTCGCTGCATTACCCGGTCCAGTCGCGTTACCGCACGACCGAGGAGTTCACTCGCATCATGTCGGAAGAGGCTGGCGAGGACGTGGCCTGGCTGGTGGACACATACATGTACGAAGCCGGAATGCCCGAACTCGAAGAAGCGCGCGAGGACGGCCGGCTGACTCTGAGCTGGACGGTTCCGGGCGGACGTTCGTTCCCGATGCCGGTCGAGGTCGCCGTGAACGGCGAGATCAGCGTCGTCGAGATCTCGAACGACTCGGGCTCGATCGAGGTCCCGACACGGCGCGCGTCCTGATCGACCCGGACAGCAAGATCCTGCGCGCTCTGCCGATCATCGGCGACTGCGATGAGCAGACCGAGGCGCAGGTCGACTACAACATAGAGCGCTACACGCGTATGGCAGGTGAGTATGGGTGGCAACGCGATTGATTGCAGGTAAGCGGTGAATTTACGCGTCGCTTCCGCCGCTTGCCTCGTCGCCCTGCTGGCGAACGGCACCGTCGAGGCTGAGCCGCCCGATGGCAAGCCTGTTCGAAAAGGCCCGGCGCCGCCGACGATTTTGGTCGACGCCGGCATGCTCGAACGCGGCAAGGCAATCTACAAGACGCAGTGCATCGCCTGCCACGGACAGAATGGCGAAGGACTGGTCGTCGCGGGCCAGGGCCCCGAGATGACGCCGCCCGACCTGGGCGACGCGGCCTACATGCAATCGCGCTCCGACATGAACATTGCGCGAATCGTCCAGTACGGCGGCTTTCGAATGCCGGCGTTTCCGGCGTTACGCGGTGACGACCTCGTGGACGTTGTCGCCTACGTCCGTTCCTTGAGCTGGAAAGACATTCACCAGGTCGACCTGCAAACGCTGGCGCAGGGAGTGGTCGAGGATTACGCGCCCGTCACGGCCGAGATGCTCGAGAACCCGCCGGACGGTGACTGGCTGATGTTCCGCCGCACCTACGACGGCTGGGCATACAGTCCACTCGAGCAGGTGAATCGCGACAATGTCGGCGAGCTGAGACTCGCCTGGTCACGGGCGATGGAGCCCGGCGGTCAGTACACGACCCCGCTCGTGCACGACGGCGTGCTGTACATCCAGCATCCCGGCGACGTCATCCAGGCGCTCGACGCAACCAACGGCGACCTGATCTGGGAGTATCGCCGCGACACCGAGCGCGAAGGACGTTCGCGCAGTCGCCGCAACATGGCGATCTACGGCGATCGCCTCTATCACCTGACCGACGACCATCACCTGATCGCGGTCGACGCCCGCAGCGGCAGGCTCATCTGGGAAGTCGAGGAGGAGGGTGCCGGCGAAGGCATCGGCCACCACGGCGGGCCGCTCGTTGCGGCGGGTGTCGTCGTGAGCGGCCGCTCCTGTTCGCCGAGCGGCGGACCGGAGATCTGCTACATCTCCGGCCACGACGCCGACACCGGGCAGGAGCTATGGCGGACGCGGACGATTCCCGGACCCGGCGATCCGGGCGACGAGACCTGGGGCGACGTGCCCGACGAGCGTCGCTGGCACGTCGGCACTTGGGGCAGCGTGCCGAGCTACGACCCGGAGCTGGGTCTACTGTACTGGGGCACGTCCGTGCCGGCGCCGTCGCTCGAAGTGCTGCGCGGCACGGGCGGCCGCGATGTCCTGTATTCGAACAGCACGCTGGCGACCGACCCGGCCACCGGCAAGATCGCCTGGTACTACCAGCACCTGCCGCGCGACAACTGGGACATGGACCACGTCTACGAACGCCTGCTGATCGACGTCGAGGTCGCACCGGACGCGTCCGAGGTTCGCTGGATCAATCCATCGGTAACGCCCGGCGAGCGCCGCAAGGTCGTCTCGGGCATACCCGGCAAGACCGGCATCGTCTACACGCTCGACCGCGAAACCGGCGAATTCCTGTGGGCCCGCGAGACACTGCACCAGAACATGATCGAGGACATCGGGCCGGACGGCACGGTGAAGATCGACGAGGACATGGTCGTCGGTCCGTTCGAGGAACTGCTCGTCTGCCCGTCACTGGGCGGCGGCAGGAACTGGCCGTCCGGTACCTACAGCCCTCGCACCGGCTACATGTACCAGCCACAGCAGAACATGTGCGTTCTGCAGACCGGCAACACCGATGCGCCCGTCGCCGAGGACGGCTACGCGACGAGCTGGGTCGTCGTCGAGGATCCGGCCGTCGAAGGAGAGCCGTACCCGGTCGGTCGCCTTGACGCTATCGATCTCTCGACGGGCCGCCAGCCGTGGCGCCACGAACAGCGCGCCGCGATGCTGGGTTCTGCCGTATCGACCGCGGGCGGCCTCGTGTTCGCCGGCGATATCGACCGCCGCTTCATGGCCTTCGACGACGAGACCGGCGAGGTACTGTGGCGGTCGATCGTGAGCGGGCCCGTGTCCGGCAGCGCGATCTCCTACGCCGTCGACGGGCGCCAGTACGTTGCCGTACCCGTCGGCGGCGGTACCGCGTCGCCTGAGCGCCGGGCGCTGTCCATCCACACCGAACTGAAACCGCCGCGCGACTCGCTCGCGCTATTCGTCTTTGCCTTGCCTGACGAAGGAGTATCCCGATGAGAATGCCGTCTTTCCGCCTGCTTGCCGCGCTGGCCCTGCTGATTTCACTTGCGAGCCAGGCGCAGGAGACCGTCGATCCGCGCACGCCGCACATTCTCTCCGAGCGTGAGCGCTCGCAGATCGTCGACGAATGGCTGCTCGAGCGACTCAACACGGTCGTCTTGCCGCTCATGCGCCGCGAAGGCGTGGACATGTGGATCCTGGTCGCGGGCGAGTACGATGAAGACCCGATCGTGAAGACGATGTTGCCGTCGACGTGGCTCAACGCGAGGCGGACGACGATCCTGATCTTCCACGACGACGGCGGCGATGTTGCCGAACGCATGGCGGTTGCCCGTTACCCGGTCGCTGACCTGTTCCCCGCGGCGTGGGACGCCGACGCGCAGCCTGACCAGTGGGCACGGGTCGCCGACATCATCCGGGAGAAGGACCCGCAGACCATTGCCGTCAACACGAACGCCGACATGCCGCTGGCGGATGGGCTGAGCGCGGGCATGCGAATCAAGCTCGACGCCGCGCTCGGGCCGCTCGTCGACCGCGTCGTCGAAAAGCCCGGCCTCGCGATCGGCTGGCTGGAGACGCGCACGGACTCGGAGATGGCCGCCTACCCGCACATCGTGCGCATCGCGCATTCGATCATCGCCGAGATGTACTCGGAGGCGACGATCACGCCGGGCGTCACGACGACCGGCGACCTGCGCTGGTTCCTGCGCCAGCGCGTTACCGATCTCGGGCTGAACACCTGGTTTCACCCGAGCGTGCACGTGCAGCGTCATGACCAGGCCGCGTTCGATATCGCCAGCATGGGCATCGACAAGGGCGAGGTCATCCTGCCCGGTGATTTCCTGCACGTGGATTTCGGGATTACCTATCTCCGACTAAACACCGATACGCAGCATCACGCCTACATCCTGAAGCCGGGCGAGACCGACGCGCCTCAGGGACTCAAGGACGGGCTCGCCGCCGCGAACCAGGTGCAGGACGCGCTGACCGACGAGTTCAAGACTGGCCGCAGCGGCAACGAGATCCTCGCGGCCGCCCGCCGCACGGTGGAGAAACTCGGCATCAACGGCACGATCTATACGCACCCGATCGGCTTCCACGGCCACGGGGCCGGGCCGGGCATCGGCTCCTGGGAAACCCAGGAACCGAGAAAGGGCCTGAGCGGTTCCTACCTGATGTACCCGAACACGGCGTACTCGATCGAGCTCAACGCGCAGGTCGAGGTGCCCGAATGGGACGACCAGGTCGTGCGTTTTATGACGGAAGAGGACGCGTTCTTCGACGGCGAATCCGTGCAATATCTCGACGGCCGGCAGACCGAGATCACGCTGATCCCGCGGCCGTAGCCGCGTTGGTAAAAATTAGGTCCGTCGTTCTGCGGATGGAGGAACGAGTGGCGCACCGTCAGCTTCGTGAATGTTCACCCACTCGTCAACGAGCTTGCACAGACGGTCGAAAACGCGTCTTTCGCTTTTGCCATGCACGCCGCCGAGCGCCAGGCCTGGAACGCGACCGATGAAGCACTGGTCTTCGTCGGACCATTCAACAATCTTCATATACAGCCTGACTTTGTTCATTCGATACCTACCAGGGGTGGGTGAGCTGCACGTAGTACGCGTCTTCCTCGGGTCCACGCGCGTAGTCGAGGCCTAGCCAGACGTTCTCGCCGCGTAGTGCGAGGAAGCGGACGCCGACGCCCCAGGCATTGATGTCCTCTTCGGTCGCAACGGTCGGGTCGATATCGTCAACGAAGCCGGCGCCCGCGAATGCGATACCGGCCCAGCGTTCGGCGAACCTGTAGCGGCCCTCGATTTCCGCGACGCCGGCCACGTCGCCCTGGAATCTGAGCGCCGGTACACCGCGCAGCGGCACGAAAGGCTGCGCGTAGAACGGCACGTCGCCGCCCGCCGAACCAACCTCGAGTCTGAAGCCCACGACGAACTTCTCGGCAAAGCGGTGAAACGAGTTGGCCTTGAGGCGTGCCGTCGTATAGCCGAAGTCGCCGCCGATCGCCTCGTCGTAACGCCACACGGTCAGGTCAACGAGCTGGCCGCTCTCCGGCATCATCGTATCGTCGCGCGTATCGTAGATACCCATCGCGGCGACGCCCACGTCGGTGAACGAAAAGTCCGGCAGGATGCCGCGAGCCGGGTTACCTGGACTGATGTCGAAGGTCGCGTCGGCATCCGCGATCGACAAAGACGTGCCGATGAACCACGGCGATTCGCCGATCCGGTTCTTCGCGTTGAGGTACAGGACCGAACCGTCGAGCGTGAACCGGAATGGATTGTCGGCAAGGTAGATCTTGGCGTTGATGCGCGCTCGCGCAAGCGCACCGATCATGCGCCAGGAGTCGTCATTGAACGTGCGGGAGTGGCCGATGCCCGCGGCCCAGGTGTCGTTGGTCGTGTAGACACCGAGAAGCCCCGTCGCCGTGGGCGGCGGCGTCTGCTTCTGATTGGTCTTCGCGAGCTTGCTGGCCGACGTCACCCGCGGCCGGTCGCGATCCCCGTCCCGGTGGAAGTATACGAGGCCGCCGCCGAGGCCCTCACCGATGGCGGGCTCGGTGACGACCAGCGGTATCGCGAGGAAGTTGCCGAAGCGGGATTCCTCTTCGGCCGCATCGTCCGCCTGGGCGTCGTCCGATTCCTCGGCACCGGCAAAAAGCGGCCACGCAGCGAGGAGCGCAATGATGATAAGTCGTTTCACGTCGCGAGGATAAACCGAAATGCAGCGCTTGGCGCGCGCAAAAAGCCTTCGACGGCGGCCTGTCCTTACTCCGGGTCGCCGCAAACGGCGACCTCAAAGCAGATCTCGTCGCCGTTCAGCGGGATCTTCCCGGTCTTGTCGAGAATCCCGGACAAGAGCAGGTTGGCGATGTCGACGCCGTCATCGTCCACGGTCACCAGCGTTACGTGGTCCATCGAGCGGCCGCGTTCGGGGATCTGCGATCCGCCCGTCGTAGCGAGGCGGATATAGTCCCGGCCATTTCGCTGCTGGTAGCCGTAGGCGTGCACGTGCCCGTGGAACACCGTGTACGGGCGGTCGGCCAGCGCCGCCTCGATTCTCGCGAACTGCTCCTCGCCTTCGCGTTCCCAGGCGGGCTTGTGCATCAGCAGGAAAGTCCAGCGAACGTCGTCTTCGGCTTCGAGGACCCGGAGGAAGTGATCGGCCTGCTCCGCGGTAATGTTTCCGTAGGAGCGCTCCGGCAGGTTTGCGTACTCCGTTTCCTCGAAGGCATCCCAGCCTTCTGTCTCGGCGACCTCGATTGCTTCGTTGCGAACCTTCTGCATATACGCGATGCGCTCGGCCGTGTTGTCCTCGGTATCGAGGACCAGGAACAGTACGTCCTTGTAGATGAACTGGTAGTAGGTTCTTCCGTGCCGCTCCCGCCAGACATCGCGCAGCATCTCCCCGGTAAGGTCGTGGTTGCCACCCATGTAGAAGATCGGCGCACGCGCAGCCATTGCGCGATCGTCGAAGGTGTCCCACTCGGCGTGCAGGCCTTCTTCTGTCTCCGAGTCGCCCTCGATCAGGTCGCCGACGTTGACAATCAGTTCTGGCCGCAGCAGGTTCAGCTGGGCCATGGCGACGTCGAACACGCGGTCACGTTCGCCGCCGGTGAGGTCAGAGAACACGGCGAACGTGAACTTGTCATCATCCGCGTCGAAGTCGTCGTGGTTCCACGGGGTTGCAGCGTCGGTCACATTGCTGACGAAAATCCCGCGCGGGATATCGGCCGGGTCGGCGCAGCCGGCCTGGCCAAGCGCCAGGCCGACAATCGCAGCGACGGAAAGTGTGCTCGCGAGTCTGTTCATGGCGAACAGATTACCGGTTATCTACCTCTACGACACCGTTGACCATGACCATATCGATATTGTTCTCGTAGTCCGCAAGAACCTCGGTACTCTCCAGCGGGTTGCCATCAACGAGAATCACGTCCGCGTAGCTGCCCTCGACCAGAGTGCCCAGCTGGGCTTCCTTGTATGGATTCTTGGGGCCGGTCTGCATCAGGTACTTGCCGGCCGTCGACGTCGATGCGCGCAGGGCTTCGACCGGGGTGAACCAGCGCTCGAGCTGGGTGATGTTCAGCGTGGCATTCGGCACCGCGTCATAGGTGAACATGTCGCTGCCCGCAAACATCTCGACGCCATGTTCCTTCGCCCAGGCAAACATCTGGTCGGCACCTTTGTTCACCATGAGGCCCTTGGCGACCTGCTCCGGACCGAAGCCCGGGATGCCGGCCGGGTCCTGGAAGGCGGTGTAGCTCATGTAAGCCTGCGCCGAAAGGACGATGTCTTCACGCACCATCCGACGCATCGTCTTCTCGTCCATCAGGAAGCCGTGCTCGATGCAAGTCACGCCCTGGTCGAGCGCCATGTTGATGTGCGCGGTGTGGTAAACGTGAATGCAGACGTAGGAGTCGAACTGTTCGGCAACCTCTACAGCAGCGCGAAGCTCGGCCGGGCTGATCGTAATCGACTCGAGCGGGTCGAATGCGGAAGCAACGCCGCCGCCGACCATGACCTTCAGGAAGGTCGCGCCGTCACGGAAGTTCTGCCGTGCCGCCGCGCGAACCTCGTCCGGGCTGTTGACGACCCAGCTGTTGCGCGCGCGCGTGTGGTTCGAGACGTCGCCTAGATTGTCGGTTTGCGGACCCCAGTCCGTGTGTGCGCCGGTCGTGCCGATGCAGCCGCCGCTGGAGTACAGGCGCGGACCGCTGAGGATACCTGCAGAAATCGCCTTGGCGAGGTTCGCCGGGCCGCACATGTCGCGCAGCGTGGTGAAGCCCATCTTCAGGTACTGAGAGAAGGTCTGGTGAGCCAGCGCGCCCGACGTTGCAGCTACCCACTCGGTCTCGTGCGCCGGGATGCCCTGCGGGAACATCACGTGCGTGTGCATATCGATCAGCCCCGGCATCAGCGTCCGCCCGTTGCCCTCGATCACGGTCGCGTTGCCCGCGACGATCGAGTCCGAGATTTGCGTGACCTTGTTGCCCTCGACGAGCACGTTCATGCTGGGCTGCAGCGCATCCGCGGTACCGTCCCAGACGGCGACGTCGGTAAACAGGTAGCGACTCTCTTCCTGCGCCAATGCCGGCAGTGTGACGGTAAGGGCCGCGAGTACGACGCCCAGTTTCATAACGCTCTTCATGTCTAGTCTCCTTGCATGGGCGATCGGTGCGAACGCCGATAGTTCTGTGGTGATTGTCCGGTCCAGTTCTTGAAAGCGCGTGAGAACACCGTCGGATCGGTAAATCCAACGCTTTGTGCAATTTCGGCGACTCGTCGATCCGACTCGCTCAGGGCACGGCCTGCCTTCCGTGCACGCAGCCGAGCGATTTCTTTCGACAGGGTCGTCCCCTCGTCGCGCAGTTCGCGCGACAGGCGCCTGCGGTTGAAGCCGCATATCCTGGCGGCCTTGTCGACGGTCAGGTCGGTCTCGTGCAGGTGCGGCTTCAGCGCCGAGCGCACGGAATCGATCAGCGAGACGGGAATGTGGCCCTGCTCCGTCTTGCTGGCAGTATGGAAATGAGACTTCTCGAAGGCCTCGAATAGCCATCGCGACGGGAAGGTGATTCGGACACCGTAAACGTCGCCTGCGGCAATCCTGTAGGGCTCGGATGTCGGCGGAATGCAGGCGGGGTCCGCAACCGTGAACATGACGTCGCTCGCGTCCCAGTGCTCGCGCGCGGCGTGCATGAGCAGGCGTAACATGAATCCCATGTAGAAAGCGTCGTTCTGCCCGGGAGTCAGCGGCGGCTTTTTGATCCGCTCGAGACCGAAGGTGGTTCGCCTGCCGTCCGTGTTGACGTAGAACTTCGTCGCCGTCGAGTGCTCTGCTGCCTGCATCGCGAACAGTGTCAGCAACTCGCCAACCGTGTTTGCCTTCTCCGCGGCAACCGAGATCGGGTCCCAGCCCTGCAGGTCGAGCATGCTGCCTATGCTGAAGCCGAGGTAGCGGTCGTTCGCGATCTCCGCGGAACGTTCGATGAGCTCATAGATAGCGCCCGGAGCAACGAACAGCTCGTGGGATGCCGGGATCTGTGGCGGCAGCCCGAATTCGTGCAGCAGCGCGGCCGCGCCCAGGCCGCGCCGCTCGAGCTCGGCGAGGAACGGGTTGACGGCACTCAGGCGGATGAGTGGCAGGTTGGTTGTCATTCTCTTGTTTCCCGTGCCGCAGACAGGCTGGGGTTCCGAAAAGTAGCAATGCCCGGCGGGCAGCAGTTGATGTTATTGACCTGTTTAGAGGGATTCTAAGACAAAATTGCCAACTCTGCGCGCGCGGCGCATGTCTGCGTGGCAATCTTTGCCGCATTGGAGTGCCATGCGCCGCGCACTCGGGCAATAATCCGCCCCTACGTCCCTTACCCAGCCCATAGAGCCATCATGATGAGAACAACGTGGTATCTCGTTTCGTTGCTGTTCGCCGCCTCCGCGGCGTCTGCGCAGCAGCCCGAAGGGCCGCGCTTCGGCGGTCCGAACGCCGTCGAAAACCAGGTCGCCGGTGACTTCGGCGACGACTGGGACCAGTGGAAGCAGGGTCTGAAAGACGACTACGGGCTGGTTCTCAACGTCGATTACACGGCCGTGTTACTGACAGCGAACGAGACCTTCGACGACGACACCGGCGCCGGCGGCATTGCGCGATTGTTCGGTACGTTCGATCTCTTCAACGTCGAGCACGGCACGCTGGTCTGGAAGTTCGAGCATCGGCATGCGTTCGGCAACACGTCGCCGTTCGACTTTTCGCTCGGCCAGATTGGCTACGTTGGCCTGCAGGAGCCGCCGTTCAACGATACGGATTTCCGCACGCAGAACTTCTACTGGCGGCAGCGCCTGAACGGTGGCCGCTCGGTGCTGATCGCCGGCGTGCTCGACGTCACTGACTACCTGGATGCCTATGCGCTCGCGAGCCCGTGGCTGCACTTCATGAACTTCGCGTTCTCGACCGGCAGCGCGACGATCGGCCTGCCCAACGATGCCGCTTTCGGCGTGGCTTACGGCACGATGCTGACCGACAACATCTACCTGATCGCGGGCATCACAGACTCCAACGGCGATCCGTCGCGGCCCTTCGACGGCATAGGAAACTTCTTCAGCGACAACGAGTACTTCAAGAGCGTCGAGATCGGCTACACGAGCTCGGCCGAGCGTATCATCCTCGACAACTATCACCTGACGGTCTGGCACAAGGATCGGCAGGACGAGCTCAACGTGCCCGAGGGCTGGGGCATCAACTTCTCCGCGTCGAAGTTCATCAACGACAAGTACATGCCCTTCGTGCGCGGCGGGCTGACTGATGATGCCGGTTCATTACTCGAGAGCTCACTGAGCGCCGGTGTTGGCTACCGGACCCTGGCTTTCGACGGCCTGCTCGGTGCCGGCGTGAATTGGGGAACACCCAACGAGGATACCTTCGGCCCCGATCTCGACGACCAGTTCGCGCTCGAGGTCTTCTACCGGGCGGCGGCCGGGAAGCACCTGGCATTGACCGCCGACATTCAGTACATCAACAATCCCGCGCTGAACCCGAACGAAAGCAACATCTGGATGCTCAACGTTCGCGCTCGCGCTACTTTCTGACGTCAAGGACAGGACCAACATGAAGCTGAGACTCCTACCCTTCGCAATTCTTCTGTGCTCATTCCAGTTCGCCATGGCGCAGGAGGCACCGGCTACCCGCTCCGGATTCACGGACGAGATGGCCCTGGGCGGCCCGGAAAGCGTCAGCAGCCAGCTAAAGCGTGGCGACGAACTGCGGGACTCGCTCTACGAGTGGCCACTCTTCGACGGCTACTTCGACTGGAAGCGCCAGGTCAACGAGGACTACGGCGTGTCCTTCGGCCTCTACTATTACTTCCTGTTCCAGCAGGCGAGCGACAGCCTGCCGGGCCAGGACGACAACGCGTTCGGCAACATATTTCGCTTCCTCGGCAACTGGACGGTGTGGAAGAACGACAACGGCAACCTCGGCCGTATCGACTGGCGCTTCGAGAGCCGCTCGAACATGTTCGATTTCCAGGCACCGGGATCACTGGGCGGGGCCACCGGCGTCGCCGCACTGGCGCCCGGGTTTGCCTACTCGGAGAGCTTCGATATCGATCTCGCGGTGATCAACTGGACCCAGGGCTTCGCGAACGGCCGCGCTGGCTACGCCGCAGGCCGACTCGCCTTCGATGCCTACCTCGACGCGTTTCCGTTCCAGACCTTCTCGAGAGGTTTCCTCAATCGCTCGTTCATCCTGAATCCGACCCTGCCTACCACCGGCATCGGTGCACTGGGTGCCGTCGTTAAAGGCATGGTGACCGACAACTTCTGGCTTGGTGCGCAGATCTACGATGCGAACGCGGCCAGTGGCGAGTTCGACTTCGATACGTTCCAGGAAGGTGAGTTCCTGAAAGCCGTCGAAGTGGGCTGGACGCCGTCGTTTGCGCAGCGCAAGACCAACCTGGTCCAGTTCACCTACTGGGATAAGGACGAACGCACGGATGCGGGTGTCACCGACGGCAGCGGCTGGGCGGTCAGTGCCGCCTGGAAGCTCGACGATACCTACTTCCCGTTCGTACGCTTCGGCGATTCCGACGGCGGTGGCGGTGTCGCGGCCGAGCAGTCGTTCAGCGCCGGCGTCGAGATCTCGCGGCCGAAAGGCGAAGCGTGGACGATCGGTGCGGGCTGGGCGAAGCCGTCGGAGGAGACCTTCGGCCCGGGGCTCGATGACGAGACCGTTCTCGAGACCTCCTACAAGTTCCAGGTGACCAAGGAGCTGTCACTGCTGGCGGACGGCCAGATCATCTTCAACCCGGCCAACAACCCCGGCGAGAGCTCCATATGGCTTGTAGGTGTCAGGGCGATCTTCACGCTGTAGTGCTCATACCCTGATCGCGAGGTAGACTGTCGGCCCTCTCACGGGCCTGTTCAGGAGAACAGCATGTCGACCTTCGCCAGGATTGTGTTCCTTCTTACTGCGTTGCAGCTCGCGGCATGCGGTAACGGCAGCGCACAGGAACCCTTTGACGTCGTCATCCTTAATGGCCGCGTCATGGACGTCGAGACGAACTTCGACGAGGTCCGAAATGTCGGCATCCGGGACGGAATCATCGTCACCATCTCCGAGGACTCGATCGCCGGTAACGAGACAATCGACGCCGCGGGTCACGTCGTAACCGCAGGCTTTATCGACACGCACCATCACGGCGCCGGCAGCCGCTGGGGTGTGAAAGCGAGCCTCCGTGACGGTGTGACGACGCCGATGGATGTCGAGCTTGGAACGATCAACGTTGCGGGCTGGTATGCGGAACGCGATGGCAACTGGCCCGCCAACTACGGCGCGGCCGCGTCGCACGAGTTCCATCGAATGAAAGTGCTCGACGGTATGGCACTGGACGGGCCCGCCGACGGCACGCAGTTTGCGGCGCTGCGCAACGCGTCTTATGACGAAAACGGCGTAGCCGACTGGGCCGTCACGCGAGCGACCCTCGACCAGCTCAACGAGATGCTGGTCAATATCGACGAGGACCTGCGTGCCGGCGCGATCGGCATCGCGTCGACCACGGGTTACATGGCCAACGGGGTCACGACTCTCGAACTCTTCAACGTGCAGAAAGTCGCCGCGAACTACGATCGCCTGTACGCGTCCCACGTTCGCCTGCTCGGCAACTCCAACCCGCCGACCGAGGCGACACTCGGCGCGTTCGAACAGATCGCGAACGGCGTAGCGCTCAACCAGCCGCTGATCCTGTCGCACAACAACAATTTCGGCTGGTGGGAGGTCGAAGAGCACCTGCAACTCCTGCGCGACCAGGGCTACAACGTCTGGTCCGAGTACTACCCGTATGCTTGCGGCTCCTCGACGATCGGTTCGGAGTTCATCAAGCCGGAGAACATCGGCCAGCTCGGCATCGACTACACCAACCTGATCGACCCGACGACTGGCGAGAACATGAATCGCGAGATCTACGATCGCATCGTCGCCGAGGACCCCGCGTTCATCATGATCCTCTGCCTGCCGCAGCGCGAGGCGTGGCTGCCGATGTGGCTGGAGGTGCCGCACATGACCGTGGCCGGCGACCAGATGCCGCCGGTCGACGCCGAGGGCAACCCGCTCGATTGGGACGATCCCTACGAAGCCTACAACGGCCACCCGCGGACAGTCGGAACGCATGCGAAAACGCTCAGGCTGGCTCGCGAGCACGGCGTACCGCTGATGCAGGTGCTGGCGCAGAACAACTACTGGGCCGCGAAACACCTGGGCGATGCCGGCATCGAAGCAATGAAGGTTCGAGGTCGCATGCAGGAAGGCATGGTCGCCGACATCACGGTCTTCGATCCGGAAACGGTGACCGACAACGGCCAGTACAAAGTCGGCGAGAACGGTAACCCGTCGACCGGTATTCCATATGTTCTCGTCAACGGTACCGTTATGGTCCGCGATTCGAAGGTCGTCGACGGCGTCTTCCCGGGACGGCCGATTCGCTTCGAGCCTGAGGCAGAAGGCCGCTTCGAGCCGCTGGAACGCGAGGCCTACCTCGATAACCTGCTGGCGCCTGACCTGCACATTGACGAGGGCCTCGGCTCAATCGAATCGCATTGACTCGACTTGCCACCACGCTCCTCTTTGCGGCTGCGTTAAACGCCTGCACGGGGGCCGATAGCGAAGCCCTGCGTGGCGAACTGACCTGGGGCCACGAAGTGCGCAGCTTCTGTCCGGCCGGCAGCGACGATTGCTACTGGATCGTGCCGGCTACCGATGATCTTCGAGAACGCTTTCGAGAGCTCGGTTCTGCCGACGAGCCGTACACGCCGGTCTGCGTCGTGCTCTCGGGGACGCTTGATGCGGAGTCTCCGCGTGACGGCTTCGCCGCCGACTACGAAGGTTTGTTTAAGGCGACGGCGGTTTCCACCTGCGAGGACTAGTCAGACCACGCGGTTGCGCTGCTCGCCGGCGATGAACGCGCGGACATTCGCCGCGAGCTCGTCGATGGCGTTCTGGCGTGCTTCGTTGGTCGCCCAGGCGATGTGCGGCGTGACGATCAGGTTATCCCCCTCGTAGTCGAGCAGCGGGTCGCCATCGACTGGCGGTTCCTTCGGCAGCACATCGACGGCAGCCGCCGCAATGTCGCCATTCTCGAGCGCCGCCGCCAGCGCTGCCGAATCCACGAGCCCGCCGCGGGCCGTATTGATCAGTATGGCCGACGGTTTCATCGCTCGAAATTGCTCAGCGCCGAACAGGTTGCGGGTCTGCTCGTTGAGCGGGCAGTGCAGCGAGACGACGTCGGACTGCTCCAGGACGGTGGCGAACGGGAAGCGGTCCTTGGGGACCTGCTCCGCCCATGGCCGCGCCGAGACGAGCACGTTCATGCCGAGCGCGGTGCCCGCGCGGGCGACACCCTGGCCGAGTTCGCCGAAGCCCACGATGCCGAGCGTCATCGCCGACAGCTCGCGCACCGGGTGAGTCAGCAGGAACGGGTCAACGGCCTTCTGCCATTCGCCCGCGCGAACCGACGCGCGATAGGCCGGCAGGCTGTGCGTCAGCATGAGCAACACGCCGAAGACATGTTCGACGACAGACTGGGTGCAGTAGCCGCGGATATTCGCGACGCCAATGCCGTGTTCCTCGGCGGCGGCGAGGTCGATGTTGTCGGTACCGGTAGCTGTCAGGCCGATGAACCTGAGTTTCGGCGCCTGCTGGAGCAGTTCCGGCGTGAACCGAAACTTGTTCGTAAAGACTATGTCGACGTCGCGGATGCGTTCGGCAATTTCGTCATCGCTGGTTACGTCGAAGACGTCGAGGGAGTCGACGCTTTCATGCAGAACGGTCAGGTCGAGGCCGGGACCCATGGTCCCGTAGTCCAGGAATACGGCTTTCATAGATTGACCATGACCGAATGGTCGTGAACACGCAAGAAGGCCGGGCCGCCTGTGCAGCCCGGCCATCGCGTCGCATGATCAGTAGCCGGAGCCGGTGGTTGTCGACTGGGTCGTCTGCGGGCTGACCGTGAACCACGCACCGTAGACGCCGTTGACGTCGGTCGTGGTCGGGTCGCCCGAGAAGAAATACAGCGGGTCGCCCTGGTACGTCCACTGCCGTGAGCCGTCGGCGCGATCGATGATGTCGAAGTCACCGCTCGGCTTGTCATCAGCACCGGCATACAACGGTGGCCAGGTCACCGCGCAGCCGCCGTTGCAGTCCGAGTCGTCCGCGCCGTCGCCTTCGGCGTCGTTGCGGTCGTTGTCGAAGCGGTACAGCGTGAAGCCGGTCTTGTCCGACAGCGTGCCTGCCTGGTCGCCGTTCGCGTCGACATCGTAGATCAGTCCGCGCGCTTCGAAGATGGCGCCGGCCGATGCGTCGGTCACGACCTGCACCGGGGCGATCCTTGCGAGGTGCCAGACACCGCCGATCTCATCGCCGTTCGCGTCGCCAGGCTGGGTGTCGTTGGCGAAGAAGTACAGCGGCTCCTCATTGACGGCCCACTGGCGGCTACCGTCGTCGCGGGTGATCAGCGAGAAAGGTGCGCTCGGCGTCGCTGCCGCATCGGCAAACAGTGGCGGCCACGTCACGGCGCAGCTGCCGTTGCAGTCCGAGTCGCCACTGCCGTCCGCCTCGGTGTCGTTCGCGTCATTATCGAACACGTACAGGCTGAAGCCCGTGAGTTCCGCGCGCTCGAAGGTCTTCTCGCCGTTGGTATCCGTACCGGGCGCGGATGTTGCGCCTGTCAGGATCGGCCCCAGCGACGAATCGGCCGTCGTCACCGGCGAAGGACGCGCTACGTACCAGACGTTGCCGGCGCCTTCGCCATTAGTGTCGCCCGGTGCCAGGTCCGGCGCGTAGAAGTACAGCGGCAGTCCGTTGAGCGCCCACTGCCGGGTGTCGTCGTCGCGCGTGATGAGCGTGAACGGTCCACCTTCGGTCGCACCCGGATCCGCGTACAGCGGCGGCCACGTCACCGCGCAGCCGCCGTTGCAGTCCGAGTCGCCCGGACCGTCGCCCTGTGTGTCGTTACGGTCGTTCTCGAAGGTGTACAGCGTCAGGCCGTCGCGATCGGCACGATCGACCGCACGGGCGCCGCTGCCGTCGACATTGGAAACGCTGCCGCGACCGACGAAGACCGTGCCTTTCGCGCTCGCGTCGACGTCGGCAAGCACCCAGGGATTGGGCCGAGCTACGTACCAGGCGTCGCCCGAGCCATCGCCGTTGACGTCGCCGGCCGCCGAGTCGCCCGAGAACGTGTACAGCGGCAGTCCCTTGAACGCCCACTGCAGGTTGGTGCCGTCGTCGCGCGTGATGATCGAGAACTGGCCCGCGGCGACGGAGCTCGCGTCGGCCAACAGCGGCGGCCAGGTATCGGCGCATGCATCGTTGCAGTCCGAGTCGCCGGCTCCGTCGCCCTGGGTGTCGTCGCGGTCGTTCTCGAAGGTATACAGGCTGAGGCCGTTGGCCTCCTTGGCAAAAACGTCGCCGATGCTCGTCGCCGCGACGGCGCCGGGCGCCGAGACCTGCGCCGAATTAACGGGCGGAGGCGGCGGGCTTGCAACCGGCGGCGTAGGCGTGGTCGGTGCGATCGCATCGTCGGAGCTGCTGCAGCCGGCCAGGGCCAGCAGCAGGCCGGCAGCCGACAGGGCGATGCGGCGAATGTGTGTCGTCTTCATGGTGTGTGTCCTCATGGCGGTCAGGGGCCGGCAGCGTGCCGGGTATGGCCATGAATGCCCTCGAAGGACCAAAACGGTTCAACGGATGCGCCGGAAAATTGTTTCGAAATTTTTCTGTGTCGCGGTTGAACCTTTTTCCGAACTTGAGGTGTTAACCGTGCAACGGGTACTTTGGAATGGACGATGACAGCTCTGGCAGCAGCCGGAACGGATTGCACGGTTCGTATGACGGCAGCCACATCAGATCTCGACGACCGCTCGCTGATCGAGCGAATCGCTGACGCGCGCGACGCGGGCGCCTTCGAGCGCCTGTATCACGACTACCGACGTCGGCTCGGGCCATTCATGTACCGGATCGTTCGCGACCCGGCGGCCAACGAGGAAGTATTCAATGACGTCATGCTGACCGTGTGGCGCAAAGCCGAGACCTACAACGGCCAATCGAAGGTCTCGACGTGGATCTTCGCGATCGCATACCGGCAGTGCCTGAAGGTGCTGCGCGGCCGCCCGGACACGGTCGGCATCGACGAGGCGCCGGAAGAGAGCGTCGACGAGCGCGGCACGACGGAACGTCGCGACCTGGTCGGCCAGGCGATCGCACAGCTGTCGCCCGAGCACCGGCTCGTCATCGAGCTGTCCTACTTCCAGGGCAACACGTACTCGGAAATCGCCGCAATTGCTGATTGTCCCGAGAACACGGTCAAGACACGCATTTTTTATGCGCGGCGACGCCTGAAAGAGATCATGGCGGCGCTCGGTGAGCGCCCCGCGGTTGAGGATTGATGATGAATAACGTAACGCAGGTAACGGACCTTGCAGAGATCGAAACGGATCTGGAGGTGGTCGACTACGTAGCCGGGCGACTTGGTGCAAGCGAGTCCGAGGCTTTCGAAGCTCGCATGGCCGGGGATCCCGACCTGAAGGCCCGGGTCGACGCGGAGATTGAATTCAGCGCGGCAATCGTCAACTCCGCTGGCAGCGAAGCTCCACGCGCCGGCGCCTTTGATGCCATCGCCCACGAGGTCGATGACCGCGGTGCCTCTCGCGCGGCCGATTGGCGAACACTGGCGGTCGCCGCGAGCGTTTTGGCTGCCGCCGCTGTACTCGTCTTCTCACAGATCAGGTCGCCAGAGGCCGAGAAGGACTTCGAGCTGTTATCGAGCGACGGTGCGCAGGTCGTCGTTGAAGCGAACCGCGTCCGGCTGCTGTTCGCCGAGGGACTCACGGCGGACGCTCGTGAAGCCGTCGCCCTCGAGCTCGGCTTCAGGATCGTCTCGGGCCCCGGCCAGGGTGGTGCGTTTGTCGTCGAGACCGAGTCGGCGTTGCCGCGCGAGCAACTGCTCGGCTGGCGGGACGATCCGCGCATTGAGCTGGCCGAGCCGATACGCTACGACGTGGATCCGTGAACACACACAAATACATTGCTCTGCTGCTTGTCGGGTTGATCACCCATTGGCCTGCGACGGCACCGGCCGGGGACACGGACGCAGTCGCCGACGAGTGGATCGTCGTCATGACCGACACGCGTTCGAGTCGGCGCCGTGGCTGGTCATCCGGCGTGGGCTATGCGGGTAGCTACCAGTACGACGAGGATCCGAAGCTCAAGCGCCTGGCCGCGGAGCTCGCCCGGGATTTCTCGCTCGAAGTCACCAGGCAGTGGCCGGTACGTTCACTCAACGTCCACTGCGTCGTGGTTCGCATCGGTGACGATCTCGATGCGACGCTCGAGGCGCTTCGCGAGGACTCGCGTGTCGAGTGGGTGCAGCCGCTCAATACCTTCGAAGGCCTCGCGACGCTGGACGGTGGAAACACTTCACCGGTTGACCCGTACCGGCACCTGCAGAGCTCGCTCGAAATGCTGAACGTGGCCCCCGTGCACAGGGCGCTGAGCGGCGCCGGCGTCCGTATCGCCGTGGTCGACTCCGGCGTCGAGCCCGATCATCCCGACATCAAGCACGCGCTGGCTGAACAGGTCGACTTCGTCGGCCGCGGTGATCTCTCGGAACGCCACGGCACCGGCATTGCCGGCGTCCTCGTGGCCGCGAACCACAACGGTGTCGGCATCACGGGGGTTGCCCCCGGCGCGCACCTGCACGCCTATCGCGCTTGCTGGGAACTCAACGGCGGCACACGCTGCAACAGCCTGACGCTGTCGCAGGCGCTCGACCGGGTCGTCGATGCGAGGCCACACATCGTCAACCTTAGCCTGACCGGACCGAAAGACCCCTTGCTCGACAAGCTCGTCGGCCGGATCGTCGGCGCCGGGACTATTGTCGTCGTTGCGCACGACGAAGACGCGGTGGGGGAACGGTTCCCGACGCCGCGGCCGGGCGTCGTCATCGTCCGCGACGGATCAGGCGTCGCGGAAACCACCGGTGACACACTGTTTGCACCCGGCGGTGCGGTGCTGACGGCCCAGCCGGGTCACTCCTACGATTACATGTCCGGTGCGTCGATGGCAGCTGCTCACGTTTCGGGCGTGCTTGCGCTGATGCTCGAGGCCGACCCGGCCGTGAACGCTACCGATACGCTGTATGCCCTGACAGAGAGCGTACGTGCCGCGGAAGGTGGCGCCAGCGTGGATGCCTGTGCCGCCGTGAGCGTCGCGAACTTCTCCTGCGATTAACGGAACAGGTAACTCACGCGGGCGGCGACGTTGCTACGGTCCGTTGCGAAGATAAATCCCGAGTCCTCGTCGACCTCGTTGAATGAGATCGAGAAGTCGGCCCGGCCGACGCTGTACCCGATGCCGAATTCCCCGTACCCGATAACCTCGTCCCAGATCCCACCGATGTAGCCGGCACCGACGGATACGTGCAGGTACGTACGCTCGCCGAGCGCAGGTCGCCAGGTCCCGGCCGCAAGGACATGTTCGCCGTCACGGCCGTAGTAGTCGGGAGAGTATGCGAAAGTCAGGGACGCCTCGGCCGAGAGGTGGTAGTCGGCACGAACCTCGAAGTAGCTCCAGTCGGTTACGTCGATAAACTCGTTGTAGGCGAGGGAGACTTCGATCGCTTTCTCGTCACCCATTTCGCGAAACCAACCGGCGTAGCCATGCACGTTTCGATTCAATGCAAGGCCGGACGGTGTGCCGTTCGCGTAATAACCACCAAGACCGGCGAACCAGCCCGAGGCGCTGTCCAGGCTCAGGGCCATGCCTGCCGCGGGTGCGTCGCTCAGCGCCGCGCCACGATGCACGACCTCGGAGAAAACGTGGCCCTCGACGGTGACGTCTGCTGTGGCAGGGTGCATTACAAATGCTGCGACGAACGCACCAACAAGTCGCCAACCGGTTTTCTGCTCTGAAGCCTGCATTTGCCCGCAGTATAACGGGCAGAGTCCAAAGCACTCAGCCCGCGGCCGCGCGCCGCCGAAGCTTGTCTTCGTACATCCTCGCGTCGGCATCGGAGAGCAGGCTCTCGATCGTCGTGTGCCGCTCGGGGTCGAGCCTCACGCGGCCGACGCTCCAGGCGAGCGTGCCGCAGAACTCGCCGCAGTTGGCTTCCGCGAGCTGCTCGAGACGTTTTAGCGCTGCTTTCGATTCGCCGTCGGAACCGGCCATGAACACGGCGAACTCGTCGCCGCCGAGCCGCGCGACGACGTCGGCCGATCGGAAACACTTGGTCAGCAGCTCGGCGAACAGTTTGAGCAGTCGATCGCCCGCTTCGTGGCCGTGCTCATCGTTGACGGCCTTGAAGCCGTCGAGATCGAAGAATGCGATCTCGGCGCTCGTATCCGTGCGTCGGCAGAGCGACAGCACGTGACGTGCGAGGTTGTTGAAGCCCCGTCGGTTGGACACGCCCGTGAGTTCGTCGATGGTCGACCGCGCGACCATTGCCAGTTCGTCCTCGACCATCGCCGCAAAGTCACGCAGCGTTTCCTGCTCGTCGACCGACAGGCCGCGCGGCTGACTGTCGATCAGGCACAGCGTGCCGACGCGGTGGTTCATTGGGCCGCGGATCGGGCAGCCGGCGTAAAAGCGGATGTGCGGTTCGCCGGTCACGAGCGGGTTGTCCGCGAAGCGCGGATCGGTGGCGGCGTCGCCGACAATGAATACGCGATCGTCGAGGATTGCGTGGCCGCAGAACGAGATCTCGCGGCCGGTCTCGCAGGCGTCGAGGCCCTGCCGGGATTTGAACCACTGGCGGTGCGAGTCGACGAGGCTGATCAGGCAGATGTCGATCCCGAACAGGCGCTGTGCCATGCGGGTGATGCGGTCGAAGCGCTCCTCGGGTACCGTGTCGAGGATGCGCAGTGAATGCAGGCTCATGAGGCGCGCCGTCTCTTCGAGGGGATGCGGCGGTTTAATCATTCGAATCTCCGTTCTCCACAGACTGTATCGGCTGGAAAGGGCGGGTCTTTAGCCGTGGCGGAGCGCTTCTGGGAGCAGAAGAGCCTGGCCGAGATGTCGAAGGAGGAATGGGAGTCCCTCTGCGACGGTTGCGGCCTGTGCTGCATGCACAAGGTCGAGGACGAAGACACGGAGGAGGTCTTCTACACTAACCTCGCGTGCAAGCTGCTCGATGTCGAGGCCTGTCGCTGCACGGACTACGCGAACCGTGCGAAAAAAGTCGCAGATTGCCTGGTCCTGTCGCCGGAGACCGAGGCATTCGACTGGCTGCCCGCGTCCTGCGCCTATTTCCTGCTCGCGAGCGGCGACCCACTGCCCGACTGGCACCCGCTGATTACGGGCGATCCTGAGTCGGTCCACGACGCCGGCATCTCGGTGCGCGGCAAGGTCGTCTCCGAGAACGACACGGACGAGTGGACCGCGCTCTGGAAGGTGCGCGACGAGGGCTGATTCACGGTTACAATGCCGCCGAACAAGGAGGCCCCGTGAGCGACTACCCGACCATCCCGCTGGAGACCTTCCGCGAGTATCCGCTGGAGGAAATGCGAGCGCGCCTGAAGGCGTTCTACGAAGACGTGAATCGCCGTCGCACCGTGCGCGACTTCTCGGACCGGCCGGTGCCGCGCGACGTCATCGAGACGGCGCTGCGGGCTGCAAGTACGGCGCCGAGCGGCGCAAATATGCAGCCGTGGCACTTCGCCGTCGTGTCGGGCCCGGAAACCAAGCGGAAAATTCGCGAAGCGGCGGAGGCCGAAGAGCGGGAGTTCTACGGTCACCGCGCGTCCGAGGAGTGGCTGGCCGCGCTGGCGCCGCTCGGCACTGATGCAGACAAGCCGTTCCTCGAAACGGCGCCGTACCTCATCGCCGTGTTCCTGCAGAAGTTCAGCGAAGAAGAGGGCGAGAAGGTGAAGCACTATTACCCGGTCGAATCGACCGGACTCGCGACCGGGATACTGATCACGGCCCTGCACCATGCGGGCCTCGCGACGCTGACGCACACGCCGAGCCCGATGAAATTCCTGAACCAGATTCTCGGCCGGCCGAGCAACGAACGGCCGTTCCTGCTGCTGGTCGTCGGCTACCCGGCCGAGGACGCGACCGTTCCCGACATCACGCGAAAACCACTCGATGAGTTCACGTCCTTTATTGACGATTAGCCTTTGCCTCACCGGCATCGCGATCGCGGCGGACGCGCCGCTGCCGGACCCGCTCGAGGCCGGCTGGAAGGGTGAGGCGGTCTGCGAGAAGCTGCACGAGGACGAGCGCCAGCGGGTCCTGCGCTGCACGTTCCCGCCCGGCGTCGGCCATGAGCGTCATTACCACGCACCCCACTTCGGCTACGTCATCACGGGCGGGCGCATGCGCATCGAATCGGCGGACGGTGTGCGCGAAGTGGACCTTGCTGACGACCTGACCTGGACTAGCGATGGCGTCGACTGGCACGAGGTGCTCAACATCGGCGACACGACCTCGGTGTACCTGATCGTCGAGCCGCGCTAGGGATGGGCAGCTGGTCGGAACTGGTCCTGTCGACACGGCCCTTCGTTGCGTACGGTGAGACGGAACACTACCTGCAGGACACGGTTCTCAGTTACAAGTACGGTATTGCGCCCGCCTGGTTCAGCCTGTTCGATCGCAATGAGCTCGTGATTAACGGCGATCGCAACAGCGAGGACAGCGATTTTTGCGCTTACCTCGTTACTGACATCAGCAGCGCGCGGAAGCGATACGCAGCACGTCGTGCAAAGTTCGCCGAGGTGCTCGGCGAGCTATGGACGCGCTCCGCCGATAATTTTGGTGCCTACCTCGACGACTCACGGGCGAGCTTCGCGATTCTCGATATGACCGAGTTCACTGAAATGTACGAGGACTTCAGTGATTTTACTGCCATGCTGGACGACAGCTTCCGCGCGTTCGAACTACCGATACTGAGCGGGAAGAAGCACCTGTTCTCACGCAAGCCCAAGCTCACGCCGGAGTGGAAGGGTCTCGTCGACGTCGCCGACTACTACGCGGGCAGGCCGGGCGGCGACCAGGCCTGGACGGTTTTCGGTGCCGGCCACGACCGTTACTTCGACCCGCCGGGCGAGCCCTGAGACGCATGAGCTTCACGGATTCCCAGCTGGCGCGGCTGCGCGCCGAAACACCGGCCTGCGAGAAGCTGATTCATTTCAATAACGCGGGTGCGGCGCTGATGCCGGACCCCGTGTTCGAAGCCGTTACGAATCACCTCGAGCTCGAGCGCCGGATCGGCGGCTACGAGGCCGCGGCCGCGGCAAGCGAAACGCTGGAGGCCTTCTACACGGGTTTCGCGGCGCTGCTCGGCGCCGAGCCCGGCGAGATCGCGTTCGTCGAGAACGCGACGCGCGCGTGGGACATGGCGTTCTACGCAATGCCGCTCGAGCCCGGCGATCGGATCATCAGCCATGCGTCGGAGTACGCGTCCAACTATCTTGCCTTCCTGCAGCTCGCGAAGCGGCGCGGCGTTGAAATCGATATCGCGCCGTCCGATAAGTCCGGGCAGATCGACGTCGAGCGGCTGGAGTCGGTGCTGACGCCGAAGACCCGGATGATCAACCTTGTGCACGTGCCGACGCAGGGCGGGTTGGTGAACCCGGCCGAAGACGTCGGCCGCTTCGCGCGCGAGCACGGTCTCGTCTATTTCCTCGATGCCTGCCAGTCGGTGGGCCAGATCGACCTGGACGTTGCGAAGATCGGCTGCCACGTTCTGTCGGGCACGGGCCGCAAGTTCCTCCGCGGACCGCGCGGCACCGGGTTCCTGTATGTGTCCGATGAAATCCTCGAGCAACTGGATCCGCCGTTCATCGATATGCGTGCCGCAACCTGGACCGGGCCTTCTGAATACCAGCTCGCTCCGGGCGCGCGCCGCTTCGAGAACTGGGAGAGCTTCGTCGCGGGCCGCGTCGGCCTCGCAAAGGCCGTCGAGTATGCGCAGGAGATCGGCATCGCCGCTATCGAGGAACGGGTTACAAGCCTCGGGGCGCGCCTTCGCGATTCACTGGCCGCGATCGACGGAGTCGAGGTTCGCGACCTGGGTCAGCGCAAAGCCGGCATCGTGACCTTCGACTCCACGCGTGAATCCGCGAGTGATCTCGCGCAGCGTCTTCTTAAGGCCGGCGCGAATGTCTCCGTTGCCTATCGCGAGTCGGCACAGCTCGATTTCACGGCGCGCCGGATCGAAGAACTCGTTCGCGCGTCCGTGCACTACTACAACACCGACGAGGAGATAGAGCGCTTCTGCGAGTTGGTTTCGCACGGCACTTGAACAGAGACATTCTGCGCGACCGCGATGAGGCTTCTATAATTGGCTCATGTCGCGCTATCGGAACATTCCCTGGCAGCAGATTTCCGTCGAGGCGATCGCGATCGTCGTCAGCATATTGCTCGCGTTCTGGATTGACGCGAAGTGGCAGGACCACCTCGAACGGGCCGAGGAACTGGAGATCCTGCACTCGATACGCGCCGAACTGGATCAGAATCTCGCGGCTATCGAACAGCAGCTGGACTTCCGCGCTGAGCAGCAGGCCGTCATCCAGATACTGTTCGATGCCTCGGACAACAAGCTCGAGCTCTCCAGTGACAAGTTTGATGAGCATGTCGCAAACCTGACGTACTGGGCGAGAACCGGCTTCAAGACCGGGGCGTTGGACAGCCTGATCCAGGGCGGCCAGCTAGGCCTGGTATCGACCCAGGAGCTGCGCGCGGTACTTTCGTCCCTGCAGCGGGAATACCGCTGGGTCGACGATATCGAGAAGGCGGACGAGCAGTTTGCCCGCAATTACTTTGATCCGTTCCTGATGAAGAACGCCTTCTTTCCCCAGATCGCCAATGCGATCACCGCCGACTCGCCGGTGCTGGTCCCTGCCACGACCAACTACGCGCAGGGGCCCGGTGTAGATCACCGCGAGCTGCTCGCGAATCGTGAGTTTCTCGGACTGCTCGTGCAGGAGCGATACAACCAGGAAGACGCGATCTTCAACCTCTGTGAGCTTGCGCTGCGGATTCACGCTGTCGCGAACGACATCGATCGCCATATCGGCGAGTCATCACCGGCCCGTGAACCGGGTCGATTGGCCGGTTGCCCCTAGCCGCCGCCTTCAGGCAGCGGCGTGTGCTACCGGCGGAGCGTCCTCCTCCTCATCGGGTGCAGCTGGGTCGAGCCCGGTTTGGTCGAGCGCGATCGGCGAGACGAAGCCGTCCGGCTTGACCGTGAGCACGGAGCAGTTGATGTCCCCCAGCACCGATTCGGCCGTACTGCCGATGAGCAGGCCGGGGATATCGGCTCGCGCCACGCTGCCCATGACCAGTAGCTCGATGTCATGAGCCTCAACGAAATCGGGAATGACCTGCCGCGCCGTACCCTTGATGACGTGCCAGTTCGGGATCGTCGCGTGCGGCACTTCACGTTCGAACCAGCGCGCCAGGAGCGACTGTGCATTTCGGGCCCGGTTGTCCGTCTCATCGACCAGCGAATCGATTCGCGCGTCGTCGATCTTGAGGAACGGGCTGTTGCGCATGGACTCCTCGCCAATCAGCTGCCACGTGCTCAGAACGAGTAACCTGGCGTTGGTCATCTCGGCGAGTTCGGCCGCTACCTTCAGCGTCTTTCGATGCAGGTCGCGCGATTCGTCGTCCATCGCGAGCGGGTCGACCGTGGCAAGCACGCGTCTTGCCGTATCCTTGCGCGCTGCGTTGATCGTCCAGACAGGTATCGGCGATTTGCGGATCAGGTGCATGTCGGTGCTGCCGAAGTTGCGGTTCCGTGACCCGCCCTCCCTGTCGGATACCTTGACGGTGAGCTCGCAGCCCGTATTGACGGCCTCGCGAATGATCTCGACGAACGGCACGCCGTCGAGGACTTTGACTTCCGCGGTACGGGCCTTCTCGTCATCACGACTGGCCAGGTACCGCTTAAGATGGTCCTTGCGATGTTCGAGAACGAGCTGCCGCAGTTCCGAGCCATCGATAACGTCGGACAGCGCTTTGGTGTATGCGTCGAGGTACGAGTAGACGTCGATGACGGTCAGGTCCGCGTCGCTTTGTCTCGCCATCGCCAGGGCGTGGTCGATAGCCCGCTCACTGCCGGGCTGCTGCTGAACCACGACGAGAATTCGCTTTCTGTTTGTCATGCCTACCCCCGATTCAGGCTTGTGTGGAAGCCTGATCATCGCGCAGGTTGCGACTTCGGAATAGTCGTATTAACGGGGGTTTGGCATCGGCCTGCTCGAATGCTGGACAAGCATGCTGTTAGCCTGGCCGTCTATCCAGCCGGTGTTCTGGTCGACCAACGAAGCGCATCCGCGATCGTTTGCGTCATCCGGTATTCTGGTCGACGAGTCGCCGTTTCGCAGACGCGCAGCCTAACCAGTATTTTGGTCGAACAACGAAGCGCATCCACAAACGTTTGCGTCAACCGGTGTTCTGAAGTCCTTGCGCGATCCCGTTCACGCTCGCGAGCAGCGC
This sequence comes from Woeseiaceae bacterium, assembly GCA_030066625.1. Classification (GTDB taxonomy): domain Bacteria; phylum Pseudomonadota; class Gammaproteobacteria; order Steroidobacterales; family Woeseiaceae; genus UBA1847. The sequence continues at coordinate 69,132 of JASJBG010000005.1, forward strand.
GGTGAACAGCTGCGGGTCGTCGCTGCCGGCTTCACGCCAGCGCTTCAGCAGGTCGACCTGCATCAGGCTCATCGGGTCGACGTACGGGTTCCTGAGCATGATCGCCCGCTGCAGCGTGACGTCGCCCTCGAGCAGTTCGTCGTGTTCCGAGTACTCGAGAATCAGCTCCCTCGTCAGGTCGTACTCGGCCTCGATGATCGGGAAGAAGGTGTCGTGCAGGTCGCCGGAAAGCTCCGAGTAGAGCTTGGCGATGCCCAGGTCGGCCTTTGCGAGCACCATCTCCGCATCCGCGGTCAGCGCGCGCATGAAATACCACTCGCGGAACATGTCGCGAAACGCCGTGTCGTCGAACTGCGCGGCAGCTTTCCTGAGGCCGGAACCGAAGCCGTACCAGCCGGGCAGCACGAAGCGCGCCTGCGTCCACGAGAATACCCAGGGGATTGCCCGCAGGTTCTCTATCCCGGCTTTCGAACGCCGCGCCGACGGCCTCGAACCGATGCGCATGCGCTCGATCAGGTCGATCGGCGTGGCGCTACGGAAGTAGTCAATGAACTCCGGCGTCTCGTAGACCAGCTTGCGATACGCCGCGCGGCTCTCTTTGGCGATCACGTCCATCATGTCGTGCCATTCGGGCATGTCGTTGCCGCGGTGGTGCGGCATTGCCGTCGCCAATGCGACCGAGCCGAGGACCTGCTCAAGCGTCCTCAAGGCGATGCCGCGCAGGCCGTACTTCTCGTTGATGATCTCGCCCTGCTCGGTGACGCGCAGACGGCCATTGACCGTGCCCGGCGGCGCGCCGAGGACGGCGACGTGGGTCTTGCTGCCGCCTCGCGAGATGGTGCCGCCGCGGCCGTGGAACAGCGTCAGTTCGACGTCCTTGGACTCGACCGTCTTTACCAGGGTCTCCTGCGCGTTCTGCAGCGCCCAGCGTGCGGCGGCAAGCCCGCCGTCCTTGTTGCTGTCGGAGTAGCCGATCATGACGGTCTGGCGATTGCCGCGGGTCGCGAGGTGCTCGCGATACAGCTCGGTCGACAGCAGCGATTCCAGGATCTCCGGCCCCTTGTGCAGGTCGTCGACGGTCTCGAGCAGCGGCGCGACATCGAGCGGTACCTCGCCACGACGGTTGTGCAGCTCGCCCCACTCGGCGAGCAGCAGCACCGAGAGGATGTCGTCCGCGCCCTGCGTCATGCTGATGATGAACGGGCCGATGGCGCGGCGGCCGTATTTGCGGCGGCAGAACGCGATAGCCTGGAACACGGCGATGGTTTTGCGCGCCTGCGTCGACAGCTTCATCGGCATGCCTTCGCGCGACCGGAGCGCCTCGACGATGCGGGTTACGCGGTCATCCGGGTCCCACTCCGCCCAGTCGTCTTCGCCGAGACATTCGCCGACGACGCTGCGGTGCACCTCGGCGTCCTGGCGCACGTCGAGCGTGACGAGGTGGAAACCGAAGGTTTCGATACGGCGCAGCAGGCGCTGCACGGTAAAGAGCCCTGCATGCTGTCCCTTGTTGTCCTCGAGGCTCTCCGCGATCAGTTTGATGTCCGCCTCGAACTGCGAGACGCGCTCGTACGGGAACACGTCGTCGTCGTAGGTGGACTGCAGCCGCGCCTGTACAAGCCTCAGGAACACGCGGTACGGCATGTCGCGATGTCGCGCCGGTACCGTGTGGTAGGCATTCTGGAAGACGTGGCGGTATTCCTCGATGCGTGCCAGCACCTCTTCGTTGACCGTGCTGCGATCGTCGGACTGGCTGAGTTTCGCCGACAGTAGCGAACACTCCTTGTAGTACAGGTCGAGGATCAGCGATCGCTGGCGAGAAAGCGTTGCCCGGATCGTCTTGGCATTGACATTCGGATTGCCGTCCATGTCGCCGCCGACCCACGAGCCGAACTGAACGAGCGGCGGCACATTGATCTGTTTCCCTTCATCGCCGTAGATCCGCTCGATTGCGTTCTCGACGTCCTCGTAGAACGGCGGCATCGTTCGGTACAGCACGTCGGTCATGAAGAACAGCACGTGCTCGAGCTCGTCCGACACCGTCATCTGCTCGGTCGGGTGTTCCTCGGTCTGCCAGCCCGTCGTTATCAGCAGGCGGATATTCGCCAGCGCCGCACCTCTCTCCTGCGGCGTCATCGTCGGGTTGAGCATGTCGACGAGGTGGCGAACGATGTTCTGTTCCTTGCGCAGCATCGTGCGACGGGTCGGCTCGGTAGGGTGTGCTGTGAAGATAGGCTCGAGGCTCAGGGTGTTGATCAGCGACTGAAGCTCGTCGGGCGTCGTCCCGTGCGCCTTGAGCTTAATCAACGTGTCTTCGAGCCCGCCCGGCTGGTGACGGCCAACGTCGCGCAGGTATTCACGGCGGCGACGGATGCGGTGCACCTTCTCGGCCGTGTTCACCATCTGGAAGTAGGTCGAGAAGCTGCGGATAACGGACAGCGCGAACTCGGGGTCGAGATCGTCGACGAGCGCCGCGAGTTCCTCACCCGGCTTCTCGTTTTCTTCGCGACGGCGTATCGAACGCTGGCGCGCGTTCTCGACGAACTCGAACAGCTCGTCGCCACCCTGCTCGGCGATGAGCTCGCCGACCATCGTGCCGAGCGTGCGCACGTCGTCGCGGAGCGCCTGCTCCTTGTCTTCGAATATGATGTCCTGGCGGCGCATGTTGCTAAAGCCGTTGGTTCGGAGGGCCCTTTCTTAAGCCTGGTCCAGATCGTCCTGGTACTTGCGCACGAGCTCGAGAAAGCGCGGTGTCAGTCCCCGATCCTCGTAGACCGGGTCGCCGAACTCATCCTCGCGAATGACCTTGTCGCCCGGCTCGTACGGTATCGCAGCCTGCAGTTCGTCCAGCGCCGTCGTCAGCAGGTCGGTGATGACGCGTTCTTCGTCAACGCCGTCGAAAAGCTCCGCCAGGGCGTGCACGCGTGCCGCATCGTCCACCGTCAGCTGGACGGCGTAGCGCTCGCGGGTCTTCGACGGGCTTTTGTTCGTCGCCCAGGCATCGAGTAATTCTTTGTAGGTCATGGTCGTCGTATGCCGCAGGGGCCATCCGGGCAGGCGTCGCGACAATAACAAAAACTCGTACAACTGCCCAGATAGGCGCGCTGCGGAGGTGCACCGTCCTTGGGCACGCTGGCTGGCAACCACGCTTCGCACCACGGATGGGCCAACTATGGGCTTTGGACAATACGGCGAGCGTGCCGTTCCGGCCACGTCGTGCGCGCCGCTGGGCGCGTCGATCCGGGTGGGCGTCGCCGACTGCCTGGCGTCCGAGCCGGCAATGGCTCGCGTGCTGGCCGGATTGGCCGGCGTCCTGTCGACCGGCGCTCCCGCGTCGCTCCGCATTGCGGACTTCTGTCCTGCCAGCCCGCCGTCCGCGCAGTTCGCCGCTTTATGCAAAACCCTCGACGGCGCCCTCGGCCGGGCGGGGCGCCGCGGCCGAATGCTCACCGTCGTTGTCGAAGCAGGGACGATCGACCTGCAGGCAGCGTGGCAAGTTCGCTGTCGGCACCTGGCGTCGAGCGACCTGTACGCGGTGCTCCCGGAGCGGCCGCCTCTCGATGTGTTCCGACAGCTGTGGACGCTCCGCCACGAGACACGGTTCGGAGCAGCCTCGTGGCCCGTCGTGCAGAGCCCCTGCGCCTTGCTCGACGCCGAGACGGCGAGCGACGTGCTGCCGGAGGCAGCGCTGCAGGCGACCGCCGGGTCCGCCTGGCTGCACACGATGATCGACGCGAGCGAACTGACCGCCGCGCGGCTGGTCGAGGCATTGGATACCGCGGAGGCAGTGTTCGAGGCTGTTGCCTGGCCGACAGCAGCCATGCGCCACGATGCCTGGCTCAATCGCCGCGTCGCCGTCGAGATTTGCGGTATCGGCGACTGGCTGATCGATAACAGCATCGATCCCGAAGGGCACGCCGCGCTTGTGCGCGTCGATGACTTGTTGGGAAGCGCCGCACGTACTCTCCAGGACCACTCGAAATCACTCGCGCGGTCGAAGCAACTACCCGCCATTGAGGCACTTGATCCGTGCAGGCAGCTCCGGCCCGGTGAGCTGAAGCGCACCTGGCAGCGTCATTGGCGCGCAGCGGTTGCTGCGTCCGCGCTCGCGCATCGCAACTTGCTCGTCACATCGCCGTGGTCGCTGTTTGCGGGCGATCATGCCGATACGCGCGTATTCAACCTTCTGCCGACACTCTCCAATGTCGATGCCTGTACGTTTCGTCGCCGTGTATCGGTTGCGCGTTGGAACGTTAATGATTTCAGGGGTTTTCACGGCCGCCTCCGGGCTGTCCTGCAACGCTCGGCGCTGCCGTCGCTCGTTGCGGAGCGGCTATGAACTACGGTACGGTTCCAAGGCCCTAAGGGGAGAGGGGACCCTTTGAATCAAATTGGCATCGATGCCCATGGCGTCGCGGTCCTGTTACTCACGGTCGTGGCGTTGTTCCTGTTTACCCGCGACCGAATCCCGCTGGAGTCGTCGTCGCTGGCGATTCTCATTTTGCTTGTTGCCGGCTTCACGCTGTTTCCCTACGAACGCGATGGCGAAGTCCTGCTGGGTGCCGTCGACTTTTTTGCGGGCTTCGGCAACGAGGCACTGGTCGCGATCTGCGCACTGATGATGGTGGGCAAGGCGCTCGAGACCACGGGTGCTCTGCAACCCTTGGCAAACGTCGTCAGCAAGGCCTGGGCCACACGCCCGGTGCTTGCGCTGCTGACGACGCTGATTGCCGGTGCCATCCTGAGCGCCTTCATGAACAACACGCCTATCGTCGTGCTGCTCATGCCCATCCTCGTTGGTGCGTCGCTGCGCGCCAAGTTCCCGGTGTCCGAGGTTATGCTGCCGATGGGCCTCGCGACGATCATCGGCGGCATGTCGACGACGATCGGTACCTCAACGAACCTGCTGGTCGTCGGTATATCGCAGGACCTGGGCTTGCACCGGTTTACGATGTTCGAGTTCGTGCTGCCGGTTGCCATTGTGGGGGGCGTTGGAATCCTGTTCCTGTGGCTCGTCGCGCCACGGCTGTTGCCCGACCGCACGCCGCCGATGGCGGATACAACGCCGCGTATCTTCAGCGGCCAGCTGACGATCAAGGAGGGCGGCTTCTCGGACGGCAAGCAGCTTTCCGAGGTGCTCGCGAAGGCGGACGGCAACATGCGCGTCGACAAGATCCAGCGCACCGAGTCGCTGTTCCTCGCCAAGCTGCCGTCGGTGAAGCTGCAGCCCGGTGACCGCCTGTTCGTCAAGGACTCGCCCGAGAATCTCAAGCACTACGAGCAGCTGATCGGCGCGACGCTCTACAATATTTCCGACAGCGAGCATCCGGTCGACGAGTCGACGCCGCTGAAGGCCGAGGGCCAGCAGCTCGCGGAGGTCGTCGTGACCCGCGGCTCACCGCTGCATTTGCGCAGCCTCGCTGCCGCGCGCTTCAGCGCCAGCTACGGCCTGCTGCCGCTGGCCCTGCATCGCGCCCGCGCACCGAGCTCACAGGTGACCGGGGACCTGAACCTGATCCGGCTGCGCGCCGGTGACGTTCTGCTGGTACAGGGCTCCGGCGAGGCGATCAGCAATCTCAAGGACTCGGGCACGATGCTGGTTCTCGACGGCACGACGGACCTGCCGCATACGCATCGTGCCAAGCGCGCGCTCGCCGTCATGGCCTTCGTCATCAGCGCCGCGGCGCTCGGCATCATGCCGATCTCGGTCAGCGCGATGATCGGTCTCGGGCTGATGCTCGCAACCGGCTGCCTTAACTGGCGCGACGCGGCCAGCGCGCTGTCGATCCCGGTCGTGATGATCATCGTGGCAAGCCTCGCGCTCGGTAAGGCCCTGATGGGGACCGGGATGGCCGACTACCTGGCCATGAGCTTCGTGAGCGTGGCCTCGGCGCTGCCGACGCCGATGATCCTGAGTGCGTTCCTGCTGCTGATGTCGATAATGACGAACATCGTGTCGAACAATGCGGCCGCCGTCATCGGGACGCCGATCGCGATCGGTATTGCGCAGCAGCTCGACGTGAGTCCCGAGCCGTTCATCCTCGCCGTGCTGTTCGGCGCCAACATGAGCTTCGCGACGCCGTATGGCTACCAGACCAACCTGCTTATCCTGAGCGCCGGCGGCTACAAGTTCTCGGACTTCCTCAGGGTGGGTATCCCGCTGACCATCATAATGTGGATCGGCTTTTCGTTGGTCCTGCCGGCACTTTACGAGCTTTGACGGTTGACGCTGTCGCCTGAGCTGGTAATACTCGGCCTCATGAACGCAGTCGCTCGCAACAACTGGTGGTGGCAGTCCGCAAAGGAGTGGGCGGTCCGCTAGTCAGCGTCTGAGCAACGAACAACCGAGCCCATCTCCGCGAACCGCGCAGGTGGGCTTTTTTTTGCCCTCGAGGATCGACAACGAACATGCAGGCCCCATTCGACATTGCGGCGGATCTCGATACGCCGGTCTCGGCGTTCCTGAAGCTCGCGCCGCTAAAGCCGCGCTACCTGCTCGAGAGCGTCGAGGGCGGCGAGCGGCTCGCGCGCTACTCGTTCCTGGGCTTTGGCGACGCCCTCGAGGTTCGCATGAACGCGGATGCCCTCACCATCGACGGCAACCCGCGAGCCAGGCCCACCAGCAAGGCCGAGTACCTGGGCGCACTGCGCGAGGCCCTGACGCTCGCGCCCGTGCCGAAGCCCGACGTCGAGGAGCTGCCGTTCGCCGGCGGCCTCGTCGGCGTTTCGGGCTACGATGTCGTGCGCCTGTTCGAGAAACTGCCGCGAGACACCGAGCCGCAGACCAGCGTGCCCGACGCCGCGTTTGCCGCCACGGCATCGCTGCTGGTGTTCGACCACCTGACGCGCCGCGTCGCGCTGCTGCACGACGGTCCCGAGTACGAGCGCCAGCGGCTGCGCCGCGAAGTCATCGAGCGCCTCCGGGGCCCGGTGCCGGCGCCCGAGGGCGAGGTAGAAACCTCGCCGACGACGGCCAGCCTCAGCGAGGAAGAGTTCTGCGAACGCGTCGAGGCCTGCAAGGAGTACATAGCGGCCGGCGACATCTACCAGATCGTCATCTCCGTACTGTTCCGCGGCCGGACCAACGTCTCGCCGTTCGAGGTCTACCGGGCGATGCGCCTCATCAATCCGTCGCCCTACATGTTCTTCTTCGATTTCGACGAGCTGAAGGTCGTCGGCTCGTCGCCCGAGGCGCTCGTTCGCCTGCACGGCAAGACGGCGTCGCTCAGGCCCATCGCCGGCACGCTGCCACGCGGCGATACGCCCGAGGCCGACCGTGCCAACGAGGAACAGCTGCTCGCCGACCCGAAGGAGGCCGCCGAGCACGTCATGCTCGTCGATCTCGCCCGCAATGACCTGGGCCGCGTCGCCAGTGCGGGCAGCGTGCATGTGGATCCGTACCGCTCCATCGAACGCTATAGTCACGTCATGCACATCGTCAGCGGCGTGCAGGGTGAGCTCGATTCGAAGTACGACCAGTTCGACCTGCTGGCGGCGACCTTCCCGGCGGGCACGCTCGTCGGTGCGCCGAAAGTCCGCGCCATGGAGATCATCGAGGAGATGGAAACCGTCGGTCGCGGACTCTACGCAGGCACGGCCGGGTACTTCGGCATCACGGGCGACATGGACCAGGCGATTACGATTCGTACGCTCGTGTTCTCGGGCGATGAATACAGCTTCCAGGCCGGTGCCGGAATCGTCGCCGACTCGGTGCCGAAGCGCGAGTACCAGGAGGTGCTGGCGAAGAGCGCGATCCTGAGAAGGGCACTGGAGATAGCAGGAGAGGGCCTGTGAGTGAATTCAGCGGCGTCAAAATGCTCCTGATCGATAACTACGATTCGTTCACCTACAACCTGGTGCAGGCCTTCGCCGCACAGGGCGCCGAGGTGAACGTATTTCGTAACGACGAGATCACCGTCGACGAGGCGCTGGAAATGCAGCCGACCCACCTCGTCATCTCGCCCGGGCCCGGCCGTCCCGAGGATGCGGGCGTGTCGCTGGACATGATCGGGGCCTTCGAGGACAAGGTACCGGTGCTCGGCGTCTGTCTCGGGCACCAGTGCCTCGTGCAGCATTTTGGCGGCGAGATCGTGCGTGCCGGGCGGCTCATGCACGGCAAGACCTCGATGGCGAAACACGACGGCAAGACGATCTTTGGCGGCCTGTCGCAACCGTTCGAGGTCGGCCGCTATCATTCGCTGTGCGCCGAGCACGATACGCTGCCCGATGTACTCGAGACGACGGCCGAGACCGAACGCGGCGAAATCATGGGCGTGCGCCACCGCTCACTGCCGCTCGAGGGCGTTCAGTTCCACCCCGAGAGCGTGCTCACGCCCGAGGGCGATGCACTCATGGCCAACTTCATGCGGATGGGTACGAAGTAATGACGGACAAACCCTTCAGCGCGATGCTCGACCGCCTGCTCGATGGCGATGCCCTGAAAGAGCGCGAGGCCTATGAGCTCATGATGAACCTCGCCGAGGGCGACATGGAGCCGGCACTCGCAGGGGCGCTGCTGGCCGGGCTGCGCGCGAAGGGCGAAACGGCCGACGAGATTCGCGGCTTTGCAACCGCGATGCGCGAGCTCGCGCTGCATCCGGATATTCCCGACGGCGCACCGACGGTCGATACGGTAGGCACCGGCGGCGACGGTTCTGGCAGCCTCAACCTTTCAACCGGCACCGGGCTACTCGCCGCCGCAGCGGGTGCTCGCGTCGTCAAGCACGGTAACCGCTCGATATCGAGCCGTTCCGGTTCGGCCGACATGCTCGAGTGTCTCGGCATGCAGTTGCCGCTGCACGAGCAAGAGGCGGTTCAATGTCTCGAAGCCCTCAACTTCACGTTCCTGTTCGCGCCGGCCTACCATCCGGCCATGAAAGCCGTCGTGCCGGTACGCGCCGCGCTGTCCGTGCGCACGGTGTTCAACATGCTCGGGCCGCTGACGAATCCGGCGGCGCCGCCGTTCCAGCTCATCGGCGCGTGGAGCCAGGAGGCCGCGAAGCTGATGGCAGATACGCTCGCCGGGATGCCGATCGAGCGCGCCTTCGTCGTGCACGGCGCGCCTGCCTGGGACGAGGCGACGCCGGTCGGCGAATTTGTTCTTTACGACGTGCGGCCGGGCTCGGTCGAGGCGTCGACGCGCACGCCCGAGGACTACGGACTCGCTCGCTGCACGCCGGGCGACCTCGCGGGCGGTGATGCGGAACACAATGCGCGTGAGCTCCAGCGCGTGTTCGAGGGTGACGACAAGGGCGCGCACCGCGATGCCCTGCTGATGGGTGCGTCGCTCGTTCTCGAGGTGCAGGGCACGGCGAACAATCCCGAACAGGGCGTCGAGATCGCGGCCGCGGCCATCGACGACGGCCATGCGGAGCAGCTTCTACGCCGCATGCGGGAACACTTCTCGGGCTGATCATGAGCGACTTCCTCGCATCGATGGCTGCTCTGAGCGCGGAACGCGCCGCTGCCGCGAAGAGCTTCACCGCCGCGGAT
>JASJBG010000028.1 GCA_030066625.1 Woeseiaceae bacterium
CTCGAGGAGCTGCCGGTCCGCATCCGCTATGCGGGCGACGTTCGCGGTTCGCTGGCGGACATTGCGTCCATGCCACTGAAGACGACCGCGTCCGAGGGCTGGATTCCGGCCAACGCGCTCGGCGAGATGCAGCTCGAACCGGAAAGCGCAAGCATCTCGCGGCGCAATGGCGAGCGCATCAACGTGGTCTTCGGCTGGGTGCGTCCCGGTTTGCTGCCGATCGAGGCTGCCAACGACGTACTCGCGAGGCTCGATGCGACCGGGTTCGAACTGCCGCCGGGCTATCGGTTGCAGCTCGAGGGCGACAGCGATGCCCAGCAGGAGGCTGTCGGCCAGTTGATGACCTATCTGCCCGTGCTGCTGATGCTGATGGTGACGACGCTCGTCCTGTCCTTCCGTAGTGCGAGCTCGGCCGCGCTCATCGGCGCCGTCGCGCTGCTGTCGGCCGGTCTCGGCATGCTGTCTCTGTGGTTGTCCGGCTACAACCTCGGCTTCAATCCGCTCATTGGGAGCGCCGGGCTCGTCGGCGTAGCGATCAACGGCGCTATCGTCGTACTTGCGGCGCTGCGCGCCGACGCCGGCGCTCGCGACGGCGACACGCAGGCCATCGTCGAGGTCACAATGCGCGAGGCGCGCCACGTGCTCGCGACCACCGCCACGACGATCGGTGGCTTTCTGCCGCTGTTCATATTCTCGGGCGGCGAGTTCTGGCCGCCGCTCGCTGTCGTCATTGCCGGCGGCGTCGGCTTCTCTGTCGTGCTGTCGCTCGTATTCACGCCAGCCGTGTTCAAGCTCATGAGCGCGCCGAAGCGTGTCCGGCTCGCACTTCCGGCGGCGTCGCCTGCCGCGATCGTGATGGCGCTGTTTCTCGGCGGCTGTGTCGTCGGTCCCGACTACGTAGCGCCGACGGATCTGCCGGAAGGCGACTGGATCGAGGTCGTCGATGTAGATGGCGACGCCGTGTTGGCCGACTGGTGGAAGCAGTTCGACGATCCGCTAATCGAGACCTACGTTGCGCGCGCGCTCGAGGCCAACGTCGATATCGGCGTTGCGCAGGCGCGGCTCTTCGAAGTGCGGGCACTGCGCCGCCAGTCGCGGTCGGCGCTGTTGCCGCAGCTGGGTGCTAACGCTGGCTACACCGGCTACCGGCTGTCTGAGGAGTCGCCGACCGTCGCGAACAGCGGCGGCCTGGCGCCGCTCGAGGACGAGTTCTTCGATGCCGGTTTCGATGCGCTCTGGGAAGTCGATGTCTTCGGCGGCAACCGCCGCCGTCTCGAAGCAAGCTCCGCACGCGTCGGCGGAACGGAGGCAACGCTCGATGACGTGCGCCTGAGCGTCGCCGCGGAAGTCGTGCGCGCTATCGTCGAGCTGCGTGGCTTCCAGCGCCGTCTCGAAGTGGCTCGACAAAACGCGTCCAACCAGGCGGAGACGCTGGTGCTCGTCGAGTCGCGCCAGAAGAGCGGCCTTGCGCCGGAACTGGATATTCTCAATGCCCGCGCGCAGCTCGAGGGCACCCGCTCGGCGCTGCCGCAATTCGAGGCGGGCATTCGCGCAGCCGTACTCAGGCTCGCGACGCTCGCGGATCGCGATGCCGCGGCCGTCGTCGGCGACTTCGAGGCAGGGCAGCCGATCCCGAGTTCCGCGTCCGCCCCGAATCCAGGATTGCGCGGCGACGTGCTGCGCAGGCGTCCCGATGTCCGCGCTGCCGAACGTGAACTCGCCGCCGCCACCGCCGATCTCGGCGTCGCGATCAGCGCGTTCTATCCGAGCTTCGTGCTCGGCGGCAGCTACGGCTGGCAGGCCATGTCCGCGGGGGCACTCGGCAGCAGTACGACGGACACGTGGACACTGACCGGGATTGTGACCCAGCCGCTGTTCACTGCCGGTCGGCTGGGCGCACAGCGTGACGCCGCCGAGGCCCGTCTGGTCGCGAGCGAGCGTCGCTACCGGCGCGCGCTGCTGCTGGCGATCGAGGACTCGGAAGGCTCGCTGAACCGCTACGGTCGCAGCCTCGAAAGCGCGTCGCATCTCGAGACATCGTCCGAGTCGTCGGCGCGGGCAGCAGATATTGCCCGGCGGCTTTATGAGTCTGGTCTGCGTGACTTCCTGTCGGTGCTCGACGCGGAACGCCGCAAGCTCGAGGCGGAAGATGCACTGGCGGTGCGTCGCACGGAGGTCGCGCTGAACCTCGTTGCCGTTTACAAGTCGCTCGGGGCTATCTGACTAGCGGCTTGCCAGCTGCTCGTCGCTGGCGGCCGGTTCGACGACCGGCGGCAGCGCATCGCTCAGCCGGCGGAGCTCGCCCGTCAGGCGCCAGTGAAAGATGGCTTCGGCGGCCATGACCCGGCGTACGTAACGACGGGTTTCGTTGAACGGGATGTTCTCGATCCAGGCGAGCGTATCGACTCTCTGGCCGACGGGCCGCCAGCGATCGACCCGGTGCGGTCCGGCGTTGTAAGCGGCCGTCGCGAGCACGGTGTTGCCGCCATAGCGCTCCGCCATCTGCCCGAGATAGGTGGTCCCGAGCCGGATGTTGGCCTGTGGGTCGGTGAGCGTATCGAGGCCCTGGTAGGGAAGGCCAATCTCTGCGGCGACGCCGCGCCCGGTCGCGGGCATGAGCTGCATCAGGCCGACGGCGCCCGCGCTCGAGCGAATGTCGCGCATGAACAGGCTCTCGCTGCGGGCAATGCCGTAGGCCCAGGTCGTGGCAATGCGCGCGGTACCCGCATGCTGTTCGAACTCTGCCTGGTACGGCAACGGATAGCGCAGGCTCAGGTCGTCGTACTCGCCGACGCGGGCAACCGTTGCAATGGCGCGTGAATGCCAGCCCCAGCGATGTGCGAGGATGGCTGCCTGGTATTTGTCACCGGCGTCCAGCCACGCAATGGCGGCGTCCCATTCGGATCGGCCGCGACCGTCCAGCCCAACCTTGTAGAGCTCGCGAGCGCGGACCAGGGAGTGCTGCCCGGCCAGTTCGGCGATCCTCGTCTCGTCGGCGGTGAGTCCGGCGGCCTCGAGTGCGTAGGGCGCATCGACCGCGTCGGCGGCAAGGAATCCGTAGTAGCTGCGTTCGGCGGCGAGGGACGTAAACTCGGCGCGCGCCGCATCGCGGGCGCCCGTCTCCTGGAGCGCCACCGCGCGCCAGTAGCGCCACTCCTCGCTTGCGCGTTCGTCCTCCGGCATGGCGTCGATATCGCGTTTCAGCCTGCGCCACTGTCCCTCGCGGATGCTGGTGCGGGCGCGCCAGCGCATCACTTCCGGGTCCCGGGCGGCCGCCGGCAGCGTCGACAGGAGCTTGTGCGCGCCAGGCAGGCGGTCGCGCGCGGTCCACAGTGCGATGTGGCGGGCGGTGTCGAGTTTCTGCTCCTCGGAGAGCCCAATGCGTAGTCGCATGTCCCGCCAATGCCGGAGCGCGGCCTGCGGATCGTCGTAGGTGAGCTGCTCGATGGCGTAGGCGAGCTGCGCGCGCGTCGCGGCGTCCGTGGGCGGGACGGCATGGCGTTCGATGAATGCCTCGGGGTCCGACTGTGCGGCGAGCCAGCGCCTTGCTTCCGTCGCGTGCGCGTCGTCGATCGACTTGCCGAGCCAGCGGGCAAGCGTGAAGTTGCGTTCGTCGACGGCGAGTGCGTAGCGCCGCCGGTAGTCCAGTGCACCGAGATAGCCGTTGGCGATCAGGTGTTCGAAGACGGGATCGCACTCGTCGGCCTGGCTCTTGCCAACGAGCCAGAGGTCGCGCGCACGCGTTACCAGTTCCCGTTCGCGGCCGTCGGCGAGCTCGGCCCTGAGCGCGAGACAGTCGAGCCGGGCAACCTCGCTGCCCTGGTAAAAAGCCTGGTAGATGTCGTGATAGGCGTCGAGCTCATTGCGGCGAGCGAGCTCGAGCGCGTAGCGATAGCGAAGCTCGCGAGCGGGTTTGAGTGTGCCGTACTCGTCGAGAAACGACTCGACGTCGGCGGTATCGGCACGCTTCATCGTGGCGCGCAGGTAGGTTGCGCGAAGGTCCGGCCAGAGCACGTAGCGCGACAGCGCCTCGCGTTCCGGTTCCTTGAGGTCCCAGACGACCGACCAGTCGCCGCGCTCGACGTCTTCGAACACGCGCAGGAACAGCTCGCGCTGCAGGAGGATGTCGTCGGGGTCGCTGCTCGCCCCGGCAGTGGCCGGGGCGAGCGCAAGCAACAGCAGTGTCAGAAATCCTGTTCCGGGGAGGCGCCGCCCATCCATGGGAACAGTCTAACGGCTTACCGGATCTGGAGCATCAGCGGCCGGTCGCCGCGGACAATCGACAGGAACAGGATCTGGTTCTCGCTCGCGACCGCGATCAGGTCGGCAATCGAACGCACGGGCTGACGGTTGACCGCAACGATGACGTCGCCTGCACGCAGTCCGCGCTGCGCGGCTGCGCTGCCCGCTTCGACGCTCACGGTCTCGATGCCGTTAAGCTGGGTCGCGGTGTTCGATGCGAACTCGGCGCCCGAGAGTCCCGGGTGGATATCGCCGCCAGTGCCCGTGGCCGCTATGCGCTGGCCGAGCTCGGCGACTGCAACACCTTCGCGGCCGTCTCGAACGTAGCGAATCGAGACTTGGTCGCCAGCAGACATCAGGCCGATCGCGTTGCTGAGCTCGCGGGCGTCTTTGATCTTCTTGTCGTTGACCTCAATGATGATGTCCTCGACCTCGAGGCCGGCCTTTTCGGCGGCCGACTCGGCGACGATCTCGGTGATCAGCGCGCCAGCTTCGACCTCGGCGTTGAGCGCTTCGGCAGCCGCGCGATCAATAGGCTGGATCGAAACGCCGAGCAGACCGCGGCGAACCTCGCCGAAGTCGAGAATCTGCCGCATGATCGAACTCGCGATTTCCGTGGGCACGGCGAAACCGATACCGACGTTGCCGCCCGTGCGGCTGATGATCGCTGAGTTAATGCCGACCAGCTCGCCGTGCATATTGACGAGCGCGCCGCCCGAATTGCCGGGATTGATGGACGCGTCCGTCTGGATGAAATCTTCGAGGCCGTCGCCGATACCGGTGCGTCCGAGCGCGCTGACTATGCCCGACGTGACGGTGTGGCCGAGTCCGAACGGGTTACCGATCGCGATGACGAAGTCGCCGACGCGCACCTGCTCGGAATCGCCGATGGGCATCTCGGTCAGGCCATTGCCTTCCACCTTGAGCACCGCGATGTCCGTGGCGGAGTCCGAGCCGATGATGGTCGCATCGAGCAGTTCGCCGTCGAACAGTGATATCTGGATTTCCTCGGCATTCTCGACCACGTGATGGTTGGTGAGGATGTAGCCGTTGGTGGCGTCGACGATAACGCCCGAGCCTGCGCTGGAGACCTGCCGCGACCGCGGACCAGATTCCGGAACGCCGAAGAAGCGCCGAAAGGCCTCGTCCGCGAAGGGCGAGCGCGACGACACGGTCTGTCGAACCCGGATATTGACGACGGCCGGCGAAGCGGCCTCGACCAGCGGTGCGAGACTCGGTACCGCCTGGTCACCGACACGCTGCGGCAGGGCTGCGCTCGCGGTCGTCGCCATTGCGAAAAGGGCCAGTCCGGCGCAGAGAATGCGGAGTTTGCTCATATTTCAACAACCTCGAACGGAATCTCTAGTATTCAGGGTGGGGTCAGGCGGCTGAATCTTCCATGAACCGCGGCTTAAGGTGGGTCAGCAGCGCCTGGCGACTGACCATTATAGGCACACTCCGGTCGACCGCGGCAGCGGCGACCGGAGATCCTTTCAGGGCTTCAGGTGTCCTGTTAACAAAAGATGCCCGACTGCGGCAAAGCGTCGCAGCCGGGCGGACCTTTGGCTTCCTAGTTGCTCTGGACCGTGATCCGGCGAGCCTTCACCTCCGGCTGCTTCGGAATCGACACCTCGAGGATGCCATTCGCGCTCTTGGCCGTGATGTTTTCGGCATCAGCCGTGTCCGGCAGCGTGAAGCGGCGCAGGAAGCGGCCATGAGCGCGCTCGACGCGCTTGTAGCCTTCGTTCTCGGTGACGTTCTCGATCTTGCGCTCACCGGATACCGTCAGGACGCCGGCGTCCATGCTTACGTCGATGTCGCTCGGGTCGACGCCAGGGACATCGGCGTGCAGGACGAAGCGGTCATTTTCCTCGACGATATCGACGGCCGGGACCCAGTCGGCGACCGACTGTTCGCCGTTTTCCTGGGCGAATCTGCGGCCCGCGATGCGGTCGAGATCACGGTGCAGGAGGTCCACGACGGACCAGGGTTCAAAACGAGTCAGGTTCATAATGTTTCCTCCGAAATCAGACTTCGAAGCGCCTTTAGGAGCGCCTCGGAAAGGCTTGTTCAAACATCTGCTGACACGCTATCTAGGGGCTTACGATGGCAAATCAAGCGGTGGTTTTCACCTATTCGTGTTTGACGTAATGCCACTAGATGTAGTGGTTTGGGAGTTTCAAAAAAGTGTCATATTTTTTCGCACTTTTTTAAAGTAGAAGTTTCGGAGGTTTTGGTAAGTTGTTGTTTTTATTTTATAAAAACGCCCCTGATTTTTTCGGCGAAAACCTTGACAGGCGTCGCGAACGGGCATAATCTAGCTCTCATCCGGGCACAACATCTTGTGCCCACTCAACGAGGGAATCGAGGCCATCTCTGGCTCTCGCCGCACTATAATCATAAGCGGCGAGCGGGCTGCTTTTCCCTCTGAATATTGCGGGTTACGAGACAGATCAGACGTCTCCGCACGGAGCAAGGGGAGAATTGACGCCAATGAAGTCTGCGGTTCAACTGGATGCGCACGCGGTTTCTGACATTCAATTTCAGCCGGCCAGCCTCGATATCTGGGATGCCAAGTATCGTCTGTCGGCCAAAGACGGCACCAACATCGACGAGTCGATCGACGATACCTATTCCCGCGTCGCCAAGGCGCTCGCGGACGTAGAAGTCGAGTCGAAGCGCGAGCACTACTTTCGCGAGTTTCTCTGGGCCTTGAGGACGGGCGCGATTCCGGCCGGCCGCATCACGTCGAACGCGGGTGCCCAGGAACACAAGCCGGCCACCTCGACCATCAACTGCACGGTCTCGGGCACGGTCGGCGATTCGATGGACAACATCCTAAACAAGGTCCACGAGGCCGGGCTGACGCTGAAGGCCGGCTGCGGCATCGGCTACGAGTTCTCGACGCTGCGGCCAAAGGGCGCGTACGTGACGGGCGCGGGAGCCTACACGTCGGGGCCGCTGTCGTTCATGGATATCTACGACAAGATGTGTTTCACGGTGTCGTCCGCCGGTGGCCGCCGTGGTGCGCAGATGGGCACCTTCGATGTCGGCCACCCCGACGTCATGGAGTTCATCCGCGCCAAGCGCGAAGACGGCCGCCTGCGCCAGTTCAATCTGTCGCTGCTGATCACTGACGAGTTCATGCAGGCCGTCATTAACGAGGAAGACTGGAAACTCGCCTTCCCGATCACGCAGAAGGAACTCGAGCAGGACGACCTCGACGTGACCGACAAGTCGCAGTTCGTCTGGCGGGAGTGGCCGGAAGCCGGCAACTACGTGTCGAACGGCGACGGCCTGGTCGCCTGCAAGATCTACAAGACCATGCCGGCGCATCGGGTCTGGGACCTGATCATGGCATCGACCTACGATTTCGCGGAGCCGGGCTTCGTGCTGATCGACAAGGTCAACGAAATGAACAACAACTGGTTCTGCGAGAACATTCGCGCAACCAACCCCTGCGGAGAGCAGCCGCTGCCGCCCTACGGTTCCTGCCTGCTCGGTTCGGTCAACCTGACGCGCTTCGTCGTCAACCCGTTCACGGACGAAGCCCGCTTCGACTGGGAGCAGTTCCGCAAGGTTGTCAAAGTGTTCACGCGCATGCTGGACAACGTTGTCGAGATCAACGGCCTGCCGCTGCCGCAGCAGCGCAACGAGATCCAGCGCAAGCGCCGTCATGGCATGGGCTTCTTGGGCCTGGGCTCGACGATCACGATGCTCCGGATGAAGTACGGCGACGACAAGGCCGTCCAGTTCACCGAGGACGTGTCCCGCGAGCTGGCGATCGCCGGCTGGGAAGAAGGGCTGGAGCTCGCGAAGGAAAAGGGCCCGGCGCCGATCATGAACGAGCTGTTCGAGGTTACGGACGAAATGCTTCGCAAGCGCCCGGAGATGATCGCGGACGGCTACCAGGCCGGCGACAAGGTGCCCGGCCGCATCCTGCACTCGCGTTACAGCCGCTACATGCAGCGGGTCGCTGCCGAACAGCCCGAGCTGGTGGAAGCGCTGGCCGAGACGGGTGCGCGCTTCACGCACCATACGTCGATTGCGCCGACCGGCACGATCTCGCTGTCGCTGGCCAACAATGCGTCCAACGGCATCGAGCCGAGTTTCGCGCACCACTACTTCCGCAACGTGATTCGCCAGGGCAAGAAGACCAAGGAAAAGGTCGACGTCTTCTCCTTCGAGCTGCTGGCGTATCGTGAGCTCGTCGACAAGGAAGCCATGCCGGACACCGGTGAGAGCGCGAATTCGCTGCCGGACTATTTCGTGGCGGCGGACGACATTTCGCCGAAGGAGCACGTGGATATCCAGGCGGCTGCGCAGAAGTGGATCGACTCGTCGATCTCGAAGACGGCGAATGTGCCGACCGACTATCCGTACGCCGATTTCAAGGACATCTATCTGTACGCGTACGAGCAGGGCCTGAAGGGCTGCACGACCTTCCGCTTCAACCCGGAGGCCTTCCAGGGCGTCCTCGTCAAAGAGAAGGATCTCAAGAACACGACCTACTCGTTCACACTCGATGACGGCACGTCGGTCGAGCTGAAGGGCGACGAAGAGGTCGAGTACGACGGCGAGGTGCATACCGCAGCGAACCTGTTCGATGCACTCAAGGAAGGCTACTACGGCAAGTTTTGATGTGACGCTGCCTGCCGCAGGCGGCAGCCGAACCACGGGAATATCTCATCATGGTCAAAATCGACAAGAAGATCGTTGGGTACGACGTACAGAAGCCAGGCACCGAAGAGCCGGCGCCGAAGCCTGAGTTCAAGCGCGAAAGCGGCGGCGGCACCCGCGCCGAAGTCATCCGCATGCACGAGAAGCTCGAGCGCCCGGAGATGCTCATCGGCTCGACCTACAAGGTGAAGACGCCGGTGTCGGATCACGCGATGTACGTGACAATCAACGACATCGTGCTGAACGAGGGCACTGAGTTCGAGAAGCGCCGGCCGTTCGAGATCTTCATCAACTCGAAAAATCTCGACCACTACCAGTGGATCGTCGCGCTGACGCGAATCATCTCGGCCGTGTTCCGCAAGGGCGGCGATGTGGCGTTCCTGGTCGACGAGCTGAAGGCCGTGTTCGATCCGCGCGGTGGCTACTGGCAGCCAGGCGGCAAGTTCATGCCTTCGATCATTGCCGAGCTCGGCTACATCGTCGAAAAGCATCTCGTATCGATCGGCCTGATGAGCGCGGATACGCTCGACGACGGCCAGAAAAAGCTGATCCAGGAAAAGCGCGCCGAGTTTGAAGAGGCGCAGAAACAGCAGGACGCATTCTCCGAAAGCGAGTACCCCGAAGGCGCCCAGCTGTGCGCGAAGTGCAATACGACTGCCGTGGTGATGATGGATGGGTGTATGACCTGTCTTAGTTGCGGCGACTCCAAGTGCGGCTAGGCTGAGCGCGTCCCAGTGTGGGAGTGCGCCTACGCTTGCCGATCAGCAAAAAACCTGTCTAAGTTCGTTGCAGCGGATACGGTAAGGCCGAGGACGAAACCCGTCGCAACGTCTTGCCCGATTTCTGTTAAGACGGAGGGGCTATGGTAGTGTACCTACCAGGGGACTGACCGCCGAGCCCCAACGCATTCGGATACTGCTGATTGTTGACCAGGAGGAGGAATGCCAGCGACCGGCCTTGTCAACTGTGCCCATGCGATACGACAGAGGAGACAACAATGACCAATGAAACGCTGGACTCTGTATATGAGGAACTCAAGCAATTGCGCGACGAGATCGGGCTCAAGCTCCATCTTGGCGGTATGGACCTGCGTGATCAATGGGGTGAATTAGAATCTGAGTGGAAGACCTGGACGCACCAGCTAGCGCAAGAACTAGATGCTGGGGCTGAGGACGTTGAGACGAAGATCCGCGAAGCCGGCGGCGACGACCTGCGCAAAGTAGAGATCAAAACGAAACTTGCGATCAGCAAGCTGCAGAAGGGCTTCAAAGAGGTTGCCGACAAGCTGAACGAAGAGAGACAGTAGTAGCGGCACTGTCGATTTTGTGCCGATGCGCACGACTCGCGATTCTCGACAGCGATGGAGTAGTCGATATCGGCAGGAGCCTCCGGGGCGACGTCAGGGAGAGTCTTCCTGAGCTGCAGCACCTGAGTCGCGCTACCCGCCCGATGTAAGATAGCGCGATGAAACTACGACTGGCTATGTTATTAGTTGCCTTGACGATGGCCGGCTGTCGCGGTTTGCCGAACGATCCGGTTGCCGGCGAGCCATCGTACGCACTTCCCCCACCGGCCTTGGGCCCGCTTGTGGATTTCACAGCTGCCTGTGAGGAACGGGTCGATCAGAAGCAATCCTGTTTCCTGCTCCTCGACGACAATTACGACGACCTTAACTGGCGTCTCGCCCTGATCGACTCGGCACGGGTGTCAATCGATGTCCAAACCTATCTGTGGGCCCGCGATTTCAGTGGGCAACTGCTGTTCCGCCGGATCCTCGCGGCGGCAGAGCGTGGCGTTCGCGTACGGCTTCTGGTAGACGACTTTCTCACGAGGCGCGTTGACCGCGTCATCGCTACGCTCGACCACCTTCCGAACGTCGAAATCCGGCTGTGGAACCCCGGTAGCCAGCGGCAACTTGGTCGCAATCTCGAATACCTGGCGCGTTTGCGTGAGTTGAATCACAGGCTGCACAACAAAGTAATGATCGTCGACAACCTCGCATTCATATCGGGGGGGCGCAACATTGGTGACGCCTACTTCGGGCTCTCTAGCAGCTACAATTTTTTCGACCTCGATCTGCTTGCTGTCGGCCCTGTGGTTCCGCCCGTATCGGCCATGTTCGATCGGTACTGGAACAGCCCGCAAGCGGTGCCCAGCTTCAACTTTTATAGCCGTGCGACCGCAGAGTGGATTCCCCGCGTCAAAGCGGACCTCGACGCCAGTCTGAACGCTTCTCCGCTGAGCGATGTCGTCGATGTCGAACACGGCGAATGGAGTTCGCGATTCGAGGACGGGATCGCCACAATGGTTGCCGGTGACGCGGAAGTCATCTACGACAAGCCGGGCGAGAGAGCGCCCAGCCAGCACGCGCTTTACGGGCTCAAGCGCTTCCTCGACCGAGCGGAAAGCGAAGTTCAGGCGGCGAATGCATACCTGGTGCCCGGAGAGCCCTTCTTTAACGGGGCGCGCGAGCTGGAAGCGCGCGGTGTCGACATGGCCATTATCACAAACTCACTCGGCTCCACGAACCAGACAATCGTCCACCATGCGTACTCGCGAGCACGACTGCCGATGCTCGAGGCTGGAGTCGACGTGTTCGAGATGAAATATCACCCCGAAATTCAGTCGGAACTCGATACGCCGCCGATCGAGTCAAGCTGGGTCGGTCTGCACGCGAAGGCGGCAGTGATCGATCGCGAGCATGTCTTCATTGGCTCTTTTAATTTCAGCCCGCGGTCACGCAATCTCAATACCGAGATGGGCATCCTCGTCCACAGCCCAGAGTTTGGTGAGCAGACCGCGCGGGTGATGGATCGACTGAAGTCGCCCGAGAATGCCTGGAAGCTCGGTATCGACGACGAGGGCAGACTCGCCTGGGAATCAGCCGACGGTACGCTCGGCAGCCAACCCTCGCAGAGTTTCTGGAGGAACATCCAGAACGGCGTGTTCGGCCTGTTCCCGCTCGAGCAGCATTTGTAGTTTCTCCTGCGCTGTCGATTGATTGGACGAGCATTCCTTCCACAGACTACGGGCCTGGCGTTAGTATGATCCGCAGAGCCATGCTGATTTTGATCCTTGTTGGACCGGGGTGCGCTGCAACCGACGCATCACTGGCGCCAGAGGACCCATCGGCCGGTGAACCTGCACCATCTAACCGTCAGCCCACAACTTCAGGGACCGACGAGGGAAGCTACCCGCAATCGCACTCGGACGCATACTCGCCGACGTTGCGAGCGGGTCTGCTGGACCAGAGCCGTGATGTCGTATCCTCCGTGGTCAACAATACCGCGTTCTGGTTCGACGGCTTGTTTGCCGTGGCGGAACTCGAGGAGGTTGCCGAACAGCCGCGGGGCCGGCTTTCCCTCGGTGGTCGCTGGGACGAGCGCGACGGGCTCAAGAACCGCGCTCGATTCCGTCTTCGGGTGCCACTGCCGGCGCTTCGCCAGCGCGCTCGCATGATTGTCGGACGGACGGACACCGACGACCTTCTCGACGGGTCCGAAAGTAATGAGCTGAAAGCGATACCGGACGAATTCAACGATACCGAGGAGGAAGACTGGTTTGTTGGCCTCGGATACCGGCAGCGCTACGGCCTGGCAAGCGGATTCGACGCGGGCGTTGGTGTAGCCTTCACAGGCGGCACTCTGCAACCGTACGTTCAGGCAAATTATCGCTGGAACCGGGAAATCGGCGAGGATTGGTTGCTGCGGATGCGGCCACGCCTCTTCTGGCGCGACGACCGTGGGCGCGGAGCCTCCCTTACGACCATTCTGGATTACTTTGTCAGCAGGGACTGGTTACTCCGATCATGGAACGTCCTCGTTACCGACCGGAATACTGATGGCGTACGCTGGACGAGTAAGCTCCTGGCATACCAGAGCCTCGAAGGTCGCAGTGCGTTTTCGTACAACGTATTCGTGACCGGGCAAACGGACAGCGACATCGACGTGGAAGACTATGGCCTGGAGGTGCGCTTTCGGCGCCGCCTTTTTCGCGAGTGGCTGTATCTCGAGCTTTCCACCGGCGTGAGCTGGCCACGTTTCCTGATCGAGGAGACGCGTGAAAGCAACTTCGCCGTAGGCGCGGAACTCGAAATGCGGTTCGGCTACGACTAGGTGGATGTCGAAACCAGGGTTGCGTTGACGATCTTCGACACCACGCTGGCGTCCGGCACGTCGAGGAAGTCAGCCGCCTCGTATGCCGGGTTCGGATAAGTATAGAATCCCTCACCGCCCATCCGTCCCTGCAGTCCCTGATCGAGGAAGCGCTCTTTGACGAAGGCGGCGACGGTGCGCATCTCGTCGTCGCTCCGGACCTCACCCCAATACGAGGAGATGTCGTAGGCCGTTTTGAAGCCGACCATGTCAACGAGGCCGCCTGGCCCCATGTTTGCGCCGCGATTGACGATCATGAACGTGCGGTCGACATCCTCGATGGAAGCAACGCCGGTCGCCACCAGTGACAGGCTCGACGTAATCAACGGTACCTGCCATGAGTTCATCACGTAGCCGTGCTGCTCTTTTCGGACGGGTACCGGCACCATCCCGATCTCTATGGCGAAGTGAGTAGCTGCCTCGAGCGTGGAGCGCGCCGTGCCCGGGTGAGCCATGATTTCCACGACATTGAGGGCCCAGATCATGTTGGCGAAGTGCAGCGCACAGTATTGCGAGGGGCGGCCCGTCGCATCGGCGAAGTCACGCGGGAGAAATGTCGACGAGTTCGTGGCGATCAGAGTCCTGTCATCTAGGAACGGAGCCAACTGCTGATAGAGCCCGGTCTTGATCTCCGGCACCTCGGGCACGACCTCGATGACGAAGTCCACGTCACCAACGGCAGGTTCTAGCTCGGAGTGGTAGCTGAGGCGGTTTCGAGCGGCCTCGATTGCGGCGTCGTCGGCACCGAACGAGTCGCTGTAGATATCGGCGTAACCCTGGTGTGCCGCCCTGGCGCGTTCCAGCGCCTCGGGGAACGGATCGTAGACGTAGACTGTCTTGCCCCTGTACGCGCTGTGCCAGGCAATCTGTCCACCTAGAACGCCGGCTCCCAGGACCGCTATTCTGTCCAATCCGCTTTCTTGCATTCCAACCTAGGCCCTCGGTTGACTGGCGCTATGAAAGTAGCTTCGATCCTTTGGTCTTCTGTTGCGGGCGTGGCACGGCGTTCGAAGGCCACCGGCAGCAGCCGGTCCTATCAGCTCGCCGTTCCGCCTTCGGATTCTGCCTGCGGTTCTGCCGAGGAAGCCGCCTTTTTCGCTGCCGACCCGATCGCAATCAACGCCCAGCCGGTCATGAAGATCCGCACGCCAACGAGTATGCCGACGGCCCACTCGCCGGAGAGCGGGAACTGTCGCCATATCATGATCCCGAGCACCGCGGAGACAATGCCGCTGAACAGGATCCAACCCCAGCCTTCTTGCGGCCGTGCCATGAACGCGCCAATAGCCTCGAGAATACCCGATGCCATGAAATACGCGGCGAGGAACAGCGTCATTGCGGCTAACGCAGTGACGGGCTGCGATAAAATATACCCTCCTGCGACGAGCCATAGGACACCGATCAGTGCCATCATGAGACCTTCGCCGATGGATCCGGCGCGGAAAACGAGGACGAGTTGCGACGCGCCGCCGGCGAGCAGCATGACGCCGACTACAACGGTGAGCGAGAGGCCCGCCGCGAGCGGCGACAGCAGGGCGAGTATTCCAGCAATCACGAGAAAGATGCCGACTACGCGTGCAAAACCGGCATTGGACTTAATGGTTTCAACTAGTGTCATGGCTGCGGTCCTTTTTTTTCTTGGAATTGAAAGCTGGCCAGCGCTCGTTATCGTAACCTATGCGCCAAAGTAAGCCAACGTAACGCCAGACTGGTCGCAAATGCAGCAGACTGATGGTCGGACAAGGCGTTATTCAAGCAGGTGCAGAATCCGGTCATCTTGTTGGCCTCAACATGCGTCGTTCTCTGGCTTCAAAAGGGCAAAAGAAGAATGTTTCATCAACTGCTACTAGGGGCCTGTGTGACGTTTGCGTCCCTGATGGGTGCCGCCGTGCTGTGGTGGTATCTGAAGGAAATCATTGAATGGATGGAGCCGTGGCTGCGGCGGCCGCCTCATCTGATCAAGCCTGTTCTGGTGGTCATGATGGTCATCGTTTCGGCTATGGCCATGCTGGCATTGGGAGTGTGGCTCTGGGCATTCGTTCTGGAGCGATCAGCCGCATTCTCATCTCTGGAGGAGGCTGTCTATTTTTCCCTGGTCGCGTACACGACGCTGGGACTCGGCGACGTGGTTGTCCCGGAGCAATTCCGCATACTTGGTGGAATGATAGGAGCCAACGGATTCCTGATGTTCGGCCTCTTGACTGCGACGCTCACGGATTCCTTGCGCTATGTCCGTGGAATGCAAAGCGATTAGGGCCAACGAGCCCCCGCAAAAGAACAATCAGACCGGATGGCGCAGTATGGCGGCCAAAGGTTCCGGTCCGGGCAGGTCGTCCTGGCGGACGCTGAAGACGCTCCCGCCCGTCAGGAGCGTCCGGCAGGCTATCTCGGACAGGATATCGTACGAGGCAGCGCCATCATCCTCGTGGCGCACCCCACCATCTTCCTCGTCGATGATGCCCGGCAGGTTCGCGTCCATGTTGATCAGGAGCGTATCAACGCCGCCAAAGGTGCTGCTCCTGGCAATGTCAGAGACCTTGCTTGTGGCGCGGCGACGGGCAGCCTCAGATGCGTACGTTGCCAAAAACGCTTGAACCTCGGATGCGTATGCGCTGTCCAGTAATTCTCTTGCAGCCGCCGCGATCTCGAGGTTCGGACTGTCCTCGCGGACACCAGTCGGTTGCCCGTCGATGATGTTGTCGATGCTGCACACGGAAAGGAAAATTGACCTGAGCGGTTCGTTCGCGACAACGATGACAGGTTCCTCTCGTCCCGCCAGGTAGGGTCGCATGGCTTCGTCGATCCTTCGCGAATAAGCCAGTAAGTGCACTTTCTGGCCTTCGCTGCCCTGAAGCCGGCCCTTTGGAGACCGCCCGCTGATGCTTGCCTTGCCGGCAACCGATGCTGCGCTGTCTGGCATCCCGGGGATCCTGACCTCACCGGCCGGGAGGTTGCCGATCATCTCCACTACGCGCACAGAGCCCCGCGCCAGTACCAATATGATCGCGCCATGCGGAAACGCCACAGCCCTGAGCAAGGGTGACAAATGGAACCGGTCGGAAACCTGCACGTCGTCGGTCAAGTGGTTCGGCAGCCGAGACGTCCTGACCTTGTCCGGGGTCGCGAACACAACGAGACTCTCGGATTGGAACTGCCAGAAGTCGTCATCCTCAGCAATATCGGCCAGGTTTGATTCGAGGTTTCTCTTTGCCGCCGTCGATAGACCGTCGTCGCCGACTTGTGCCAATGCGTCTGAAGCGAGGTTTCCAAAAGCGATTCGGGCCATCTGCACGTCCTGCGTCACGGGCGTGGCCCTCAACGCGATGCTGACGCAACCGGATCCACGGAACCTGGCGAGGCTCTTGATGCTCGAGATCGAAGGGATATCAAAATATTGCAACGGATGCTCCTTTGCAGGCCGGCTTCTTAACTCGGCTGATCAGACGTTAGCATGAGATTGGCTGCATACCAACGCCGTTCCCAAAGCAGTGAAATGGCCCGCAGAAACAAGCGGCGAGGAATATCTTGCTGCGTGTCAATCAGCTCGCAGGCTTGTGCGGTTCGTCGTCAGACGAACCCCGCTTTCGCCGCAAACCGGGAAACATGTACTCCGCCAAATCGACAAGGCCGAGGACGAGCATGATCACCACCGTCACGGCGATCGCAACGCCCGGATACCCTAGGCCTATAGTGCAGCCGATCGCAGCCAGCGCCCAGATCAAAGACGCGGTTGTAATGCCGGACACATGGCCACCCCCGCGGAATATCACGCCGGCGCCGAGGAATCCGACGCCGGTGATGATCCCTGCGATGATGCGCGCAATGGCGTTTTCTTCTGTCAGGTAATCGGTTGCGAGTGTCGTGAAGAAGGCCGTTGTGAACACTACGAGGATACAGACCCTGAGACCCGCGGACTTCTTGAGAAATTGCCTCTCAAGCCCGATGATCGCGCCGCACAGGATAGCGGCTCCGATCTTCAGAGCGAGAATTCCGACTAATTCCGGCTGGACTTCGCCAGGAGTCATAGGCCGTTCCTTGAGGGTCTGATCTCTAAGGTAGGTCGTTGCAACTATGAACACAAGATTCCAGCAGGCCAAGCTTCGAGGAGGCTACTCACAACACGGGTGCAAAAAGCCGTGCGAGGCGCGATGCAAACCTGAACCAGATCGGCTTTTCGAAATACTCGCCTGGTTCCATGACACGGGCATTGGCGAAATCGGCCTCGAACATCCGTTGGACCTCGTCTGCGAATCCCACATCGATAATTGCTGCGGTAATCTCGAAGTTCAGGCGGAACGACCGATTGTCGAAGTTAGCGGTGCCAATCGTCGATACGTCGTGGTCAACCAGGATGTACTTGCCATGCAGGAATCCCGCCTGGTAACGGCACATCTTGATGCCAACGCCTTTGACATCCTCGAAGTAGGAATACGCAGCGAGCGAAACGAGGGGGTTGTCGGACTTTTCCGGGATCAGTACGCGAACGTCCACACCGCGAAAGGCAGCGAGCTGCAGCGCCTGGATCGTAGCGTCGTCCGGGACGAAGTATGGGCTCGCAATCCAAAGCCTGCTGGTAGCGCCGTTAATGAGCTTCGCAAACATTAGCGACGCAGTCTCGACCTGGTCCGCCGGCCCGCTGGCAATGACAAGTACGTTCGAGCCGCTCGTATCAACAGACGCGGGCGTCCACTGAAGGTCCGACAGTGTTTGGTCCGTTGCCCAGCGCCAGTCCTCTACGAATGCGAGTTGTGCGCCGAGCGTGGCGGGCCCCTCGATGCGAACGTGCGTATCTCGCCACCCGCCCACCGCCGGATCGCGGCCCATATACTCGTCGCCCGCGTTATGCCCGCCGATCCACGAGACCTCGCCGTCCGCAACCACGACCTTGCGATGATTGCGGAAGTTGAGCTGAAACCGGTTGCCGAATCCCTTGCGGCTGTGGAACGGAGAAACATGAACACCGGCCTTGCGCAGTTCATCAATGTATCGCTCGGGCAATCCTAGACAGCCGATTTCGTCGTACAGGAAGTACACGGAAACGCCAGCTTGAGATCTCTCGATCATGTGTGATTGCAGTGCGCGGCCGAGCTCATCGTCTTTGACGATATAGAATTGCACCAGCGCGTAGTTACGCGCCTGGTCGATACCCTCGAAGATACTGTCGAAGGTCCTGTCGCCGTCGATCAGCAATTCAACTCGATTGCCACTCGTGACCGGGATGCGCGCCAGGCGCTCTGCTCCCGCAAGCGTGCTCGCCTCAGCGGGCGTTGTGACAATGTCCTCGGTGAGCCCGGCGTTCGCGTCACGGATTAACCGGTCCAGACGCTTGAGATCCCGCTCATGCGCGCGCACGTACCCGCGGAAGCGGCTTCGGCCGAACACCCAATAGGCCGGCACTGCGACGGGAGCGAATACGACAAGAGCCGCTACCCAGGCGACGGTCCCCTGGGGCGTACGCACACTCATCACGGCGTGGACTGCCGACGCAAGTCCCAGGACTTCGAAAAACGCGAGAAACGGCCACAGCATCGTCGAGCTCCGCTGACACTACGTGGTCGGCAGACGAGCGACCGACCAATCATACGAGACAGGTCGACCTAGAATATCGTAGTCTCGGATAAACAGCCCGCGCCGAGCCTTGATAGTGTCGGGGTTTCAGAGGAGAAAGCATGACAGCACTCAACGGTATACGTCTCGCGCTCATAGCGGGCATTCTAGGGATCAGCGTCGATACGCAGGCGCAAATCAGCTCGATTGATGAGGACATCATACGAGAGGCGTACGTGTACCTGCTCGGGCGGGCCTTGATCATCCGCCAGGAAAACCTGGATATCGACAACAAAGGACTCGAGTACAACACTGTCCATCACAATCCACTGGCCAGCGTGGATTTCGTCAACCCGAACATGTCTGTTACGAACTCCCAGTTGTGGATTGCCGTTGACGACGATACGCCCGTAGTGCTCGAAATACCGAAGGTCGAGGGCCGCTACTACACAGCTCAGATCTGCGACGAATGGGGCGAGGTCATTACCAATATCAACCAGCGCAACTTTCCGCTGCAGCCCTACGGCAAGTTCGCCTTCGTGGCGCCGGGATATACCGGCGAGGTGCCCGAAGGCGCTGTCAGGATCGAGCTCCGCTCCTACAAAGCGAAGATGCTGGCTCGCGTGGAACTGCAACAAAGCCCGGACGCCGCGGTGGATTTACAGCAACAGATTCGCGCAAGTGCGTTAGGTGAGCCCGATTTCCCGCCCGCCATCGAACTGCCGGATTTCGACAATGCATCGTTGATCGGCGTCGAGCTGTTCGACCATGCCGACGCAATCCTGACCAGCGCGATCGATGTATCTCCCAAAGCCGCCCAGTTGCAGGCCATGGTTCGCGCCGTTGCGCTTTCGATCGAAGACCCACGAGCAAGGGAGGCTACGGACGCACTGCTGCGCGAGACTGTAATCCCGGAATTCCTGCGGTTTGCCGTTACGGAGGCGGGTACGTCGAAAAACAACTGGCTCGGCACGCTGATTGTCGGCAACTACGGCGACGATTATGCGATTCGGACCGCAGCGAATCTCGTCGGAATATGGGCGCAATCGCGGCACGAGGTCATCTACCACGTGACGACGCGGGATGGGGATGGAGAGCCGCTGGATGGCAACAAGCGCTACGTTCTAAGGTTTCCCGCAGACGCTCTGCCGCAGGACGTCACAAATGCATTGTGGTCCCTGCACCTGGTCAGTCTGCCCGATTTTCGACCGGTGCCGAATGCCCTCGATCGCTTCGTCCTCAGTACCTGGTCCAATGTCAGCAGGGAGCCCGACGGGTCCCTGAAGCTCCTGGTTGCATCGGAGTTTGATGAGTCTGTGGCTGATTCGAACTGGCTGCCGTCTCCTGCGGGGCAACCGTTCTCGCTGACGTTTCGGGTTTACGTGCCGAAGCCGGCCGTTCAGAGCGGTGACTGGTTTCCGCCGCTGGTCGAGGTGATCGACTAGTGCCGGCTCCCGCTCCAGGCTGACCCAGGCAGATCGAGTCGCTACTTCAGATGATGCAAGTCGTCAATCATGCACCTCCAGACTCAAACGACACGGAGCAGCGGTCGCTTCGGGTCAGTATGTACGGCAACCTGTGGATGGCCGCCGCGGGGATCTGGGCTGCAGCCCTGTCCGGTTCCCAGGCGATACTCGTTGATGGCCTGTTTTCGCTCATCGGATTTGTCGCGGCGGTAGTCGCCAGCAAAGTGAGCCGGGATGTCGCGCGGCGGCCAGACCCGATCCGCCCGTTTGGATACGGCGCGGAAGAGTCCATCTTCACTACGTTCCGGGCACTTACGCTGCTGGGCCTGGTGCTTTTCGGCATTGGCGATGCTGCCTGGAATATCGTCTCCTACCTGCGTGGGAATGACCCGGTGCCGATAGACTACGGGCCCGTCACGGTCTATCTCGTCGTGGTTGGTGCAACCTGCGCAGTCCTGTGGGTGTTTCACCGGCGTGCGTGGCACAAGAGCGGAAAAACGAGCGATATCTTGAGGCTCGAAGCCAACGCCGTC
Organism: Woeseiaceae bacterium; assembly: GCA_030066625.1. Lineage (GTDB taxonomy): Bacteria > Pseudomonadota > Gammaproteobacteria > Steroidobacterales > Woeseiaceae > UBA1847. The sequence continues at coordinate 20,623 of JASJBG010000028.1, forward strand.
GCTTTTGACGCTGCAATGACCGTGGCTGCCGGTGGCGGACTGTTCCTGATCCGATACCTCGGAGACGGGTTCCTGGCGCCGATTGCGCCGATCGGTGACGCGTTGATCGTACTGGTGCTCTGTACGATGGCGGCATACTGGTACTTCGCGGACTTCAAGGCGGGACTGGCCGAACTGGGCGGGGCAGCGGCCGCACCGCTGCACTACACGACTGTGCGCGAGGCCATTCGCGAACCTCTCGCGAACTGGGGCGGCACCGTGGTTGATCTTGCGGTGGTCAAGACCGGTCGCAGTTTCCTGGTGCTTCTTTTCGTCGATCCGGGCAGGCCCGTTTCTGCGGCGGACGTGGAAGCGCTCACGATCGAAATAACTCGCGCGTTGCGCGAGAAGCTTGGCTATGTAGAAGCCCTGGTAACCCTCGCCAAAGAGCCAATCGGCGCGCCGGCCGGTCAATCATGACCTTGCTCGGCTACAGGCACGGTCGATGAACGACCATACCGATCAACAGTCAAGCTACGGAGAAATCGGTTGGCGTGATAGCCGGGCGGCGGTCCGCTCCGTCCTTTCCGGGAAGCGCATTCGACTTCTCGCGCGATTCGTCCTGTTTGCCGTTGTGAGCATTGGGGCGCTGGCTTTGTGGCGCATGCTGGCCGGGCAGCTACCCGTAGAGGAACGGGTCGTATTGCTGCTGCTGCTGCTGGCGATCGGGTTCTGGACCACAGAGGTGATTCCTGCGTTCGCCGTCGGCTTGTTTATCATCGGCTACCTGGTATTTGCGTTCGGCACCACCGTAGTTATCGACGAGCCGCAAGATGTAGCGAGGTACGTCGACACCTGGTCCTCCCCGGTTATCTGGATCATGCTGGGGGGCTTCGTGCTGGCCGATGGCATGTCGCGCACAGGGCTCGATCGAGCGCTGCTCATGCGAGCAATCCGTCCGGCCGGGACGCGGCCTGATCGCGTCCTGCTTGCGATCATGCTGGCGGCAGCGGTCGGCTCGATGTTCATATCCAACACGTCGACGACCGTGTTGCTCGTCGGTGCGGTGTTGCCGTTGGTGCGGCAGCTCGGGCCGGGTGACCCTTTCGGCCGCACCGTGTTAATTGCGATTCCGCTTGCCGCATCGGTGGGCGGAATGGGCACGATCATCGGCAGCTCCCCCAATGCCATTGCGGCCGGCATGGCAGCGGAATTCGGTACGACAATCGACTTCGTGAGCTGGATGGTTGTCGGGGTTCCGCCCGCGTTGTTTCTCGTGGGTGCGGCCTGGCTCTACCTGTCCCGAAGCAATCCCTCGACAAGCACCAGTGTGTCGCTTGACTTCAACGGCGACAGCGCCGTCGATCTCCCCGGGCGGCGAGAATCCCTGATTGTGTCAGCAACGGCGATAGCGACAGTTGCTATGTGGGTCACGTCCCCGTTGCACGGCATTCACGCTGCTGCGGTCTCGCTGATTCCGATCGTGGTCTTGTCGATGACGCAGATCCTCGATGCAAACCGGATTCGATCGCTTCCGTGGGACACGCTAATGCTGATCGCGGGCGGCTTGTCGCTCGGAGAGGCGGTTGTAGAATCCGGTCTGGCTGCGCGTATTGCTTCTGCGCTCAGCTTTCTCGGCTATTTCGAGTCGCCGCTGCCCGGTTTGGTCGGGCTGTCGCTTGTCACCGTGACGTTGTCGAACTTCATGAGCAACACAGCGACTGTCGCGTTGATTCTGCCAATCGCCGTCGGGATTCTTCCGGGTTATGAAGTCGAGGTCTGCCTGGCGCTGGGGCTCAGCGCTTCCTGTGCTCTGTTGCTTCCGGTATCGACCCCGCCAAACGCCATTGTGCATTCGACGGGTGAGGTTAATAGTCGAGACTTCCGCCCCGGGGGGCTGCTGATCGGCCTGCTAGGTCCAGCTGCTGCAATCGGCTGGGTCACTATCGTGGGCAAGTTCATTTCATAGCCAATAGCGGCTCGATTGTCACTCGAGTTGCGGGTACGGCGTCGTCATGTTCTACGAAAGGAGTCGTATTCGAAGGCGACCACTCTAGTGCCTTGCAATGGCCGACTGAGAGCCAACTCACTCGGACGCATCGTTGCTGGTCGGTTGAGGATGCTGGCGCATACTCGGTAATGAAGGATGGAGAATCATGTTGAGAAAGTTATTGACGTTGGTGCTTGTTGTGCTCACCACGTTTTCAATACCTGCGGTAAGCGAAGAGATCCTTACTGGCCCACCGCCCGGTGACAAGCCAATCGAAGTACTTATCGGCTTCAATCTCCTGAACATCACCGACGTCGGAGAAAAAGAGGAAACGCTCGATATCGAAGGGGCAATCTACCTTGAGTGGGACGATGTGCGATTAGCCTATGAGCCCGAGGAACACGGTATGCCGGAGGACTGGCGCCCCGGAGACTACTCGAGTGCACCGTCCCGGATTTTCCAAGGCGATTTCGCGGTTAAGGAGATTTACGAGGGATGGCGTCCCCATGTCGTTATTCCCAATGGTATTGGCAACCGGGTCACGACAAATATGGCCGTTGGTATCTGGCCCGACGGTCGGGTAGCCTATTCGGAGACCTTCTCCGTCAAGGCGGAGACGCCCATGGATCTGCGCCGGTTTCCCTTCGATCGCCAGTCGCTGGAGATCTTCTTTCATCCCTTCATCTACCAGCGTGACGAAGTTGTCCTCGTCCCGGATGACCGGCTTGCGCGCATATGGGAGCAGAATCTCGGTGTTGCCGACTGGTTGCTGCAAGAGGTATCGATGCAGGAACGACCGGTTGAGATCGCCTACTTTGACGACTCGCGCGCCGAGATATCAGAGTTCATCGTAACCGTGCAGATCAAGCGCAGGCCAATGCACCTAATCCTAAGCATCATTTTTCCAATGGTTTTACTGGTAAGTCTTACTTGGTCGGTGTTCTGGATGGACAACGAAACGCTGTCCAACCGCATTAACATCACCTTCATCGGAATTTTGAGTGTTGTTGCGTACTACTTCGTAATTATTGATAGCGTACCGGAGGTCAGTTACCTGACGCTGATGGATGCTTTCGTTCTTGCGACGTTTCTCGTTCTCGCGGCCGGCGTCCTGATTGTTGTGTACCAGGAGAGACATCCCGATGAAGAACAAGTGGCAGCGATCGATCGGCGCTGCCGATGGGCATTTCCATTGTCGTATGCGTTGGTAGCTATCATCCTCGGCGCAGGATTTCTCAACCTGTACTAGCTGCGAATCGTGTCGTCCGCCAACTGATTCAAGCAGACCCGAGAAATGGCTGTCTGGACCGTGGAAGTAAAGCGGGCAAGTTCTGTTAGCGTAAGCGAGCCCTGTTTCCGCCCGTAGGGGCTGTTTAAAAGACACTATGAAACAATAAGTTATGCAAAATGTTACCGGTTGCTAGGAAAATGGCGTCTTATCCGTCTTTCGAAGGCGAAAATAACCCCATATGGGGCTATACAGTGGCGACTTATGCAGGAGTATCACGTTGCAAATAACTGATTTGATTAAGTCGGAGGCTACAGCTTATGCTCGAACCCACAGCTGGCGGCGCGCTTCGGCGTTGCCGCTCCGCAAAAAATACTCACGTACTAGCCGTGTACGCTCCGTTTTTTTGCGGAGCGGCGCCTTGAAGCGCACCACCAGCGACACGCTCAGCAATGCGCAGACACTGCGCGTTTCCAAGGGCCTTTTTCCTTGCCTGCAGCGATTTGTAGCGTGCCCCGATGGACGCTTCGCAGCCCTCCGTAAGGGGCGATGCTGAAGCTTGCGTTCAGCGGTGCCCTGAACCAGGGTCTCAAGCCGCGGGTCAAGCTTGCACTGTACGCGGTACCCTTTGTCTGCCTGATGCTGTCGTTCGTGCCGACGTTCTATGTCGGCGCTTCCCTCGCTGACTATCTCGGCATTGCCCAGGATATGCCGGTCAGGGACCAGCAGCATGGATTGCTCTGGGGGGCCGCTTTCCTTACCGTCGCCGTTGTGAACATGCTCGTCGGTTATGCCGTTGGCTGGCTGTTGAATGCTTACGGTGCCGCGCTGCTGTTGCGCTGGCCCTGGGACAGGGTGCATGCCGTGTTCGCGGATGGCGAGATTCCTGCAAACTGGCGGATCGAAGTCGATGAGTGGCGCTGAGCATGACCCCGGCTTTCGGGGGTTACAATGACAATTCACGCGCCACGGATGCATCAATTGGGAATGGTTTCTTTCGATGGCAGGGAGCTTTATATCGGCTCGGAGAGAATCGCGACCTTCGATCACGCGGTCGCCGATGCCTTCGAAAACCGAAGTCTAATCATCGTGCTCCTCGACCCCAACGCGAACCTAAAAGTCCCGTTTCCCAATCTCCTTGCCGTGGACGAAGCGGGCCGGCAGGTGTGGGTTGCAAAGCTGCCGACCTACAAGAAAGCTGATGTGTACTACAAGATAGCCAGCCGCGACCCGCTGGTTGCGTACTCTTTTTCCTGCTACGACTGCAAGATCGACCCGCTGACCGGCAAAAT